>DATBRO010000163.1:0-4187 GCA_036560265.1 Gemmatimonadaceae bacterium | reverse complement strand
ACCGCGTGTATGCCGATGACCTCGCGATCGGGCATCAGCTGGGCGAGCGCGCTGAGCGCCACGCGATCGTTGGCGTCGTTGAATGTCGGAACGATCACGACGCGATTCGCGACGTAGAAATTCGCGTAGCTCGCGGGAAGGCGCTCGCCGTTCATCATCACCGGACGCGGGTACGGAAGCTTCACGATCTTCAGTGCGCCGGCGGAGCCCCCAGCGAGATTCAGCCGTCTGAGGTTGTCCACTGAGCGAGAGTGGTTCTCGTCCGCGGGATCGTCTTCGTACGCGAGCACGATGACACCCGGTGCGACGAAGCGCGCGACGTCGTCCACATGACCGTGCGTGTCGTCGCCCACGCAGCCCTCACCCAGCCAAATGGTCTCGCGGATGCCGAGCCATTCGCGAAAGACCTGTTCGTAGTCCTCGCGCGTGAGCCCGGGGTTCCGCGCCTGCACCGGCGACAGGAGGCACTCTTCTGTAGTGAGCAGCGTGCCCTCGCCGTCGGTGTCGATCGCGCCGCCCTCGAGCACCACGCGTCCTTCGCCAACCGGACGCAGTGGCTCGACGCGCGGAACTCCGGTGATCTTCGCGATTGCCTTTCCAACGTTTTCGTCGTTCGCGTAGTTGTCGTACTTCGCCCACCCGTTGAAGCGAAAGTTCACCAGCTCGAGCTTCTTCCCGTTCTCGACCCAAATGGGGCTCGAGTCGCGCAGCCACACGCGGTCCGTCGACACGAGATGCATCCGGACGTTGGTCTTCACGCCGTGCGACTTCAGGTGCCGCTGCGCATCCTCGCGGACCGCCTCGTCGCGGCAGAGGATTTCGATGCGCTCGTGACGATGCAGGATGCGCGCGATCTCGGCGTACACCCACGGAATCGGCGCGAGCTTTCCCGGCCAGTCGGGCTCGTGATGCGGCCAGGCGAGCCAGGTGGCGGCGTGCGGTTCCCATTCGGCGGGCCAACGCCTCATAACTGCGGGGAAAGGGGAATGGGGAAGGGGGAAGGGTTTAACTGCAACTGCGGGAATGGAGAAGGGGAACGGAGAAGTGGCGCGGGGACCGTTCCCTTTCCCTCCTCGCCTTCCCCGTCCCCGCCCCTGTAGTTAGACCCTTCCCCCTTCCTTCTTCCCAGTTCCCAGAACACGGAACTAACCAGCGCCGAGATATCTGGAAAGGATCGGCGCGTACGCGTCGATCCGGCGATCGCGCAGGAAGGGCCAATTGCGCCGCGTGTCTTCGATGACACGCGGATCGCAGCGGGCGACGAGGATCGCCGGCTCCGTCTCCGCTTCAGCGAGAACGCGACCAAAGGGATCGGCGATGAAGGAATGTCCGAAGAACTCGATGCCGTCCGTGCCCGGCTCGTCTTCGTGGCCGATGCGGTTCGGTGAAGCCACGTACACGCCGTTGGCGATAGCGTGGGAGCGCTGAATCGTGCGCCACGCTTCCACCTGCGCGCGGCCGAATTCCGCCTTCTCCTTGGGATGCCAGCCGATTGCCGTCGGATAGAAGAGCACTTCCGCGCCGAGCAGCGCCGTGATGCGTGCGGCTTCAGGATACCACTGATCCCAGCAGATCAGAACTCCGATGTCCGCGAAGCGCGTTTCCCAGACGCGAAACCCGCTCGCCTGCTTGGCGACGCGTCCGATGCGATCGATGTTGTCGTCGGCCGCCGCGTCGCCTGGCGTGAAGTAGAACTTCTCGTTGAACATCGGATCGTCCGGGATGTGCATCTTGCGATACACGCCGAGCAGCGAGCCATCCGCGTCGATGATCGCGGCCGAGTTGCGATACACTCCCTTGGCCTGCCGCTCGAAGATCGGGACGATGAGCACGATGCCGAGGTCCTTTGCGACCTTTTGCATCGTCTTCGTCGTCGGTCCCGGAATCGGCTCGGCGATGTCGAAGCGCTCGTGACGCTGGGACTTGGCGAAGTACGGCGCGTTGAACAGCTCCTTGAGGCAGACGATCTGCGCGCCTCGCGCTGCGGCCTCGCGGATGCGCGGGATCGTCGCGTCGACGGTGACCTGGATGTCGTCCGTCGCGGAATCCTGAATGATCCCGATGGTGTAGGGCGGATGCGCTACCGTCATACTCGGAAACTTAATTGCCGCGAGTCATGCGTCAGGCGTGACCACGAGCTGCCCGTCTTCGACGGGCACCCGGTCGTGTATCAGCACGACTCAGCAATCATACGTCACCAGCAGCGTCACGCCCGGACGAGGCCGATCGTGATGTCCATGACGTTCGTGCCCGTGATCCCCGGAGCGAACAGCGCGTTGGCGGATTTCAGCGCGGCGTACGATTCGTGGTTTCTCAACGCCGCCGCGGCGTCACGAGTTGCGCCGATCGCAGTCCATGTCGATGCGTCCACGATCGCGCCGGCGGCGTCGGTCGCGCCATCGCGTCCGTCGGTACCGGCGGCGAGCAGAGAAATTCCAAGCGCGCGCTCGCCCGCGTCCGCCAGTTGCTTGGATGCAGCGAACGTCAGCTCCTGACACCGCCCGCCCGCGGGCGCCGGCCCGCGGATCGCGACGGTGGTCTCGCCACCCCAGATCACGCAATGCGTCGTACCGCGCTCCGCGCGATCACGAATCGCGAGCAGCGATTCGACCACACGGGCTCCCGCCGCCGTGGCGTCGCCTACGAGCGGCTGTGTGTGTACGGTCGTCTGAACGCCCAGACGTCGCGCCGCGGCCGCCGCCGCGTTCAGTGCGCCCGAATTGTTCGCGACGACGCGCGCGCTCACGTGCGCGAACGCCGGGTGGCTCGATTTGGGTGTCTCCGGGATGGCCCCGCGCGCCGTGTCGAGCAGGAACTGCCGAAAGCTCGGCGAGATCTTGGCGAACAGCTGCGAGCCCTGGAGTAACTCGATGACTTGTTGGATGCGCGTCGGATCGGGAACGCATGGTCCCGATCCGATCGTCGCGAGGTCGTCGCCGGTGACATCGGAGACCACGAAGCAGTACGTGCGCGACGGCGCGAGTGTGAGCGCCATCCGGCCGGCTGCCCAATACGAGAACCGTTTGCGGATCGCGTTCATCTGATGAATGTCGAGCCCGGAGGTGAGAAGGAGCTCGTACAGCTGCGAGAGATCACGCTCACTCATCCCTCGCAGCGGAGCCGCCATGAGACTCGACGCCCCTCCCGAGAGCAGCACGATCCCTAAATCGCCACGCTTCTGCGTCAGCGCTTGCCCGATGCGCGTGGCCGCGGCGAAGGAGCGTCGTCCCGGGATCGGGTGGTCTCCGACGGCGACACCGATGGTGCCGCTCGGTGCGTCCGCGCCGTTCGGTGCGACGATGATTCCGCCCGCGACTTCGGCGAGTGCGCGATGCAGCGTCGAAATCGCGGCATTCGCCATCGCATGCGCGGCCTTTCCGAAGGAAAAAACCCAAACGCGATGGCGGCGCTCCAGCGGAACGCTCGCCACCGCGTTTGCGGTCAGCGACTCGACGTTGGCACCGGCGATCGCGGCGGAGTACAGATCGACGAGCTGGTCGCGGGCGCCCGCTCCGGTCACGGCGGTCCGGCACCCCCCGCCGCCTGATGAACGGCCTTGTCGAGTTCCGTGTACGCGTCCTGAGAAAGCACGTTGAACGGCGTCATGCGGTGCGTGATGCGCCCGTCGGGTCCGATGACGAACAAGTTGCGGAGATCGATCGTGCCGCGAATGGAGCCATAGAGCTTTCCAATCACCTGACCGGAGTCGTTCGCGAACAGTCCGGGGTAGCTCGACTCACGCGCCCAGGCAGCCAGCGCGGTGTCGGGGTCCACGCTTACGCCGAGCAAGACGACCTTCTTTCCGTTGTTGAAGAGCGTGGCGTACTGATCACGGTACGCCTCCATTTGCACCGTTCAGCCACGGGTCCGCGCCTTGATGAAAAGCCAAAGCACGACTGTCTGCCCGCGAAAATCGGAGAGCTTCATTGGATCGCGAAGCACGCCGAATCGTGTGGCGCCGTGAATCACGAAATCGGGAGCCATGTCGCCGACGGCAGGTATAGGCAGCGCGGGTGCGGCCGCGGCCGCTGGTGCGGTCGTCGGCCGCTGAGTCCGCGCGGTGTTGGCGATCAGGGTCAACAGTAGAGTCGGCAGGGTCAACGATCTGAGACAGCTTTTCATTCGAATCGACCTCCAGTTGTTGCCGCGAAGATACAGTCACCCGCCCAAAAGTGGACAGGTACCCT
>DATBRO010000162.1:0-3440 GCA_036560265.1 Gemmatimonadaceae bacterium | reverse complement strand
CGAGAGCGTCCGTTCTATAAATCGCTGGTGAGCTTCATGACGTCCGGCACGTGCATGCCCATGGTGCTCGAGAAGAACGGCGCCGTCGCGGCTCTCCGGCAGGCGATCGGCGCGACGGACCCCAGGGAGGCCGAGCCGGGGACTGTGCGAAAGCTTTATGCCGAGTCCAAGGAGCGAAACGCGATCCATGCGTCGGACAGCGATGAGAACGCTTCAAGGGAAGCACGGTTTTTCTTTGCTGAGTCCGACTTGGTGTCATCCTGACGCGCAGCGGCCGAAGGATCTAGGCTATACGTAGCAGATCCTTCGCTTCGCTCAGGATGACGTTCGTCAGTTGATAAGTCGTTAGGGCACAAATAGTTTTCTCTCCCATGCTGGTGTTCGACATACGGTCCGTCGAAAGGAAGGCGGTCCAGGTCGACGCGCAGCTGTCGCCGGATGATCCGGTCTGGCAGCAAGGCGATCCGGTTCCCGCAGCACTGTTGCGGGTGACCGGTCGGCTTTCCTCAGCGGGTTCGGGTCGCTTCTACTGGCACGGCAAGCTGTCGGGGGATGTCACCATCCCATGTCGCCGCTGCCTCACGGACGCGACCGTTCACGTGCATGATGAATCGCACGTGATCTTCGCTGAAGAAGGCAGTGCGGAGGCGGAAGATCCCGACGTGTACGTGCTGGACGAGCGATCGAACCAGCTCGATTTGCGTCCCGTGGTTCGCGAGCAGTGGATCTTGAACGTGCCGGCATACGCGGTGTGTCGGGAGGAATGCAAAGGGCTTTGCCCGACGTGCGGCAAGGATCTGAACGACGGACCCTGCGAGTGTCCCGCGGCGCGTGATTCGCGCTGGGATGCGCTGCGGCGAGTGCAATCGAAAGACTGAGCAGCTGATCAACCGACTACCTGATCAACCGACTACCTGAGCAACTTGTCCAATGGCCGTTCCAAAGCGACGTACCTCCAAGCGAAAGAAGCGCGCGCGCAACACGCACAATAAGGCGCCCGCGATCCCGCTCCAGAAGTGCCCCAAGTGCGGGGCTATGAAGCGTTCGCACCGCGTGTGTCCAGAGTGCGGCTACTACGCCGGGCGGCAAGCCGTAGAGGCGCGGGAAGCCTGAGCCTTGGCGCGCATCGCGTTGGACGCGATGGGGGGCGATCACGCACCCCAAGCGCCAGTGGCCGGCGCGCTCGAAGCATTGGCTGAACTCGACGCCGAGCACACCATTCAACTCATAGGACGCCGCGCGTCGATCGAGTCGGAGCTCGATCGGCTCGGCCGGTCATCGGATGGACAAAAGAAGCGCCTCGAGATCGTCGACGCGCCCGACGTCATCGAGATGAACGAAAAGCCCACCGCGGTCCGCGGAAAGCCGAACAGCTCAATGATGGTCGGCCTGCGCCTGCAGCCCGACGGCAAATCGGACGCGTTCGTGTCGGCCGGCAACACCGGCGCGCAGATGGCCGCGTCGATGCTCTTGCTCCGCCTTCACGCGGGCCTCAAGCGTCCTGCGATCGCAACCATCTTCCCGACGGCGAAGCGCCCCGTCGTGGTCCTCGACTCCGGCGCCAACGTGGACTGCTCCGCCGAAGAGCTCGTGCAGTTCGCGCGTCTGGGCGCCGTGTACGCCGAGGACATTCTCGGCCGGTCGAGTCCCGCGGTTGGTCTGCTCAGCATCGGCGAAGAGCCGGAAAAGGGGAACGTCGTCACCAAGGAGACGCATGGATTGCTCGCGGAGTCCGGTCTGAATTTCCTGGGCAACTGCGAGGGACGGGACCTTCCTGCCGGCACCTGCCATTATGGAGATCTCGACGTCGTGGTCTGCGACGGCTTCGTGGGCAACGTCATCCTGAAGTTCTATGAGGCGGTCGCGCCCCTGATGATCCGGATGCTCGTGAACGAGGGAATGCAGGAGCAGACTATCCGTTCGGCGCTGCGCCAGCTCGACTACTCGGAGCACGGCGGCGCGCCGCTTCTGGGCGTCAAAGGCGTCAGCATCATCTGTCACGGACGCTCCTCGCCGCGCGCGATCAAGAACGCGCTCAAGATCGCCGTCCAGGCGGTCGACAGCCGAATGAATGAACACATCGGCCGGCGTCTCGAGCGCACGGCGTCTGCGGCGGGAGGCACCGCGTGAAGCGCCCCATCGCCTACATCGCCTCAACGGGACGCGGAATCCCCGCCACGCTGATCAAGAACGCGGACTTCGCGAAGATCGGCATCGAAACGACCGACGAGTGGATCGTCGAGCGCACGGGAATCCGCGAGCGCCATATCGCCAAGACCGAGTCATGCACAGATCTGGCTGCGACCGCGGCGCGAGAGGCGATGCAAAAAATCGGCGTGCACGCGGGGGAGCTCGACATGATCATCCTTGCGACAGCCTCGCCGGACCGTTTGCTCCCCTCTGCCGCGGTGGATTTGCAAGCTGCGCTCGGCGCCAGCCGGGCTGCTGCTTTCGACGTCGGAGCCGCGTGCTCGGGATTCATTTATGGATGTACCGTCGCCGAGGGCATGATGGCGCTGGGCAATGTCGAGACGTGCCTCGTTGTCGGCGTCGAGAAGCTGAGCGCGATTACGGATTGGAAGGATCGCTCCACGTGTGTTTTGTTCGGGGACGGCGCTGGCGCGGCGATCCTCAAGCGCTCGAAACAGCACCGTGGCATTCTGTCGACGTACGTCCGGAGTGACGGCACCCTGGGCGACTTGCTGTGCCGCCCGTCCGGTGGTGCCCTGCGCCCGTTCAGCACCGAGGTACTCGAGGACCGCTCGAGTTTTATCCGGATGAACGGGCGGGAGGTGTTCAAGCACGCGGTTCGCTCGATGTCGGACGCCGCTGCGCGTGCGCTCGACGGCGCTAAGCTCACGGGCGCGGACATCGATTTGATGATTCCGCACCAGGCCAACGTTCGCATCATCGAGGCGACGGCGAAGCACGCCAACATCCCGATGGACAAGGTCTACGTGAACGTGGACCGCTTCGGCAACACGTCGGCGGCGTCGATTCCGATCGCGCTCGATGAAGCGCTCGAAACTGGCCGAATCGGCGAAGGATCGATCGTGCTCCTCGTGGCATTCGGCGCCGGCTTCACGTGGGGCGCCGTAGTCGTCCGCTTCTAGGGTCGCATGACACATGGACGTCGTCTTGCTGTTTCCGGGGCAAGGTTCGCAAAAGCCCGGAATGGGGAGGGACTTGTACGACACGTTTTCGGCGGCGCGTGAGGTGTTCGACGACGCCGATGCCGCGCTCGGTACATCGCTCTCGTCGTTGTGCTTTAACGGACCCGCTGAGGAGCTGACACTCACGCACAATGCGCAGCCGGCATTGTTGACCCATGGTGCCGCCGTCTGGGCCGTTGCCCGCGACCGGCTCGCGAATCGCGTACGGGCCGCAGCGGGCCATTCCCTTGGCGAGTTCACCGCGTACCATGCCGCGGGGACGCTCTC
>DATBRO010000161.1:0-3742 GCA_036560265.1 Gemmatimonadaceae bacterium | reverse complement strand
CCGTATTTCTCCCCGAAGAGCGCCATGGCGCCCGAGGCCCGGGCCTCGGCGAAGGGCATTTCGCGGAAGTTCACGGGGACCGCGCGCCAAATCTCGTCGTTCACGATCTTCTCGATCTCCTCGAGACGCTCCGCCTTCACGGGACCATGGTGCGTGAAGTCGAACCGAAGCCGGTCGGGCGCCACGAGCGATCCGGCTTGGTGCACCGCGTCGCCCAGCACCCGGCGCAACGCCGCGTGCAGCAGATGCGTCGCCGTGTGGTTGCGCTCCGTGTCGCGTCGCCGCTGGCTCGGCACACGCGCCACGACTCGCCCGAACTTGAACGTGCCGGTGATCGTCCCGACCGCGGCGGGCCGACCGTCTACTTTGCGAACGTCGGCGACCTCCACGCGCCACCCGTCGCCGACAATCTCGCCATGATCGGAGATCTGGCCCCCGGATTCAGCATAGAACGGCGTTTCGCGCAACAGCACCGCGATGCGTCCCTTGTCGAGATGCCGGATCGCGGTTACTTGCGTTTCGATCTCGACCGTGTCATAGCCGACAAACGCGACGTCCGCGGTCGTGCTGCCCTTCGCGACCTGCCACTGGGACAAATCGCCAAGCGTGTCGGCTTCGACGCCGAGTTTTTTCGACCGACGCTCCTCCTGGGACCGGCGACGCTGCGTGTCGAGCGCGGCTTCAAAGCCCGCGATGTCTACGACGTACCCGCGCTCGCGCGCCATGAGCTCGGTGAGATCGATCGGGAATCCGAAGGTGTCGTACAGACGAAAGGCGTCTTCGCCGCTGATCGTGCCGTGGAGATCGAGACTGCCGTCGGCCGTGTGCGCCGGTGCGATCTGATCGAATCGGCTGAGGCCCCCTTCGATGGTCGCCAGAAACGACTGCTCCTCGACTCGAGTCGTTTCGACGATGTGCTTGGCCCGCTGGCGCAGCTCCGGATACACGTCGCCCATCAACTCGATGACGACTTCGACGACCGAGACGAGCGTTGGCTCCCTGCGCCCCAACAACCACGCATGTCGCACTGCGCGGCGGAGAATCCGGCGCAGCACGTATCCGCGTCCTTCGTTCGACGGAAACACTCCATCCGCGAGCAGGAACGCCACGGCGCGCGCATGGTCGGCGAGCACACGGAACGATGGGTTTTCCTGCCCCCAGTACTTGATGCCGACGACTTTTTCCACGCGATCGATGAGGGGCCGGAACACATCCGTGTGAAAGTTGTCTGTCACGCCTTGCAGGGCGGCAGAAATGCGCTCGAGGCCCGCTCCCGTGTCGACTGACGGTTTCGGCAGCGGTACCAGCGTTCCATCCTGCTGCCGGTCGTACTGCATGAACACGAGATTCCAGATCTCGAGAAAGCGGCCCGCTTCCGCGCCTTCGACGAATGCATCGAGGGAAAACTCCTTGCGCTTCAGCTCCGTCCATTCGGCCTTTACGTCCGCTGGAAACCGCCAGTCTTTCGCCAGGTGCGCGAGGTCGACATAGATCTCCGAACACGGGCCGCACGGGCCAGTGTCCGCCATCTGCCAGAAGTTGTCCTTGTCACTCAGGCCGTAAATGCGCTCGTTCGAAAGGCCGGCTACTTCGCGCCAGAGGTTGCGGGCTTCGTCGTCCTTGTAGTGCACGCTGACGCGGACGAGCTTGGGGTCGATGCCGAGCTCCTTGGTGACGAACTCCCAGCCGAATCGGATCGCGTCGCGCTTGAAATAGTCGCCGAACGAGAAGTTGCCCAGCATCTCGAAGAACGTATGATGCCGGTACGTGTGGCCGACCTGCTCGAGATCGTTGTGCTTGCCGCCGGCACGAACGCACTTCTGCGCCGTGGTCGCTCTGCGATTACCGCCCGGCGGCTCTTCCAGCCCGAGAAAGACCTTCTTGAACTGGACCATCCCCGCGTTCGTGAACAACAGCGTGGGATCGTCGGCGGGGACGAGCGAAGAGCTCGGGCGAATGGCGTGTGCGTTGCGCTCGAAATACTGAAGGAATCGACTACGGATCTCGGCGGCACGCATATGCGCGGAATATACGAATGCGTCGATGATTCCCCAACGCAACTCTAGGGATCGATCGCCTCGCCGAGCGCAGTCATAACGGTCTTGATCTCGTCGGGATCGAAGCCGCGTCGAGCGAGAAATGCATAGAGGCGGCGCCGCCGAGTGAAATCGTCGAATCGCGCCAGCGACAGCCACTTCTTTGCCGCCACTCGCCGGACCGCGGCTGCCGGATCGATGCCGTCGTTCTCCCGGAGCTCCTCGATCGCCTGGTCGGCGACGTCGCGGGCGACACCGCGTCGTGACAGCTCCTGCACGATTCTGCGGCGGGACGCGCCAACCGCGAGCAGCTTCGTCCGGGCAAACTGCCGGGCAAAATCGGCGTCGTCGAGGTACCGCTGATCCCGCAACCGCTCGATCGCCATCTCGACGTCGGCGAGGGCCTCACCTTTGCGAAGAAGCTGCCGACGCAGGTCCGCCGCCGATTGGCTGCGGAAGCCGAGGAGCTTGAGCGCGCGCTCATACGTCGACGTTTGGTTAGGCATCACAAGTCACGGGTGATTCGTGACTCAAAAAGAACCGGGGAGCGACGCCCTGTCCCAAATGAGAGTTTCCGGGTCCCATTTGAGTCAGAGTGCCTCTCCCCGGCTCGGGTAGAGTCGCGGCGCAACTACTCCTCCTCGGCCAACTCCTCGACCTCGGGTTTGGTCGTCACCATGCCGAGAAGCACCCGCACCTTCTCCTCGATCTCGGTCTGCAGGGCGGGATTGTCCTTGAGGTACAGCTTCGCGTTCTCCCGACCCTGTCCGATCTTCTGTCCGTTGTAGCTATACCAAGCCCCGGACTTCTCGATGATGTTCGCTTCGGCGCCGATGTCGACCAGCAGCGACGTGTGGCTGATCCCTTCCGCGTACATGATGTCGAATTCGGCCTGGCGGAACGGAGCCGCGACCTTGTTCTTCACCACTTTCACGCGGACGTGCGAGCCGACGACGTCTTCCTTTTCCTTCACAGGTCCGATGCGACGAATGTCGAGGCGCAGCGACGCGTAGAACTTGAGCGCCTTGCCGCCGGTCGTCGTCTCGGGGTTTCCGAACATCACGCCGATCTTCTCACGCAACTGATTGATGAAGATCACGGACGTGCGCGAGCGAGCGATCGCGCCGGTGAGCTTGCGAAGCGCCTGACTCATGAGACGCGCCTGCAGCCCCATGTGGCTCTCACCCATCTCGCCTTCGATTTCCGCCTTCGGAACGAGCGCGGCAACCGAATCCACCACTACGACGTCTACCGCACCGGAGCGCACCAGAATCTCACAGATCTCGAGCGCCTGTTCGCCGGTGTCGGGTTGCGAGATGAGCAAGCTGTCGACGTCCACTCCGAGTTTTCGGGCATAGTCGACATCCAGCGCATGCTCGGCGTCGATGAACGCGGCGACGCCACCCAGTCGTTGCGCGTTGGCAACGACGTGTAGGGAGAGCGTGGTCTTGCCGCTCGATTCGGGACCGTAGATCTCGGTGACCCGGCCTCGCGGTATCCCGCCGACCCCAATCGCCGCATCGAGGTTGATGGCCCCGGTCGGGATGGCATCGACGCGGATTTTGTTCTCCGAGCCGAGTCGCATGATCGAGCCTTTGCCGCAGGTCTTCTCGATCTGCGCGATTGCCAGGTTCAGCGCTTTCTTTTTGTCGTCGGCAATAGTCGAAACGGCCATTCGTCATCCACCCTTTGGTTGAAAGGTCCGC
>DATBRO010000160.1:0-10495 GCA_036560265.1 Gemmatimonadaceae bacterium | reverse complement strand
CGAGGAAGGGCAAAAGGTCGAGTTCGAAGTTGGGCAGGGGCAGAAGGGTCCGCAGGCCGAGAACGTGACGGCGCTCGATGGCGGCACGGCGAGCACCGGGACTAGCGACCGGCCCGCTCGCGAAGGCCGCGGCGGCGGCGGCGGTGGGGGCGGCTACGGTGGCGGCGGTGGCAGTGGTGGCGGACGTGGTGGTCGCGGGGGCCGCGGCGGTGGCGGCGGTGGCGGCGGCGGTGGTCGCGATCGCGAGTACGGCGGCCGTCGCGACGAGTACTAGCGGTCGTCTGCTCTGAGGAGCAGCGCTCGAGAAAACGGAAGCAGGTCTACCTAGGCGCGACCTTGGGCAACATTGTCACGTGCTCTTCGTTGGCAATGTTGCCCAAGGTCGCCGAAGGACGTCCCTCGTTTTTACCGCCAGCGAGAGAGGACGTCCCGCCCGCTATTTCGACGCCCGCGGCGCCGGCGCTTTCGGCGGTGTCCAGAATGTTGGATTCGGGCGCGCGCGAGTGGCAACGTCGCGCCCGTAGAGCACGGAGTTGAACACCACGCGATACGTGCCGACGGGCTGACCCCGCCACTGCGGCCGAAAGCCGATCAGTACCACGTGACCGGCGCCATGCTTGACGTCCAGCGCCGCCGCCATGCCGTTGAGGTGTTTTTCACCCAGCAGATACCCCGAGAGCAGCGGTGAGCCGTCGGTCTGGTACTTGGCCAGCACGTTCCCGTCGAATCCCTCGAGCGTATTGAACACCGGGCTTCCGTCCACGAACACCTTGGCGCGATCGGGCATGCCCGCCATGATGGGCTGCGACGGATCGACAATCACCTCGAGGATCGAGCCACTCGCGAAGAAATCTTTGCGAGGCAGGCTGCGCACGGTGTCCTTGACCGGCAGATGCAGCGCATCGATGGCGAAGTCGGCGCTCCTATTGAGACACACCAGAGTCCCGCCGTTGCGCACGAACGCATCGAGCGCGCGGACGCCGGCGTCGCCGACGCCCCCTTCGTAGCGCGGCGGCACGTTGCCGCTCGTGAACCCCTCGAGAATCGTCCGCGGCGCATCGGACGCGATGAGAATCACGTCGAACCGCGCGCCGAGATCACCGGCGCGGACGTCGGCGTTCGTGATCGTCGTGTATCGCAAGTCGTACTGGTCGAGCAGCCACTCCGTCCAGCCTTCGTCCATGCTCGCCGTCCACGGCTTGTACAGACCGAGACGACGCGCGACGGGCACACCACCGGCCGCGCCACTGCTCGTGCGTTCGGCGCGGAGCGCGAGCTCGTCAGCCCATTGATTCGCTTTTGCGCCCACGCCGCTGACGACGTACTTGCCGTCGTTGAACCGAACCGTCCCGCCCTCTGCCAATGCGCGCCCAATGAATCGGAAGGAATTGTTCTGTGCGGGATCCAGGGCTACCGCCTCCCCACTTCCCACAAGTCTCCCACTCGGCGTCACGATCCCCGCGGCAAGGGCGCTCGTCGTCAGCGGCGCGTTGGCCGTCGCGCGCCAATCCACGGCGCGCCCTTCCAACTCGTGAAGCGCTGAGCGGGAAGCGGGAAGCAGCGGCGAGCGTACCTCGATCACGCGCACGTCCATCTGGAAAGGAAGTGTCCAACCGGCCGCGTCGTACGGCTGCTCGGGCGGACCTTCCGGATACTCGCGTAAGTCGGGATAGTCCTGCGCCTCGAATAGCTGCCGTACGAGCTCCGCGAATTCCTGATCCATCGGGATGACCCACGTGCCCTTCGGATATTGGGCGCCGTCGAATGACGCGTCCCGCGACAGCTCGCTGACGCGGACACCCAAGAACGCTATGCGACGCAGCAGGTCCGCGGCGGCGACGGGGTCGCGCTGCGTCTGCGGAATCACGTACGCGTAGGGCGGCTCCTTTTTGTATTTCTCGATCGTATTGCGGCCGGCCTGATACCGGTTGTAGAGCAGCTGCTCCTTGTACTTCGCCGCGTAGTCGAGCACGGCGAGCGACGCCGTTTCCATGTATTCCACGGCGTCGCGCAGTCGCCACCAGCCGCCCGTCCACGGGCTGGGATACAGCGACTGCGGCCGGAGATCGCGCATGTCGCGCGGAAATTCGTCGAGCGTGTAGAAGTGCGGCGTCGCGTATCTGTAAAGCGCCGTCTCCGTCCAGAACGACGCGATATTCTGGAGCATCGGCATGTAATCGATATAGCCCGGATACCAGGCGTCGAAGCCGGTGCCCATGTGCGTCGCGCCCGGCTGGCCGTTGGTCTCCAGCTGCTGCGCGATGGTCATCCCGATGGTGTTCACCTCGCGCGACATCAACGGCGGCACGCGGTTGGCGATCGGCTCGGCGAACGGCGGCAGCCAGATGCGCGTGGGGAACGGCGCCGTCTGGTGCTGCACGTAGATGATCTGCGGCTCCCACACGCGCCACGTGCGCGCGACGACGCGCGATTCGATCACGTTCAACATGTAGGCGTCGCGATTGTTGTCGTGGCCGACGTACTTCTGGTACAGCTCGTGGAGCGGTGAGACTTCGAATTGCGTCCCGACGTTCTCGCGGTACCAATGCACGACGATGTTCTGTCCGTCGGGGTTGATCGACGGCCAGAGAAACAGCACGTCGCTGTCGAGGATGCGGCGCGTCTGCTCGTCGTTCCGCGAGAGAAGATCGTACGCGAGCTGGATCGTGTGCTGCGACCCGGCGATCTCCGACGCGTGCAGGCCGCCGCTGATGTCGACGAACGCCTTTCCGTCGCGGGCGAGCTGGCGCGCCGTGGAATCCGTGAGGCCGGCGGGGTGCGCGAGCTTCTGCGCGATCTTCGTCAGCGCGTCGAGCCGGGCGAGGTTCTGCGGCGACGAGATGATTGCGAGCGTCCATGCGTGGCCCGTGGACGTCTTGCCGACGTCCAGCAGTTTGATGCGATCGCTTTTCTGCGCGAGTTGCTGGAAGTAGCGGATCGACTCGTCGTAGTCGATGAGCTTGAAGTCCGCGCCGACGCGGAAGCCGAAGACGGATTCAGGGGTGGGGATTTGCGCTTGCAGCGGCGCAACGATCGTCGCGGCGACGAGCACGCGAAACAAACAAGTCGTGAGCTTTGAGAGCATTTGCAAATCTGTCGACAGGTTGCGTTCACGGCAAAACTGCATGAACGACTGCAGAGATTGAACCGCAGAGGACGCAGAGAACTGCAAGAAGCTTGAAACACAGAGGGCGGTTAATGCTCTTGGTAATGCGCTTGTTAATGCCCGATTCATCTAAAAGTTGTGGCGCTCACGAGCTCGCGACCGCAACTTGATTTCCAATGAAAGCAATTCCGTGGTTGGCCGGGCTGATCGGCTCCTATGCCGGCTGGTATCTGGGAGCGCCCATGGGAATGTTCATGGGGCTGATGCTCTCGATCGTCGGCGGCGCGGTAGGCGGGTACTACGGCGCCAAGTGGGTCAGGCAGAACCTCTAGCAGGTGCGCTATCCCACCTCCGCCACGATCCTGGTCGCGGCCGAGGCGCGGAGTTGACGCAATGCCCGTAGCAGCAGCTCGATCTTTTGCCGGGAGCACTCGCCCATGAGCGCGATCTGGATCCAGTTCCGCTCGCGGAGATACTTGCTTCGATAGCTGAGCGCAAAGCCGGCGCGCGCCAGCGCGTCGCCGAGCTCCATCGCGCTGTCGCCCGGCTCGAGCACGAGGGTGACCATCCCAGGCGACGCGACATCGTCCGGGGCGAGCAGCCGGAAGCCGAGCTCCCGGAGCTGCTCGCGCAGCCACGCCGAGAGCGTGCGTACGTCGGAGAAGGGGCGGCGGCGCAGCGTGTTCTCTGTCGCGACGCGCAAGGCGCTCAGCAGCCCCGACGACTGCGTGAAGGGCACACCCTCGGCTTCGGCGTACAATGAAAGATCGAGGTATCGCGGCACCCGGCGTGACGCGCGCGCGTCGCCGTGATGAAAGACCATGGACAACCCGGCGAGGCCGCCGATCGCCTTTCCGCTGACACCGCTGGCGAGGTAGACGCGTCGCAGATCCACCGGCACGACGCCGATGGAGCTGACGCAGTCGCTGGCGAGCTTCGTCCCACGCGCATGACACAGCGCCGCCGCATGATCGAGGTCGTTGAGCACGCCGGTGGACGTCTCGTGGTGCACCATCCAGCACCATCTCACCTTGGGGTGACGCGACAGCACGCGGTCGAGCGTGGCCGCGTCGAGTGCCTCGCCCCATGCGAGCCGTTCGGTGGCGCAGCGCAGTCCCACGCGCGACGCGTGGTCGATGAGACGCTCGCCGAACTCGCCGTTCGACAGCACGAGCCCCGGCGCGTCGAGCCCCGTGAGCTGCATTGCGATGACGTCGTTCGCGAGCGTTCCGCTGCCCAGGAGAATCTCGACGTGTTTCGCGTCAACGAGCTCACAGAGCATTTGCTTCGTGCGCAGAAACTCCGCGATGAACGCGTCGTCGCGGTGAGAGACGGGCGGCGCCGTGTACGCCTTGCGCACATCCGGGTGGAGGTCCACCGGCCCCGGGAGGAAGCTCACGGACGCTTGCCGCGCGGCGGCGCGCCGTCGCGCCATCCCGGGCTCGGTGTTGGCTTGGAACCTGTCGAACGTGCAGTACATCGGCTGATACGGCGCGTCCGGCGTTCCGACGCGCGGACCGAACGGCACGAATCCCATGTGCTCGTAGAGCTGGAGCTGCGTGACGGCACCGGAGATGACCGAGGCATTGATGCCAAGGCTGAAGCAGTAGCGCGTCAGCTCGCGGATCAATCCACGGAAGACGACTCCGTTGCGATACTCCGGGTCCACGGCCAGCAAGCGGACCTCGCAGAACGTCCAGCCGGCCGGGAGATAGTCGTCGAGGTTGGGCAGCTTGTCGTCGAGCGAGAATGGGCGGTGCGCGCGCACTGCGATCATGCCGACGATGCGCATGCCTCGCTTGCAAATGAAGTACGTGTTGTCGCCGTGGAAACGATCGACGAGCGTGCCGTCGGAGTTCGCGTGGTGCTGCGGGATCTCCTCGACGAACGTGCGATAGTTGAGCTGGTGTACCTGCTCCAGCTCCGCGCGCTCTGTTGCGATCTTGAATAGCAATGGATCAGAGATGGGATCAGAGATGGTAGCCGCCGGGATGGTTGTCATGATCCGTTGTTCTGCGTCGGTGCGCGCCTCGCGCCGAGCATCTGTCTGTGACGCTCGAAGGCTGGTTGGTGCGCGATCACGACGAGCGCGCAGGCAATGATAACGAAGATGATGTTCGGCCAGACGTCGCCGGAAACGAAGAGCGGGAGCATCACCAACAGGCCGCCGATCATGGTGGCAACGCCCTTCCCTCCCCAAAACCCGAGCTGTGCCGGCCAAATATGGCCCACGATCACGAACAGAAACGCGACGCCCGCCGCCCATTTCTGCGGCACGAGGAGATGCGCGAGCCACACCACGAGCGAGCCCTTGGCGAGATCCCACAGGAACGTCGCGATCGCGCTCGTCCGATCCCCCGACCGCATCACGTTGCGCGCGCCGGCGTTGCCGCTGCCGGTGGTGCGCACGTCGACGCCGGTGCGCAGCCGCACGATGTAGTACGCGCCGACGAGGCACCCGAGGGCATAGCTGGCCACAATGACAAGTAGGAGTTGGAGCAATGGACTCCGTCGTAGAACGGGAGGGACCTGCGCGGACGTTGACTGCAACGACGGCGCGTCAATCCTGCGACCGCGCAGCGCTCCCGTCAACCCGAGGATACATGCGAATCGGGGGTAAAGGCTTTACGTACCGTTACGTAGGGGGGCATCAAGGTTACGTAGTGCTGCCATGCGTTTATCGATTCATCCTCACCCGCGCCGTGTTCCATCGCGCGAGTGCGTCGTTCGCGGTCTTGAGTGCCGCGCCGATGGACGCGCGCTGCGTCGCGGTGGCGGGGACGTCGGCGGCTTGTAGGGTGTTGAGCACCGCGACGAGCGAGATGGCTGCGCCGCGCAACGTGTTCGGGCCGGGTGTGGCCGGCGTTGGCGCCGCGGGCGCCGCGGGATTTGGCGGTGCCGCGGCGGGGGCGCCGCGACGAGACGTGTCCGGCGGCACGGGTGCATCGAGTAGCGCGCTGATGGCTTGGCTCTTGAGCGTGTCGCTGATCGCGAACACGGCGCGCATCTCGCCGGCCTGCGTCACGGCGTCCTGAAGTTTTTGCAGCGTGAAATACATCGAATCCGTGAGCGTGTACACGTCGCGCATCGCGAGCGCCGGCGTCTTCACGCGCGGGTCCTGCTTCACGACGATCGGCTCCGCGTGCGGCCGTCCGTTCACGGTGAGTCGGACGGTGTACGCGCCCGGTGAGACGAAGGGGACGGTCGGCGACGGAGCGGTGTTGTACGGACTCGCGGAGATGGGCAGAGAGCCTTCGCCCCCAAATCCTGTGCGACGTGCCAGCGGCAGCGGTTGGTAGCGCACGTCCCAATAAAACCGATGCATCCCCGCGCTGGCCGACAGCACCTGCGGTTGACGATACCAGTGGAGCGGCAGCGGCGTCGAGGACTCCGGCGGGATGCGCCACGGCAGCGAGTCCGTGCTCGCATAGCGACGCACCACCCGGCCGCGTGTGTCGACGATCTCGAGTGTCACGGGTCCGGTCGCGCTCTCATTGAGGTAGTAGTTGATCGACGCGCCCTCGGCGGGATTCTCTCCCATCGGCTCGTCGGGCGGGAGCGGCGTGTCGTTGTTCACGTTCCACCGCACTCGGAACGCGGGCGTCGGCTTGAAGAGCGCGACGCGCGCCTCCACGATCGCGTCCATCTGCCGCAGCGGCGTGACATCGTCGAGAATCCAGAAGCCGCGTCCGTGCGTCGCCACCGCGATGTCGTCGTCCTTCACGATGAGATCGCGCACAGACGACGCCGGGAGATTCAGGCTCAGCGATTCCCAATTGTCGCCGTCGTCCACGGAAACGTAGACGCCGTGCTCGGTCGCGGCGTAGAGCAGGCCGCGTTTCTTCGGGTCCTCGCGGATGGCGTTCGCGGGGCCCGCGACGTCCAGGATTCCGCCACCGATATCCTTCCACGTTTTTCCGCCGTCATGGGTCCGATAGAAATGGGCGCGCGTGTCGTCGAGCCGCAGCGTGTTCACGGCGGCGTAGGCGGTCTGCTGATCGAAGTGGCCGGCGTCGATCATGAACACCTTCCACCACGCGCCGATCTGCGGCGGAGTGACGTCGGTCCAGGTGAGACCCGCGTTCGTCGTGCGGTGAATCAGTCCGTCGTCCGTGCCGATCCAGACGACGTTGGCGCTGAGCGGTGACGGGCCGATGGTGTAGATCACGCCCCGCTGCGTCACCTGCACCTGGTCTTTGTATTTGCCGACGCTGGCGGGAATGTCCCAGGTTTTGCGCGTGAGGTCCGGCGAGATCTGCTTCCAGTTCAATCCGCCGTCTTGCGTGCGCCAGAGGAAGTTGTTGGCGAAATAGAGCAACTTCGGATCGGCTTGTGAGAATACCACCGGTTGCGTTCGCACTTGGCGGTAGGGGCTCATCCCGGGCGCGAACGTGCGGCCCGCGAGCGGACCCACGACGGAGACCTGACCCGTACGACGATCGAAGCGCGTGACCGCTCGACCACCGAAGACGAGGTCGGGGTCGCGCGGATCGGGTGCGACGTAGCCGTACTCGTCGACGCCCACGGTTCCCCACTCGCGCATCGTGATCTCGCCCCAGTCGCCGCGGCTCGACACGCACGCGCTGCCGCTTTCCTGCTGTCCACTGCACAGGCGGTAGGGAAAGGCATTGTCGGCCATGATGTGATACAGTTGCGCAGTGGGTTGATTGTACCACGAGCTCCACGTCTGCCCGCCGTTGAGGGACACAACAGCTCCCTGGTCAGACGCGAGGAGGATCACGTCGGGGTCGTTCGGGTTGATCCAGCCGAACTGGTAGTCGTCGCCACCCGGCGCACCCTTGAACGGCACCCATGTTTTTCCGCCGTCCTCCGATTTCATGGAGACGGTGCTCGCCATGATCACGATGTCGGGATTCTTCGGATCGATGAGCGGGCTCGGGAGATCACCGCCGCCGATGCGCGCGGCGGGACGCGCGTCGTTCGTGATCTTGGTCCAGCTCTCGCCGGCGTCGTCGCTGCGGTAAATGCCGACCGCCGCCGGTGGTCCGTTTGACGCGACGGCTGCGTACAGCCGTCTTGGATTGCTCGGCGCGATCGCGAGGTTCACCTGGTTTGTGGTTTCCGGGAGGCCGTTGGTGAGCGCCTTCCACGTCCCTCCGCCGTCGGTCGATTTGAAGAGACCACCGCCGCCTCCGGTCCACACAGCGTTCTCCCATGGACCTTGGCGCTGCTCCCAGAGATTCGCGTAGATGATCTGCGGATTGCTCGGGTCGATATCGACGTCGTTGCCGCCGGCGTTTTCGTCGCGCTGAAGGACGGGCGCGAACGTCTGTCCGCCATCGAGGCTGCGGTAGATGCCGCGCTCTCTACTGGGCCCGTACGGGTGGCCGAGGACCGCGACGAAGATGCGGAAGGGGCTGATGGGATCGACGGCGATCTGCGGGATCTGCTGCGCGTCATGCAGGCCGAGGTGCGTCCAGGTTTTTCCGGCGTCGATGGACTTGTACACGCCGTCGCCGATGGAGAGATCGGGTCGCGGGAGTCCTTCGCCGCTTCCTACATATATGGTATTGGGGTCGGATGGGGCGATCGCGATCGCGCCGACCGATTGCGTCGGTTGGTCGTCGAAGATCGGCTGCCAGGTGCGTCCCGCGTCGGTGGTCTTCCAGACGCCGCCGTTCACTTGCGCCATATAGAACGTGTACGGTTGCGAGGCAACACCGGCCGCGGCACGAGTGCGTCCACCGCGAAGCGGTCCGATCCAGCGCCAGCGAAGCGCCGAGCTTGCGGACGCGGACTGCTGCGCCTCGAGATTCGAGGCGAGAACGAGGAGGAACAGAAAAGCGGCTCGCGCGAGAGAATGAGGCATGTGATCAGTGTTTGGACGCAGAACCAACCGAGCGAATCGTGGTATTATGCAGCGCAACCTGCCGCGTCGCACCCTGCCGCGTCGCACGCTCCCGCTGGATCACCCCTCCCAGGAGGCGAGGACTGGCACGTCTCGACTTCGGATCGTACTTCTCGCGGGAGTCGGCTTCACACGTTGGCGCCGGAATCGTAGAAAGGAGCAAGCAATGACAGAAGCGACACGCCAGAACCAAGAAAGGATCATCACGAACCAAAAAAAGATTCTGCGGAATCAGGATCAGCTCAGACGGATACTCGCCAATCAGCGTGAGATACTACGCAACCAGCGCGCGATTCTGACGAATCAAAAGAAGATCCTGGCGAATCAGGCTAGGCTCCTCGCCAAATAACCCTGCGCTGCGCGATCGTCGCGTGGGGCAAGCTATGAAATCCTCGTCGTCGTCAGCGAGCAGCGCCAAGCGGGCCAGGTTGCAGGTGCGAAACTACCTTGCGTCGTTGCCGCCCGATGCCCGTAGGCGCCTCAAGAAAATGCGCGAGGCCATTCGCGCCGCGGCCCCCGGTGCCGTCGACAGTTTCAGCTACGGCGTTCCCGCTTACAGACTCGACGGACAACCTCTCGTGTGGTATGCCGCCTTCAAACACCACAGCAGCCTCTTCCCGATGACGGCGGCGATAAGGCGCGCCCATGCCGCCGAGCTCGAAGGATACGGAACGTCGACGGGGACGGTTCGATTTCCGTTGGCCAAACCCCTCCCATCGACTCTCGTGAGGCGACTCGTGAAAGCACGTGTCGCCGAGATGCGAAAGAAGGCCAAGCTTCAGTGAGCCTGGGGAGCGCGGAACAATCCCGACGCGGAACAGCGCAATGAAGAAAAAGCCAGGACGATCAGCAAAAAAACGGACGACGAAGCGCTCCGCACGGAAGGCTTCGACCTCGTCTTCTCCGAGTCACGTGCCGACGCGCGGCCTCTATGGCTGGATCACGCACACGGAGCTCGTGAGCTCCGACCCGGTAGCGACGAAAGCCTGGTGCGCCAAGGTACTTGGCTGGACGTTCAAGCCGGGCTTCCCGATGCCGGACGGCGGCGAGTATCATCTGTTCGCATACTCCGACACAGGCGGCGGAGGGATTCGCGCGACCGACGCGTCCGAGGCGCCGCACAGCAGCTTCTCCGTCCACGTCGCGAACACGCGGGCCGCGTTCGAGAAAGCGCTCCGCGAAGGAGCCGAGCAGATTCTCCCGCCGACTCCGGTGATGCCGGGCGTGACGATCGCGGTCGTCCGCGCGCCAGGAGGAGTCCCGATCGGCTTGTCGGGTCCATAGGACGGGCGCTACGCCTTGTTGATATTCACCGTCCAGTTAATGCCGAACCTGTCCGTGAGCCAGCCAACGGTGCCGCCCCACGACTGATCAGCCAACGGCATCTTGATTCTGCCGCTTGCGCCCAGGTCGTTGAAGATCTTGGTCAGGCGTTTTTTGTCCGTGCCGCCGACGGCAATCGCCACGTTCTCGCCGACTTTGGCGGGGTAGTCGGGGTGACCGTCCGAGGCGACAATGAC
>DATBRO010000159.1:0-10155 GCA_036560265.1 Gemmatimonadaceae bacterium | reverse complement strand
ATGCCGCCGTTTGGAGTGCAAGGGCTCGCGAAGGAGTTTCGTGAGTCTCGATCGCGTCTCAAGCTCGACCCGCCACGGGAGGTAGCGAGCGGCGCGGTTCAGAACGCGCTGATCTTCGTGCAGGAGGGCGCAGCGACACGGCTTCTCCACCGACTGTGGGGAATCGGCGTCTCACGCCCCGACGCCGCGCGCCTGCTCGCCGCGGCCGACGCGTGCAGCTTGCTCGAGGCGCTTCGCGCGGAGGAACGACGGGCGCCGGATGACACGGTCGGACGACTGGCGAGAATCGAGAATTCCATCAAGCCGTTCACCAAGTCGCGGGCGAATGTCCGTGTCCCGGACCCGGGCTTTCACGTGACGGATGGCGCGTCTGTCACTCCGGCGTGCGCCGGCGAAATCGACGCCGACAATCGACTCCGGAACAGCATCGCGTATGGTCCAATGCTGCTACAGAATCGGTTCGACGATGCCGGTAGAATCGCCGGTCCGGTGGTCTACGTCATGAACCTCGGCGAGCGGAACGAAGTATTGCGACGTCGGTTCGCGGAGCGGCACTGGTATCGTTACGAGATACCGCGGAGCCGGCCCGATTCCGTGCCGGTCCTCGTTCCCTACGATTCAACGCGATGACACCGCTCCAATCTGTTTGCGAAACGCCTCGGCGTCGTCGGCTCGCTGCTTTTTTATCCCCGTCAGTATCTCACGGAGCTTGGGCGAGACCGTCGGCAGCGCGCGTTCGATCGTTTGCGCATCGTCTTCGTAGTGCTTCGTGATCAGGCCGAGGAAAATTCGATCGAAGTCGCCGACGCCCGCGCCGTTGAGCGAGTCGAGGATCGTCTGGTCCGCCGGCGAAATCGCCGGTGTGTAACTGACGTGATACTCGCCTTTCAGGATGCCAAGCAGGCGGTTGCTCTCTCGCCGCCGCTCGGAAAGAATGCGACGCACCTCGGCGGAGACCTTGAGTTGTTCTCGACGCGCGACCGCGACGCGCGCTGCCTCGAGCACCGCCTCGTCCCGATCGGCGAGCGTCTGAAGCAGCGACTGCGCGGCCGCCGTTTCCGGGTCGAGTCGGTTTTCGTCCGTGTCTCGCGACGTGGCGACGCCCGCGGCGCTTTCCGTCGTCGATTTCGGTTGGGCCTTCTCGCGCGAGCACGCGGCGGCGAACACAGCGGCAACGAGCAGAACGGCAGTGGGGCGCGATGAGATCACGACCTCTATCGAGGCACGTTCGGTGCCTCAGCCTGCCTCTATGAACGACAATGCCTCTGCGTCGCAGAGGCTTTCGTTCGAGAGGCGCGGGCCGGAATCGAACCGGCGAATAGGAGTTTTGCAGACTCCTGCCTTACCACTTGGCTACCGCGCCGAACAGTTCCCAAGTTATTCCCGTATCAGCACATTCTCAAGCAGATGACAACGAACACAACGCGTGATTCGCGCGATGACGGCGTGTTGGACGATCGCGAGCGCCGGGGGCCCGACACTCGCGGGCGCACCGAGTTGTTCTGGGACTTTGTCTTCACTGCAATTCGCGCCATCGGTGGCGTCGCCAAGAATTTCTACGCAACAATTGGAATTTTTCTGTTGGCCGGCGCGGCCGTCGCGCTCGCAGGAACCTACGCCTTCGCGACGTTCGCCGGCCACGTGCGCAGTGGATCCACGCAAGCCTTCGACACCGCCGTACTGAAATGGATCGCGGCGCACCGAACGCCGCTGCTCGACCAGGTCATGCTCGAGATCACTTTTCTCGGCACCGGGACGGTCGTGCTGATGATCGTGGCGATCAGCGGCATGTTTCTCTGGCTCACGAAGCACAAGTACTCGGCGTTGCTGCTCCTGATCTCGACCGCGGGAGGACTGCTGCTCAACAATTTCCTCAAGGCTGGATTTGGCCGGCCGCGGCCGCAGGTGTTCGAATGGGGCACCACCGTGGTGAGCACCTCGTTCCCTTCGGGCCATGCCATGGGTGCGGCCGTCGCCTACGGCACCGTCGCATATCTCGCCGCTCGCCTGCAGGAGCGCCGTCTCCACCGCGTCGTCACACTGATCTCCGCGGCCGTGATCATCCTGCTCATCAGCATCTCCCGACTGTATCTCGGCGTTCATTATCCATCGGACGTTATTGCGGGCGTGATCATCGGGTTGGCCTGGGCCGGTTTCTGTATGGCCACCCTCGAGGCAATCCAGCTCTACGCCCGGAACCGGGCGCCGCGCGTCCTCAAACACGAGCATCCTCCGCTTGCGCAGGCCGATACCAGCTAGCCACTATCGTCGTACCTCTCCCGGAGACGCCGCGATGCTTTGTCGCCGCACGATGATGTCGCTCGTTTTACTCGCCTCGATGACGGCGAGCTGCCGGCTTTTCACGCCCGTCAACCCGTCAGCACCGAGGACAAAGCCCGAACCCAGGCCGGCCGCAGAGACCGGCGCGAAGCCGGAGCAGCAGCGTGTGCAGCGGCCCGCGCAACAGCCGGCAGCCCGGGCTCAAGGGAGCGGCTCGCTCGCCGACGCAAATATCGCGGCGATGGTGCTCGCGTCGAACAACACGGACATCAGTTACGCCCGACTGGTGCCGTCGCGCGCTGAACGCGCCGACATCAAGGAGTTCGCGAAGCGCATGCTCACCGATCATACGGCCGTGAACGGTCTGCTGACCGATCTGCTCACGAAGCTGGACCTAACGCCCGAGGACAACGTTACGAGTCTGGACATGCGCGACGAGTCCGCGAACAAACGTGACCTCATGCGCGAATTGAATGGCTACGCGTTCGACTCCACGTACATCGAAAACGAAGTCGCGTATCATAGGAAGTTTCTCGCCGCGCTCGACAACGTCATGATTCCCCGAGCGCGAGCTTCGGAGCTCAGGGTACTCCTCACCACCGTCCGGCCGGCGGTTGCCGCGCATCTTGCGCACGCGGAGCAGGTGAGAGCGAACGTGATCTCCAAGAAATGAAAGCTGCCGTGTGCCTGGCATTGTGTCTTGCGTGCGTCCGAACCGGCGCAAGTCAGCACGGCATCACGACGCACGACGAACCACCTACGCTGGCGAAGGCCGCGCGACATACGGTCACCATTCGGAACTTTGCCTTCGTTCCCGTGGTGCTCACTGTCGCACGGGGAGACACGGTGGAATGGGTGAATCAGGACTCCTTCATTCACACGACGGCAGCCGATTCAGCGGCATGGAGTTCACCGGAAATCGCTACGGGTCATCGCTTTCTCTTTGTCGCGAGACAGCCTGGGCGCCTTCCCTATCACTGTGCAGCTCACCCCATCATGCGCGGAGAGATTGTCGTTCAGTAACCAGCAAAACGTGCCGTTTTTGCACGAATCTGCCGGCGGGAGTTGAAATTGGCGTCACTTATGGGCACTTTTGGTCTTCGAATTGTGCGTTTTTTGCACTTTTCACAGCTCACATACAGCGCCGAGGCCGCCCGAGATGCCCCCAAAAACCATGCAGCAACGCAAGGCAGTGACCCGGGAGATCAGCAGCCGCACTCCCAAAACCCCACCGGCAATCATGCAGAACGGACAACCTGCGACGAAGGTCTCCGAGTTTTTCGGAATCAACACCTTCGGTGTGAGACAGATGCGCGACAAGCTGCCGCGCGATGTCTACCAGAAGATTGTCGAGGCGGTGCGGAAGGGGAAAAAGCTGGACCTCGACGTTGCCGGGCGCGTGTCACAGGTGATCAAGGAGTGGGCAGTCGGGCGCGGCGCGACGCACTTCACGCACTGGTTCCAGCCGCAAACCGGACTTACGGCGGAAAAGCACGACGCATTTTTGTCGTTCGACGACGGTCAGCCGATGGAATCGTTCAGCGCGTCGCAGCTCGTGCAAGGGGAGCCTGACGCGTCGAGCTTTCCGTCCGGCGGATTGCGCTCGACGTTCGAGGCACGGGGCTACACGGCGTGGAATCCCGCCAGCCCCGTCTTTCTGGCGGAATGGGCGGGCGTCAAGACGCTGTGCATTCCAACCGTCTTCGTCGGCTACAACGGCGAAGCGTTGGACGAGCTCACACCTCTGCTCCGCAGTTCGGACGCGCTGAGCACGAAGTCCATCGAGCTGCTCGAGCTGCTCGGCGACCGAGGGGTCTATCGCGTCTTCACCACCTTGGGACCGGAGCAGGAATACTTCCTGATCGATCGTGCGTATTTCGCGCTGCGGCCCGATCTCGTGATGTCGGGACGTACGCTCATCGGCTCGCCGCCGCCGCGCGGGCAGCAGTTGGAGGATCATTACTTCGGCGGCATACCCGAGCGGGTCCAGGCGTGCATCGCCGAAGTCGAGAACGAGCTGTACAAGCTGGGCGTGCCGATCGTGACGCGGCACAACGAAGTCGCGCCCAGCCAGTTCGAGATGGCACCGCGCTTCGAGGAGACGGATGTCGCCGTCGATCACAACCAGCTCGTCATGGCGACGCTTCGCCGCGTCGCGCTGCGTCACGACCTCCAGGCGCTGTTGCACGAAAAGCCGTTCGCGGGCATCAACGGCTCGGGCAAACACTGCAACTGGTCATTGTCCATCTCCGCCGATGACCCGGATCTGGACGGCTTCAACTTGTTGAAGCCGGGGCAGACACCGCATCAGAACGTGCGCTTCCTGATCTTCCTCGCGGCCGTGCTCAGGGGCGTGCACAAGCACGCGGGAATGCTGCGCGCCGGAATCGGCACGTCCGGTAACGAACATCGGCTGGGTGCCAACGAGGCACCGCCCGCGATCATCTCGGTGTTCATGGGTGACATGCTCACGGACATGATCGACTCGATCATCCAGGAGAAAGGCAGCTCGAGCGCCGAAGAGGAAATGATGAAACTCGGCGTCGCGCGTATTCCGGAGATCCGCCGGGATACCACGGACCGCAATCGCACGTCTCCGTTCGCGTTCACGGGCGCGAAGTTCGAGTTCCGCGCCGTCGGGTCGTCGCAGTCGATCGCGTTCCCCGTCGCCCTGCTCAACGCCGCCGTTGCCGAGGCGATCGGCGAGCTGACCGAGGAGCTCCGCGCGGAGCTCAAGAAGACGACGAAAACGGACGACGCGGTGCTCAAGGTGGTGCGTCGCGCGTTCAAGGAAACCACGCCGGTTCGCTTCGAGGGAAACAACTACTCCGAGGACTGGGTGAAGGAGGCCGCGAAGCGGGGACTGCCCAACCTCCGCCGGACTCCGGAAGCCCTCGCTCAACTCGTGACGAAGTCGACGCGGAAGTGCCTCGTCGGATTGAAGATTCTCACCGACGTGGAGCTCGAATCACGGTATCACGTGCGTCTCGAGCGCTATGTCAAGGACGTGTTGATCGAGCTGCACACGATGCGTGAGATCGTCGACACGCTGGTGCTCCCCGCCGCGTTCTCGTATTCGGGGTCGCTACTCGATGCGGCGGCCAAAGCGAAAACCGCGCGCGTCACTGTCGTGCCGCAGATCGAAGCGGCGAATCATCTGGGTAAGCTCATCAAGGAGCTCCAGAAGCAACGTGCGGCGCTCGAGCGTGTCATCACGAAAGCGGAGTCGATGCACGAGAATCTCGAGGGTCTGGCCGAGTACCTCACGCACCAAGCCGTGGACGCGATGGCGGACGTGCGCAAAGGCTGCGACGCGCTCGAGGTCATCGTGGACGACGATTGCTGGCCGCTGCCCAAGTACCGTGAGATGCTCTTTCCCGTGTGACGGTTACGCCTAGCGTCACTGTATACAATTGGGTAGCTTCGGCGTAAGCCGTTCAGCTCGGCGAGGCACGTTAGATGCCCCGCCGAGCTTTACCCTTTGTGCCGGAGACGTCGAATGCGTTGCACCGTTTCGCGCCGGAACGCTTGGGCAGTCGCTCTCGCGGGAATCATCTGCGCCGACTGCGGCTCGTCGACCGAAAACAAGCAACCAGCGATCGAGCTCTCGGTCACGAATTCGGCGGCAACGGTTGCACAGGGCACCAGCACCACCATACCGGTGGTCGTGGCCCGCACGAACTTCACGGGGACGGTCGCCGTCACCGTAGAAGGGGCACCCGACGGCGTCTCGGCAATCGTGACGCCAGCCTCCGTGGACAACAGTGTGCCGAGCACCGTTCTCCAGATTACCGCATCCGCCGCGGCCACGCCGGGCCTCGCGGCGCTGACGGTTCGCGGGACCGGCACCGGCATCGCCGAAAAGACAGTAACTGTCAATCTTACCGTGAACGTCACCGGCAACTTTTCGCTCGACGTGCTCAGCTCCAGTGTGACCGTTGCCCAGGGCGGAGGTGGCGTCCAGACCATCTTCGTCCCGCGCAGCGGCGGCAACGGCGGCAACGTGAGCCTGGCGGCCAGCGGTCTTCCGTCGGGGATAACCACGACGTTCACGCCGGCGCCCACGACGACCAGCAACGCGACATTGACGATCGCCGCGGCTTCGGGCACGGCGCCGGGAACATACCCGGTCACCATCACGGGAACGTCGCCCGGACTGTCGAATCAAACCACGACCTTCTCGATCGTCGTCATCGCGCCGCCGAGCACCGCGAACGTGTCGATCCCGTTCTGCTCCGGCGATTTCCCCGTGTGGTTCGCATTTCAGAACGAAGGATTCGCCTGGCAGCAGGTCACCCCGACCGGAACCGCGTTCACCTTTGCTGCGACGCAAAAGCTCGCGGTTGCATACACGTTCCAGAGCGGCAGCGCCATCCAGATCAATATCTTCAACCTTACGAGAGCGGAGCTGTCGGCGAAAAATGAGCGCGACTGCTCCGGAACGAAAACGCTGTCAGGATCCGCGTCGGGACTGATTGCGGGGCAGAGCGCCAGAGTGGTGATGGGCGCCGCGTCGGCAAACGCGAGCGCGATCGGAGGGTCCACGTTTACCCTGACGAACGTCAACGCGCGGCCCCTCGATCTCGTCGCCACGCGAGGCACCGTTCCCTCCGGAGATTTCCTCACGCCCGATCGCATGATCGTGCGCCGGTCCGTCAATTTCGCCAGCGGCGCGACGATTCCCGTGCTCGATTTTTCGGCCGCCGAGTCATTCGCGCCGGCCGCGACGAATCTCACCGTCACCGGACTTGCCCAGGCGGACGTCGTCGAGCTCCAGAACACGTTTTGGAGCGTCACGTCCACGTTCGGTGTCGCCCACGCCGCGCAGCTGACGAGCGGATCGACGACGCTCTATTCGGTGCCGTCCGGACAGCAGGTTGCCGGTGATCTGCACGAGCTCTTCATCGATGCGTCCCAAACGACGTCATCGCTCGTCGTCGGACGCTCGTTCGTCGCCTACTTCTCGGTACCGGGTGATCGGACGGATGCGATGGGCCCGAGCCTGAATACGCCCACGATCCTCTCGGTGACGTCGTCACCGTATTCGCGTCTACGCGGGACGCTGGCCGCGCAGGCCGAGTACAACACCTTCGTGGAATTTGGCTACTACCAAGATCTCGCCAGCGCTGGATCGCGCTATGTCATCACTGGAGTCAGCGCCGCGTACCTCGGCGCCACGCCGACGTCGTGGGATGTCCTCATGCCGGATTTCACCGGCACCACCGGATTCAACTCGAGCTGGATGCTGGGACCCGGCCGCCAGACAAACTATGTCGCGGAGGCCTTCTCCGGTCGCACCGACTTGCTGTTCGGCGCGCTACCGGCGCTGGGCGATGTCGTTCGCCTCGCGTACCGCGTGGCCGTGACCAATACGCCGTTGGTGCAAGCGCGAGCGATGAGGACGCAAGGGCGAGTGCAAGCGGCGACGACGCGAGCGCGGTTGCCGCTTCAGTACTTGAGGAGATAGTTCTCCAGCTCCCAGTCGGTCACCTGGGTGATGTACTCCCGCCACTCCTGCCGCTTCGCCTCCACAAAGTGGCGCGTGACGTGCTCGCCGAGCGCACCGGTGAGCAGCGCGTCCTTTTCCAGCTCGTCGAGCGCCTCGTGCAGGTCGTGCGGCAAATCGTCGATGCGTAGGCGGCGACGCTCGCGATGGCTCATCTCCCAGATGTTCTCGTTCACGGGCTCGCGCCAGTCCGCGGTCGTCGCGACCCCGTCCAACCCGGCCGCGAGCATCACCGTCAGCGCGAGGTACGGATTCGCCGCGGGATCCGGCATCCGCAGCTCGACGCGCGTTCCGGATCCGCGACGCTCAGGCACGCGGATCAAGGGCGACCGGTTGCGCATCGACCACGCGACGTTGACCGGCGCCTCGAAGCCCGGCACGAGTCGCTTGTACGAGTTGACGAGTGGGTTCGTGATCGCGCACATGCCGCGCGCGTGTTGCAGCAAGCCGCCGATGTAGTGCAGCGCCGTCTTCGACAGCTCCCACTCCGCCTTCTTGTCCCAGAACGCGTTCTCTTTTCCGCGAAAGAGCGACTGGTGCGTGTGCATCCCGCTGCCGTTCTGCCCGAAGATCGGCTTGGGCATGAAGGACGCTACCAGTCCGAATTGCTGCGCCACGTGCTTCACCACGAAGCGGAACGTCGCGATGTTGTCCGCCGTAACGAGCGCGTCGGCGTATCGGAAATCGATTTCATGCTGCGCGTGAGCCACTTCGTGGTGTGAAGCCTCGACCTCGAACCCCATCTGTTCCAGCAGGTCTACCATTGCGCGGCGCGCGTCTTCACCGAGATCCGCCGGCGCCAGGTCGAAGTAGCTGCCCACGTCGTGCGTCTCGGTGCTCGCGCCTCCTTCGGCGCTCGGCCGAAAGAGGAAGAACTCGGCTTCCATTCCCGCGTTCATGACGAACCCCATGTCGCCGGCTTTCGCGATCATGCGCTTCAGCACGCCGCGCGGGTCTCCGGGAAACGGATCGCCATTCGGCTGGTTGATGTCGCAGATCACGCGCGCCACGCGCGCGTCGGGCGGACCCCAGGGGAAAAGCCGAAACGTGGAGAGATCGGGCGCGAGCAGCATGTCGGACTCCTCGATTCGCACGAATCCTTCGATCGAGGAACCGTCGAACATGATGTCCCCGGCGAGCGCCTTCTCGAACTGCGACGCGGGAATCTCCACGTTCTTGTTCACGCCGAGGATATCGGTGAACTGAAGTCGCATCGATCGGACGCCGAGCTTGCGGGCAAGCTCGAGAATGTCCTTGGGCGACGCACCGTGAACGTCCGGGGTGATTGAGCGAGAGGACATGATTGCAGGAACTTGGTACTGGGGTGCTTGGTGCGAGGTGGTCGACCGCAAACGTGCAAACTTGACCACGCCAAACCTACCATACGCGCCCAGCACCTAGCACCCAGCACCCAACATTCCGCAGGGCACAGCCCTTGCCGCGTGGAATCGCCTGAGCTCTCGGAGAGGACAACATGAAGATTCAGGATGTGATGACCCGCGACCCCAGCAGCGTGACGCCGGAGAGTCCTGCCCGCGACGCCGCGCGCATCATGAAGGAAGAGGACGTCGGCATCGTTCCCGTGGTGGACGACCAGAGCTCCCGGAAGCTCGTCGGCGTGATCACCGATCGCGATCTCGCGATTCGGATCGTTGCTGAAGAGCGCGACGCGAGCACCCGCGTGGGCGACGTGATGAGCGTCAGCGAGCTCGCGACCTGCGCGCCCGACGAGGACCTCGACGAAGCGATGGACACCATGGCTTCGGAACAGGTCCGTCGCATCCCGATCGTCGATGAACGCGGGTCGCTGGTGGGCATTGTCTCGCAGGCCGATGTCGTTCGTAAGGCGCGCGACGACAGCAAGGCGGAGCAGACCGTCGAGCAGATTTCCGCGCCGGGCGGACGCCACACGCAGTAGTCGAGGAACGTGTGGTCGCCGGCGCTAGATTTCCGCCGATGACCACGACTTGCCCGTCCTGTGGCGCGGACGCCACCGGGAAATTCTGCGCGAATTGCGGAGCGCCGCTGCAGGGAGCGGTCTGCGCCAGCTGTCGTGCGCCGCTGACGCCCGGCGCGAAATTCTGTCATCGTTGTGGCGCTCCGGCCGGTGCCGTTCCCGCCGAACGACAGTCCGGAGTTGGCAATGCGTTGCCGTGGTCGGTCGCCGCCATCGCGCTGCTCGCGCTCGTGGCGCTCGCCGCCGGCCAGCGTTTCGCTCGCGCGCGAGAGACGCCGAATGGCGAGGCGGTCGCGATGCCGGCAGGGGCCGGCACTCCCGCGCGCGCACCGGATATTTCATCGCTGTCTCCCGCCGAGCGCGCGGAGCGCCTCTACGATCGGATCATGGGGGCCGCGGAGCGAGGTCGCGC
>DATBRO010000158.1:0-49473 GCA_036560265.1 Gemmatimonadaceae bacterium | reverse complement strand
GCCAAGGGGTACGGCTTCATTGAGCAGGAAGGCGGCGAAGATGTGTTCGTGCACTTCTCGGCGATTCAAATGGACGGATTCAAGACTCTCACCGAAGGACAGGAAGTAGAGTTCGAAATCCGCACCGGAGAAAAAGGCCTTCACGCGGCGAACGTCACGCGGGTCTGACTCCCCTCCACGCCTCCGCGGTCCTGCCACCGCCCGCCAGCTACCGCTCGGCGGGCGGTGCTGTTTTTGTACGTTGTGCCCGCAACTCCTCCACAACCGCCTGCGCTCTTCCTCGTCGACGGCTACGCGCTGATCTACCGCGCGTTTTATGCGCTCATCGCGCGGCCGCTCACGACGAGTCGAGGTGAGAACACGTCCGCGGCGTACGGTGTCGTACAGTTTCTCAACCTGCTGCTCGCGAACCACAAGCCGGCATACCTCGGTTGGGTGCATGACTCCGGGTTGTCATTCCGCCACGAGACGTTCCCCGCATACAAAGCGACACGCGAGAAGCTGTCCGAGGATCTGCAAGACGACTTCGACCGCGGCATGGAACGCATTGGCGACCTGCTCGAGGCGTATCGCGTTCCGATTCTCACGGTGCCTGGATACGAGGCGGATGACGTCATCGGGACGCTCGCCCGGCAATCCGTGGAACGCGGCGTCAACGTCGTAGTCGTCTCGGCGGACAAGGATTTTCAGCAACTCGTGCGTCCCGGCGTTTGGATCTTCAACCCCGGACGTGGAGGGTCGGCCAGAGTCGAAGAGCACTGGGTCAGCGTCGACAACGCGACGGAACGGCTCGGCGTACCTCCGGCGCTCGTAATCGATTACCTGGCCCTCGTGGGTGACACGTCCGACAACATCCCAGGCGTCCGAGGTATCGGCGACAAAACTGCGGCGGAACTCGTGAACAGCTATGGAACGCTCGAGGAGATTCTCGCGCACGCGCCGGAGATCACGAAGAAACGGCCGCGCGAGGCGCTGCTGGCGCAAGCGGATGCGGCGCGACTATCCAAGCAGCTGGTGACGATTCGCGACGACGTCGACATCACGCTCGACATCGAAGTGCTCAAGGTGCGAGAGCCCGACAAGCGCAGGATGCGCGAGCTCTTTGTCGAGCTGGAATTCCACGTGCTCGCTCGACAAATCGATGTTCCCGCCGAGCAGGCCGTCGAGCACCGAGCCGTGGGAGAACCGCAAGAGACGAAGCGCGAGCACCAGTACTCCGCGGTCACGTCGATCGCGCACATGAAGGAGGTTGTCCAAAAGGCGCGCAACGCGTCGCGGCTCGCGATCACGGTGGAAACGGCCGTCGATCCGGCGGCGGTAAATCCAAACGATCCTCTTCGATCGAGCCTCGTCGGAATCGGTCTCGCGCTCGCGCCGGGAGAGGCCTACTACTTCCCCTTGGCTCATCGACGTTACGAGCCGCCACAAGCGATGCTCGTGCTCACGGCGCTGGAGTCGCCGCCCGCGAAGAAATCGCGCGCCAAGACGCCGGAGCCAGTCAGCATTGCAGCGCGAGCGCTGGCGAGCAGCGGCGCACGCAACGTCGCGAATCTGCCGGACATTGCCGATCCCGAGATGCAGCCTCTCCGCGAGCTCCTCGAGGACCCGATGATCCGTAAGACCGCGCAAAACGGAAAGTTCGCGCTGCTGGCGCTGCGTCAGGCTGGAATGGAGCTCGCGGGTCTGGAATTCGACACGGAAATCGCGAGCTACGTCCTGGATCCCGGACGGCGTTCACACGCGCTCGACGGGCTCGCGCTCGAGTTTCTCCAACACAAAGTGACGAGCCTCGAAGACCTGTGCGGCAAAGGAAAGAATCTCGTCCCGTATGATCAAGTGCCACTCGACTGCGCGGTCGAATACGCGAGCGAGCACGCCGACATCACACTGCGGCTGCGCGAGGAATTCGAGCCGCAGCTCGAAGCCATGGCGGGACGTCGGCTGTTCGACGAAATCGAAATGCCACTGCTGCCGGTGCTCGCCGACATGGAGTGGTCCGGCGTCCTGATCGACGTCGAAGGCTTCGCGGAGCTGAAGCGCCGGTTCGAGGGCGAGCGGCGACGACTGGAAGCGGCCATTCATGCGACGGCAGGCCAGGAGTTCAACATCAATTCGCCGTTGCAACTGCGTGAGATTCTCTTCGAGAAGCTGCAACTGCCCGTGCTCAAGAAGACGCCGAGCGGGCCGTCCACCGATGCCAGCGTGTTGCAGCAGTTGGCAGAAGCCGGGCACGAGCTGCCCGTGCTCCTCATGGAGTATCGCGAGGTGACGAAGCTCGAGAACACCTACATCGACGCCCTGCCCGTGCTCCTCAATCCTCGCACCGCGCGGCTACACACCACCTTCAATCAGGCCGCAGCCGCCACCGGGCGGTTGTCCTCGAACGATCCGAATCTTCAGAACATTCCGATTCGCCGGGAGCTCGGCCGCGACATTCGCCGACTCTTCATTGCGAGGCCTGATGCCCTCCTGCTGTCCGCCGACTACTCGCAGATCGAGCTGCGACTGCTCGCGCATCTCTCGGGAGACGAAGCGTTCGTTCAGGCGTTCAAGGCGGGCGGCGACATTCATCGTCAGACTGCGGCGCTGATTTTCGATGTCGACCTCGATACGGTGGCGCCGGAGATGCGGGCTCGCGCCAAGACGATCAATTTCGCGACGATCTATGGGCAGGGGCCACATGCGCTGTCTCAACAACTGAAGATTCCACATGCTGAAGCGCGCGCGTTCATCGATCGCTACTTCGAGCGCTTCACCGGTGTGCGCCGGTACCTCGATTCCTCCGTGGAATTCGCGCGGGAGCATGGGTACGTGCAGACGATCTTTGGACGCCGCCGGTACGTCCCGGAAGTCCGCGAGCGCAACTTCAACATCCGTGCGTTCGGCGAACGCGTCGCCGCCAATTCACCGATCCAGGGCTCCGCGGCCGATTTGATCAAGATCGCCATGGTTCGAGTCGCTGCGGCGCTGCGGGACGAAGGCCTCGAGTCCACCATGCTGCTGCAGGTCCACGACGAGCTGGTGTTCGAGGCTCCAGCCAAGGAGATCGAAGCGCTCACGAGGCTCGTTCGCGCGGAGATGGAGGGCGCCGCGCACCTCGCGGTTCCACTGCTGGTCGATGTCGGCGTCGGACCCAACTGGCTCGAGACGAAGCTCGACTAGTGTCCGAAGCAGACGTGTCGCGGCCGCCATACCGCGAGTTTGCCTCGCGGCGCGATGGGATGATTTACGCGATGAACGGTGGCCTGTGGCTGCATCGACACACTTGGCGCGGCCGCCCCATGGCGCATCTCGTCTCGACCGACCGCGAGAAATTGCTCGCCTACGGCGCCCGCGTTGGCCTGCCCGCGGAGAGGCTCCAGCATAAACCGCTGAAAGATCCCCGCACCGGAAATCTCCGCGACGCCTGGCACTGGGATTTGGGCGGCCCGTTCCTGCCGCCGAGTTAGACGGCTATCGCCGGGGCGCCGGGACGTTTGTCCGGAACACCACGCAGGAGCCACCACGCGGCCGCGAACATCAGCGCCACCGTGAAGATCGCCGCGCGGTACGCCACCGCCGTTCCGACCCGTCCCTCGAGCACGTCGACCGTGATGCCCCAGACGAACGGACCGGCGATTGCCGCCGCGCGCGCGGACAGCAACAGAAGACTGAAGTATCGACCCGCCTCGACGTCTGGCACGAGCGAGAGAAGCACGGGGCGCTCCGCGGCGTTCACGCCACCGAAATTCAAGCCCATCGCGAAGCCGACAATCCAGAACGACGTCTTCCCAGGTACCGCCATGAGAGCAATGAGCAGTATCACCCAGACACCAAGCGTCGTGCTGAGCGATCGTTTCGGCCCAACGCGATCGGCCAACCATCCGTAGAAGTAGCTGCCAAAAATCGCGGGAACCGTCAGCGCCATGAACAGCGAGGCTGTCGCACTACCCTCGAACCCAACCGCCTTGATCGCGTAGAGCGCCATGAAGGCGATGATCGTCCCGACGGCGTCCTGATAAATGAGCGTTGTGATGATGAAGCGAAGCGCGCCCGGATGGCGCCGCGCGTCCCGCAGCGTGTGCGCAACCTGCGCGAATGCGTCGCGCCACCTGACGGGAACTTTGCCCCTCACCGGATCGTGGTCGCGACAGAACACCAAGAGCGGTAGCGAGAAGAGCATGAACAGCAGCGCGGTCGGCACGAACGTCGAAACACGGCCCGCGTGCTCGGTGAACGGGATCGAGCGCAGGACACCCATCGTCTGATCCCCGAGCGCTCCGATTCCGGGGAGCGCACCGCTGAAAAACGGCGCGACCAATAGCACTCCGACGATCGATCCGACGTACCCGAGCGCGACGCCAAATCCCGAGAGCCGACCCTGCTCGCTCGCTGGCACCAGCTCGGGCATCATGGCGTTGTAAAAGGGCTGCGCGGCCTGGTAGGCGAAGTTCGCAATGATGAACGCAACGAGGACCCACCTGAGCTCCCCAAATCCGGGGTGCCATTCGCTCGGCGCCGTTGCACCTCCGATCACCTGCTCGCCGATGAGGGGAATTGAAGTTTGGCCAAAGACCCCGATGCAGACGCACGCAACGCACGAAGCAACCGTGAATCCTACGACCCACCGCTTGCGACGGCGTCGCGCGTCTGAGATCGCGCCGAGCACGGGAACGCAGAGCACCACGAGAGCGCTCGCAATGCCATTCGTCACGGCGTAGAGCGTGTTCGACGATCCGAGATCCTCCACCATCCACGCCGTGAAGTACAACGTCGCGATGTTCATGGAAAAGATCGTGTTCGCGAAGTCGTACAGTGCCCAGCTCACGCGCTCACGGGCCGGCGCCCGCACCGGAACACGCGCTTCGCCCGCGCGATCATACCGAGCCGGTTCATGAGCCGGATGCGCCATCCCGTCTCCGATTGACGTGATTACGATGAGACCCAAATTACCCGTCATGGGCCGCGAGCGCGTGATGCGATTGCAGCTGCTCTGCTGCGCGGCTGCTTGGACGCTGTCGTGTGGCAAACGCGATGCGGCACCTACCACCGATACCGCCGCCGATACGGCGCATGCCACGACCGCCGTACCGTCACGGGCTGCCGACTGGGCGAGTGAGCTCGGTCAGCTCCTTGTGGTTCCGGCGGACAGCGACAACACGGCGGTCGTGCTCTATCCCGACGAACCGTCTGCGCTGTTGATTGCGTCCCAGCCACTGACGCTGGTCAATGCCGCCGGCGACACGACGCGCGTGAGGCTGGTCGCGTCGGACTCGCAGGAATGCGGCGACGCTCCGGTGGTGCGCCTCTCCGGCACCACGCCGTCCGCATGGTCCGTCGGCCTGCTCGCGCACTCCGCGAGATTGCTCCCCATGGATTCGATCGAGGCATTGCCGTCGGCGGATTCGGCCCGCTTGGCTGCTGATCTCGCGCGGCTCGCATCCGGACTGAGAACCCACCAAAGCTCTCGATTCAGCGGCCTGCCATTCGCGGTCCTTGGCGCCCATCGATTTCAGTCGGACGGCCGACAGTTTCTCGTGGCCCACCTGGTTCGGCGACTGAACCAGGAAGCGGCGCCGCTCGAAGAGCGCACGCTGCTGATCGCCGAACGTCCCGTTTCGTCTCCGGCCGGCGAACCGTACAACGTGACCTACAGTCAGCGCTCGGAGGGCTCCGAGGATACGGCCGAACACTTCGAGGTGCTCGCCGCGGTGCGGGGGCAGGCGTCGCCACTGCTGATTCTCGAGCGTGACCAGCTCTCGAGAACGAGCTACGACATCCTCGAGCGTGTTCCCGACGACGGATGGCGCACGCGCTGGTCGCGAACTCTTTCCTGCTGATCCGCACTAGTCCACCCGAGCGCGACCGAGCATCGCCGGCGCGGACCCTCTCCCGAATGCTCCCAGCGCTATCAGCGTGAGCACGTAGGGAATCATCAGCACTAACTCGTATCGCACACGCCAGCCGAGTGCCTGGACCACAAACTGAAGCGCCATAGCGGCTCCGAACACGACGCTTGCGATGGCAACGCCGGCCGGACGCCAGCGTCCGAGCGCAACGATCGCGATTGCAAGAAAGCCTCGGCCCGCGGACATACCCTCTGCAAACGAGCCGGCTTGCGCCAGCACGAGAGAGCCGCCGGCCAGGCCGCCAAGCGCGGAGCCGAAAAGGATCGCGCTGCACTGCACGAGCTCCACGCGCACACCGGCTGCGCGCGCGGCGCCGGGCGCGTCACCCACGGCCCGCAACGACAGCCCGGCGTGCGTGCGCCGCAACCACCACCATGTGGCTGGAACCAGACCGAATGCGAGATAGGCGATCGCCGGCTGCGCAAAGAGCGCGCGTCCGACGATTGGAATTTCGGAGAGCAACGGTATCGCGGCCGTCGATTCGGTCGCGACGACCAGCGCGGTGGCATCGCCGCGGGCGCGAAAGAGCGTTCCCGTTATTCCCAGCGACAGCATCGTCAACGCCGTTCCCACGATGATCTGATCGCGCCGGAGCACGACGGCGAACAGTGCCAGCAGCATCCCGACGGACATACCTGCGAGAATCGCGGCGGCATACCCCGTGACCGGTGTCGCGGTTGCGGAGACGAATGCCGCGTACGCACCGGCGATGATACATCCCTCCAAACCGACGTTGATCACCCCCGCTCGCTCCGACACGGTCTCCCCCACCGACGCGATGAGGAGCGGCGTCGTGGTGCGCACGGCCGCCTCGAGAAAGGGAGCGAGGTCACTCACGCTGCGACTCCCGCGTCTGACGCGCGCGGTCTCACGGTCCGCCACGGAATTCGAACGAATCGCCCGGTCATCGCCACCACAGCCAGGATCACGAGCGCTTCGAGCGCGGACGCGACTACGGAAGGCACGCCGGCATCGCGCTGCATGCCGAGCGCTCCCGTCTCGAGCGTCGCAAAGAGCAGCGCGGTTCCACAAATGGCGAGCGGATGCAATCGCGCCAGAATTGCGACCGCAATCGCGGAGAATCCGTAGCCTGGGGACAGATTCTCATACAGCGCGTAGGTGACTCCCGTGACTTCGATGCCACCGGCAAACCCGGCCAGCGCTCCGCTCGCAACGAGCGCCACCGCGCTTACGCGCTCGACATTCACTCGACCCGTTACCCGCGACGCTGTCGTCGACGCACCGACGGCGCGGATCCGAAAGCCGGCGGCCGTTCGCGTCAAGAACCACCACGCACCGACGGCGACGGCCGCGGCGATGACGATACCGGCGTGCAATCGCGTTTCGGCCCAGAGGCGAGGCAACCGCACGGACGTCGAGATGAGCTCCGTCTGCGGATAGACGTGCGTCGGCTCCTGTAGCGGTCCGCGCACCAGGTAGGAGACGAAGTTGGCCGCGATGAAGTTCAACATGATCGTGCTGATCACTTCGAGAACGCCGAATCGCGCGCGCAGGACAGCGGCGATCCCGGCCCAGGCGGCTCCAGCCACAGCGCTCGCAACGAGAGCGATGGCGACGCCGGCTACGCCGAGCCCGTGAGACCACGGCAGCCCAACCACCGTGGCGGCGACTGCGCCCAGCAACAACTGGCCTTCGCCGCCGATGTTGAACACGCCAGCGCGAAACGCGATCGCGATGCCGACCCCGACGATGCTCAGCGGGATGGCTCGAACGAGGGTGCCGGAAAAGAAGGCGCTGCTCGTTCCGAGTGATCCGCGCCAAAACGCTTCGAGCACTCCCACCACGTCGCCGGCCGCGGCGAGCGAGATGATCACGCGGCTCCCAACATGGCGCGGCCCACTTTGTCCCGATCCAGCGCGACCTCGCGCACCTCTCCGTGATACACGACCAGCATGCGCGTTGCGAGGGAGAGGATCTCATCCAGATCGCTCGAATGGACTACCACCGCCGCTCCGCGAGCGGCCGCTTCGCGAAGCTGACCGTGGACGAATGCGGTGGCCCGGATGTCCAAGCCGCGCGTCGGGTTGTCCGCCACGACGAGATCGTGGGCATGCTCCAGCTCTCGGGCGACGACGAGCCGCTGCTGGTTCCCGCCCGAAAGTTCTCGTGCACGCGCCCGCGCCGACGATGCGACGATGTCGAAATGCTCGAGTAACCCCGACGTGCGATCCTCCAGATCGCGCCACGGAATCAAGCCGTGACGCGTCCCCAAACGATGCAGCGCGACATTCTCGACGAGCGTGAACTCGAGTACCAATGCGTCGCGATAACGGTCCGCCGGTATCAGCCCGATGCGCTCGGGTAAGCGGAGCACGCCCGACGACACCGGCAGAAGTGCCGCCAACGCCTGCAAGAGCTCGCGATGTCCGGAGCCTTCGACTGCGGCGATGCCGACAATCTCGTGTCGGCGCACTTCGAACACGGCGTCATGGATGCGCCGAGCGCCACGAGAGTCCGTGACATCGACAGCGTCGGCCTGCACGAGCAGGTCCCTCGGCTGCTTTGGCGCCTCCAACTTCCCCGACGCGAGCGTAGCGGCAGCCGACTGCACCTCGACATTCTCCGGAAAGATCGCGCGCGCAAGCTCGTGTTCCGAGATCGTCGCCGCGCTCCCGACGCGCACCACTCGTCCATGCCGCAGCACGGTGACCTCGTCCGCAACCGCACGTGCTTCGCGGAGCTTGTGCGTGACGAGAACGACGCTCCCACCGCGCGCCGCGAAATCGCGGATCCACCGCAACAGGTCTTCGACCTCGGAGGGAGCCAGGACGGCTGTTGGTTCGTCCAGGATCAGGAGACGCGCGCCACGCGCAAGCGCCTTGAGAATCTCGAGTCGCTGCTGCTCGACGATGCTGAGGTCTCGCGCCAGCGCGTCATGCGGAACGATCAACCCCGACGCCAACTCTGTGCGCCGGAGCAGATCCGCCGCGGAGCCCGGCCGGAAGAACCCGCTCTCGCCCAGCACCAAATTTTCCGTAACGCTGAGATTCGGCGCGAGCGAAAGATGCTGATGCACCATGCCGACCCCGACACGCATCGCTTGCCGCACCGAATGGGCGGTGATCGTGTTGCCGAAGAGGCGAATGGTTCCCGCGTCCGGCGAGAGCAGGCCATCCGCAATTCGCATCAGCGTGCTCTTCCCCGCGCCGTTCTCTCCGACGAGGGCATGCACGCTCCCCGCCGCGACAGTGAAATCGACGCCGTCGAGCGCCGTGACGTCGCCAAACCGCTTTGCGACGCCTCGCAGCTCCAGCGCCGGCAATTGCAGCTGGCCGTTCGCTGAGCTCACAGCCCCGTTGGTACGTTCACGAAGACCGACGAGACGTCGAAGCGCTCGTCGAGACGCGCGCCGAGAGCGCGGACGCCAAGCGTTTCGGTGGCGTAGTGGCCCGCGTACACGACCACCATGCCGTGCTCGATCGCTTCGACCGCCGTATGGTGTGTGCCCTCGCCAACGATGAACGTGTCCACGTCACGCTGTCGCGCTTCGGCGAGCGTCTCTGCCGATGCTCCTGCGCCGGTGATGATGGCCCATCGCCGCGTCACGTGGCCGTCGCGCACAGGAGTGTTCACCGCGGTAGTGTTGTAGCCGGCGGAGAACGCTCGAACGCGCTCCAGCAGCTCCGTCGTGGGGAGGTTGCTCGGGCCGGTCACGCCGATCTCGACGCCGCGATAGCGGCCGAATGTTCCGTCACTCTCGAGCCGCAGCTCCCTTGCGAGCAGAACGTTGTTGCCCAATTCCGGATGCAAATCGAGCGGAATGTGCGATGCATAGACGGCGAGATCGCCGCCGACGGCGGCGCGCAGTCGCTCGTACGCGCGACCGGTGAGGGCGTGGACGCCGCGCCAGAACATGCCATGATGAACGATCAGCAGGTTCGCCCGCTCCCGGATCGCGCCCGCGACGGTGTCCGCCGAGAAGTCGACGGCCGCCGCGACCCGGGAAACCGGCCCGCTGTTGGCGAGCTGAAGGCCGTTCAGCGCGGCATCGTAGTCCGGGACTTCGGACGTGCGAAGTTCTGAATCGAGATAGCGGACGATTGCGCTCAGTTCCGCCATCGTTAGCGCGTCGCTGTCGCCGAAAATGCGCCGGAAAGAATCTGAGCCTGTACCGAGTCGATCTGCGCCCGAACGCGCGAAGGAATGCTCGTCTGCAAAAGGGGATTCAAGACGAGACGCACGACGCCGCTCCTATCATCGAACAGGACGACGCGCGGACGAAACGTGCCGGACTTCACCTCACGCGCGACGGCGAGAAAGGCGCGCGGCAGATACAGCACGACGCTAGCAAGCGTCACGTTTGGCGCGAGGCCGTTTTGATCGGCATTTGATCCGATCACATAGACGCCGGTTCGTTCCCGCGCGGCCTGGAAGACACCGAGCCCCGCTGCGTCCGCGTTCTGAAAGAGTACATCAGCCCCTCGAGCGATCTGCGCCAGCGCCTGCTCCTTCCCCGCGCTGACGTCGTCCCAGTTTCCGATGTACGCTGTGAGGACGCGCGCGCGCGGATTCACGCGTCGTACGCCGCGCTCGAACGCGCCGAAGCTTTCCTTGACCGGTGGAAGCTCCGTTCCACCGATCAGCCCAACGATTCCCGAGCGACTCATCGCGCCAGCCAACATCCCCGCGAGATACGCCGCGTCGGCAAAGCTGAACCGCATGCCGGCAAGATTCCCGCCCGCCGAATTGCCGCCGGTCGTCACATAAATCGTCTTGGGAAACCGCGGAGCAACACGCCGGGCGGCTTCCTGAAACTCGAAGCCGTGACCGAAGACGAGATTGAATCCCCGCGCGCCGTATTCACGAAAGTTCTCCTCGAAGTCGGCAGGCGTTTTCGTTTGAATGTGACTGACGTCCGCCTCCAGGCTGTCACGAATCCACATCAGACCCTGGTACGCGCCGCCGTTCCACGACTGATCCGAAATCGCGCCGGGCGTCAGCAGCGCGACACGAAAAGCGGCTCCGGACACCACCGCTCTAGCGGACGACTTTTTCGCATCCGCCCCTCCCCCCCCTCCTCCGCACGCGACGGTGGCTAGCACCCCGAGCAAGAGCCATCGTATTGCGCTAGCGCTCATGCCTGCTCTCGGTTCGGTCCGAGAACGATGTCGAGCACGCGCTCCAAGTCGTCGGCCGAGTAGAACGAGACTTCGATCGCTCCTCGCTCAGGACCGCTGAGGCGGATCTTGACGTCGGTCTGCAAGCGCCGCCGGAGCTCGTCCTCCACCCGACGAATGACGGACGACCCCGGGGCCTCGGCGGCGGCCGACGCCGCGGGCGATCGCCTTGGCGCAGGCGGTTGCAGCAATTCGCGAACGCGACGCTCCAGCTCGCGCACGCTCATGTCGCGCGCGACCGCTTCGTTCGCCAGTGCCAGCGCTCGGCGCTCGTCCTCGATGGAGACGAGCGCGCGCGCGTGTCCCGCGCTCAGACGTCCCTTCTCGACGATCTCCAACACCCGTGCGGGCAGCTGTAGAATCCGCAGCAACGACGTGATGGACGTCCGGTCTTTCCCGATGGCTTCGGCGATCTGCGCGTGCGTGAATCCGAACTCCTCCGAGAGACGTCGATATCCCCGCGCTTCGTCGACGGCATTGAGATCGGCGCGTTGAAGATTCTCGACGAGCGCGAGCGTCAAGAGCGTGCGATCGTCGACGTCCCGGATTATCGCGGGGATATCAGTCCAGCCCAACCGCGCTGCCGCCCGGAGCCGGCGCTCGCCGGAGATCAATTCAAACCCGTCTGACGAGCGGCGGACGGTGATCGGCTGCAACAAGCCGGAAGACTTCAACGACGCCTGCAGCTCCGAGAGCTCGGCATCGTCGAATTCGCGGCGTGGCTGATACGGATTCGGGCGGATACGCCCAACCGGGAGGCGCTGGTAGTCCGAGGTGGGCGCGCTACTTGGCGCGACGGTCGCCAGCCCCGGGATCAGCGCGTCGAGACCGCGTCCAAGCCGCCGCGGTTTTTCCTGGCTCATCGTCCGCTCGATGCCGCGGCGACCTTCGCCGCCGCGGGGTTTTTCGTCCGCTGCATCAGCTCGGCCGCGACCTTGACGTAGGCCTGCGCGCCGACCGATGCGACGTCGTACAGAATGATCGGCTTCCCGAAGCTGGGTGCTTCGGCGAGCCGCACATTTCTGGGGATCACGGTATCGAAGACCCCCGTGCCGAAATACTCGCGCGCGTCGGCCGCAACCTGACGTGAGAGATTGAGACGCGCGTCGAACATCGTGAGCAGAACGCCGTCGATCACGAGGCCTTCATTCACGCTCCGCTGCACCAGGTGCACGGTATTGAGCAGCTGCGAGATCCCTTCCAGCGCGTAGTACTCGCACTGCAGCGGAATGAGTAGCGCGTCGGCGGCGGCGAGCATGTTGAGGGTGATGAGCCCGAGCGACGGCGGGCAGTCGATCAGGATGTATCTGTAGTCCTCGCGCACAGTCGAGAGGGCACGAGCCATCGCGCGCTCTCGATCGGCTCTTCCAACTAGCTCGATTTCGGCGCCGGCGAGATCCGGCGTGGCAGGCAGCACGTCGAGATGCTTGAACTGGACCGACGTCACGAGGGCCTCGAGTGCCGAGCTCTCGCCGAGCAAGACGTCGTATGTCGTGCGAGTGAACCGGTCAGGGGTGAGCCCCACTCCGCTCGTCGCGTTTCCCTGCGGGTCGCCATCGACGAGGAGGGTTCGCTGCTCTGCGGCAGCGAGGCTGGCCGCCAGATTCACCGCGGTGGTTGTCTTTCCGACCCCACCCTTCTGGTTTGCGATCGCGATGATGCGCGCCACTAACGGCTCCCCGGCGGGACGATGCGTTCCATGCGGTCGAGCAGCTCCTGCGACGGCTGCGGACGATCGAAAAAGCTCGCGTACTTCGCGCGCCATGATTCGAACTGGACTCGCTTCCAACTGCTGGGCAGATGCTCCTGAATGACCGGAAGGGCATCCCGAAGCTGGCGACCTCGCAGCATGTACGCGTAGAGATTGCGACCTCCATGAGCATAGGGGCCGAAAATGCGGCCGCCCAGGGTGCGCTGCAGGTGCTCCAACGGCTCCATGTCTCGACGATGCATTTTGATCTCGAGCGATGGTTGGAGCCGGTCGCCGGTAAAAGAGCCCTCGCCGACGATCAACCCCATCGCATAGCCAAGGTCGAATAAACGCACGGGGCCAAATTAATGAAATGTGCTACCGGGGGTCAAGGTGGCACGATTCACCTTCAGGTAGTGGTCCCGTTCGACAGAAGGACCACTAGCCATTATCCCTTCAGGGCCAACTACCCACCTTCAGGACTACCCACCTTCAGTTACCGAGCCCTGCATTAGGCATTCCTATTCACCTGACCCAGGTCTAGCGGGGTGGACCAGGAATAAACTGCCAACGCGTACTGACGCTGGCCCGGACGACCTCCTGGCCGGGCTCCACTGGAACTCCTTCGCCGGGAGATTCCAGGCTTCGCGACATCGCCACCATCGGCCTCGGCGGCGGCCTGTAGACCTCTCCTGCCGCCAGCTCGATCAGGGGTCCAAGGGAGCCTCCGGCCGCTCGGGCCATGACATCGGCATCGGCCTTCGCCTTGGCGACAGCCACTGAAAGGGCCGCCCGCCGCGCCGAGTCGGCAGTAGCGATCCCGAACGAGAGGGAGTTTATCTGGTTTGCACCATTGGCGAGCGCAGCGTCGAGGACGGGTCCAACGAGCTCGATCCTCTTCAGTTCGACCGTGACGGTATTCGTCACCAGATAACTAGTGATTCGCGGAGCCTGCCCTTGACTGTCGTATCGCGTCTCCGGAATCACGTTGAAGCTCGAGGTTCCGATCTGCTCTGGCGGAACACCCCGCGCCTTGATCGCGTCGATGACGGCGCGCTGCTTCCTGGAATTCTGAGCCGCGGCGTCCTCCGCCGTAGCGGCGCGGGTCTGTACGCCGATCATAATCGTGGCTCGATCGGGAGCAACGCGTACCTCGCCCTGCGCGCTGGTCAGGATCTGAGGGATAATGGGCCGGGTCTGCTCCTGCGCCGGTGCGACCGCGCTCGCTCCGAGCAGCAGTATTGCGCCGGCCATCCATTCGCGGGCACCACTTCGCATGAGGCTACCCTCTGAATTAGTAACTAAGAGACACTAAAGACTGTTTTCCACGGTGTTCTTGCGACGTCGCTCGACTTCGATGACGAGATTCTGCAAGTCCGAGGCGCTAACGCCGGGGACGCTCGAGGCTTGTGCAAGGGTTGTCGGCCGAAGCGCTCCGAGCTTCTGCCGAGCCTCGGTGGACAGCGAACGAAGCTCGGAGTAGGGCAGCTCGACGGGCAGAGCAAAGTCCCGAAGCCGGCGCAAACGATTCGCCTGCGTTCGCTCTCGCTCGAAGTAGCCTGCGTATTTCAGCTCGAGCTCCGCAGTGAGAACCGCATTGGAGTCGTCGACAGACGCGCCGACCGCTTTCAGCAAAGCAGCCAATGAGACGCCTGGACGCTTCGCAAGCTCCGCAACCTTCACAGAATGCGAAAGCGGCGCCTCTCCCGCTGCCAGGAGAATTGGAGCCGCGAGCTCCGGAGAAATGCTCTCCGCACGCGCTCGCTCGGCGATCTCCTCTTCGCGATTCGCGCGCTGCTCGACCACGGCGACTTCCTCCGGGGTGAGGAGGCCGGCATCGTGCGCGATCCTGCCGAGTCGATTCAAGGCGTTGTCCTGCCGCACGGTAAGACGGAATTCGGAACGCGACGTGAACAGCCGATACGGCTCGTCGACGCCGCGCGTGACGAGATCATCTACGAGCACACCGATGAATGACTGCTCCCGTCCGAGCTCTAATGGGGACAGGCCCAGCACCATCGCCGCGGCGTTTGCGCCGGCGACGACACCTTGCCCGGCAGCCTCCTCGTAGCCGGTCGTTCCGTTGATCTGCCCGGCGAAGTACAGCCCGCGCGCATTGCGAACCGCCAAGCTCGAATCCAGCTGCGTCGGGACATAGTAGTCGTACTCGATGGCGTACCCCGCGCGAGTCATGTCCGCGTTCTCGAGACCGGGTACCGTTCGAAGCATCTCGAGCTGCACCTCGACCGGCAGCGAAGTCGAGAGTCCGTTCACGTACAACTCGGTTGTATCATGTCCTTCCGGCTCGAGGAAGACCTGGTGGCGCTCTGCGTCCGGAAACTTCACGATCTTGTCTTCGACGGACGGGCAGTACCGCGGACCACGAGAGCCGATTGCGCCGCCATACATTGCGGACTTGGTCAGGTTCTGCTCGATGACGCGCTTTGTCGCTTCGCCGGTGTGCGTAATCCAGCATGGCAACTGTCTCGGGTGGCGCGTCGCCTCGCCGTTTCTCCTCGGCGTCGGCCAAAAATGAGACCAGGAGTAGTCGAATTGTTCGATCTCACTCTCCTGCCGTTGGAGCGCGGAGTAATCCACGGTCCGGCCGTCGATGCGAGGAGGTGTCCCTGTCTTGAATCGAGCTACCTGGAGGCCGATGCGCTCGAGCTGCTCAGCGAGATGAGTCGACGCTGACTCGCCCGCGCGTCCACCCGAAACCTTCCTTTCCGTTCCGATATGGATTCGGCCACGAAGAAAAGTTCCAGTCGTCACCACAACTGCCTTCGCACCAAACCGGCGTCCCTCCAACGTCTCGACGCCTCGAACTGTCGCGCCTTCGTCCATCAAAAGCGCAGCCACTGTCCCCTGGACTGTCCGCAGCGATGAATGCCGCTCCAGCAACTGCCTCACCGCTCTTCGATACAAACCGCGATCGCACTGGGCCCGCGGTGCCCAGACGGCGGGGCCCTTGCTCCGGTTCAGCATTCTGAACTGGATGCACGCGAGGTCCGTCGCTCGTGCCATAATGCCGCCGAGTGCATCGACTTCGCGCACGACCGTCCCCTTGGCAACGCCCCCAATGGCGGGGTTGCAGGACATGTGGCCGATTGTGTCGAGGGCACTGGTCACGATTGCGACGCGCGCTCCTCGACGCGCGGCGGCCACCGCTGCCTCGGTTCCGGCATGACCGGCACCGATGACAATGACGTCGAACGTCGCTTCGTGACTTGGCGCGATACCGCTCATCACAAGAACTTACCGTCTCCGCATATCTTGGTGCGCATGCCACTCCCAATACACTCGGGCGCACCCACGTTGTTCATGCGTCGGCCAGCGTACGAGCGGTCCGGGCTCGTGCGCTCCGCGCTCGATGAGCGCTTGGGGCTCACGGCCGACGAGTTGCGAGTCGAGGGCGACGTCGTCGTCATCGGCCCGGTTTACGACGGCGAGGCCTTTACGACGTTGCTCGAGGAGCTCGAGCACATGGGACTCGTGTATTACGACGACTTCTTCGAGCTGAGCGGCAACTGGCCCGAGTGGCTATCGGTATTCGGGGGCCCCGTGAGTGCTCCCGGCCGCAGCAATCCCTCCCAACCGCAGCGATAGCACCAGCTCGTTCGGAACCACGGCAACAGGAAGTTCCACGCACGTTCCTGCACGCGGACCGTCGGCTCGTCGCACACCGGACAGCGATCGCTGTCCGGCAATAGGAAATAGAAGACGACCGTCGCCGCGATCGCGCGCAGGACGAAGAAGCCGACGAACACGACAGCAAAAATCATTATGTCCGACATGCGATCTCCCGCTGTCTTCTAGAGTCGCTCTTCCACCACCTGCCACGGCTCCACGTAGGCCACTTCGCCTTCCACCCGCTCGATGACGACTTCGCTCTCGGCGCGGCCGAGCGACTGAGATTCCCAGTCGCCGGGCGCCCAGCGCGCGCGAAACTCGTACGGTCTTCCGCTGAAGTTGAACGCGATGCGCCCCTCCCCCGCACCGTCCGCGCGCGACGCTATTGGCTCGATCACGCGAGCAACGTGCCCCTGGAACCGATATCGGGGATCGTCGTCGGGATCAGTCGACGGAGCGGCGGCGGATCGTTTGACGAGCCACCACGCGCCGGCGCCGGCGACCGCGCCTAACATGACAACTATGATCACCCAGGCGCCAGTCACCCCGGCGACTGAACGTGCTCGCGCATAGAGCAAGGCGCCGCTCGCAACGAGAACAGCGGCGAGGGCGAGAGGCCACGCCCGATGGGTCAGGTGGTCGTCGTCGAGACGCCGCTCCACGCCGAAAAACATCACTCGGACGGCAAGCAGCAATCCGCCGAAGAACGCGACGATGGCTAAAACCTTCACGCTGCGCCAAGGAAGAGTACGATCACCGTGCGCCGCTGCATTGCTGCATCCAGTTGAGAGCTTCTCAATCGTAACCGTTCTGTCAGCGGCGCTCCATCGTCTTTTCGAAGAAGCGGAACACCCGTCGTTCGGCGTAGTAAACCGGTTTCCACGGCCACGACCCAGCGACGAACCCCACATGCCCCCCTGCGTCGTGAAACTCCACGGTCAGCGCGGGATTCGCCGCCGCCGCTTGCTTGGCGCGCTCGAGGACTTGTCGTGGTAGAAACGGATCGTCTGCGGACGACAAAAGCAGAGTAGGAACTCGGATATCCGAGAGGTACTGCAAGGAACTGGACTTGGCGTAGTAATCGTGCGCACTGACGAATCCGTGGACCGGTGCGGTCACGACGTCGTCGAAGTCATATACCGTTTTCGCGCGCGCGAGTTTATCGCGATCGAAAAGATCTGGGTAGCGCGGAAGTTTCGCGACCGCCTTACGTCGCAAGGAGCGCAGAAAGCTTCGGTCGTATACGCGCACGAAACCGCGTGAGATGTGACGCGATCCAGCCTCGAGATCGAACGGAACCGAGATCGCCGCCGCGGCGCGGATACGCGCGTCGACGGTAGAAGCACCGTCCCCGAGCCATTTGAGCAGGACGTTTCCCCCCAACGAGACGCCGACGGCAAACCAGGGGACCTCGGGCCAGCGCGCGCTGAGTTCCGCGAACACGAAAGCGAGATCGTCCGTCTCGCCCGAGTGATAGAACCGCCGCGCACGATTGGGTTCGGATCCGCACCCGCGGAACACCAGGAGCGTCGCGCCCCAACCGCGCGCATGCGACTCAGAAAGAATGCCTCCCACATAATGCGACCGCGCAGATCCTTCGAGACCGTGCAAGAGCAACACGCGCGGCGCGCCTGGCTTGCCGGCGACGTGATGAAGCTCGAGCGCATCGCCGTCGCGCGACGCGAGACATTCCCTGACAGTGGGAATCCGCGCGCGCCGGGCGAAACGGCCCCACAACGTCTGCGCGTGCGCATTCCGTAGCCACCATGCAGGGCGGTACTTATACTCGCCTTCATTCCTCGCTGATGACATCAACCGCGAACGTTCAACGCGACGCTCCCATGGAAGTCCAGATCTTTGGCGTGAAGAAGAGCGCGGACACGCGCAAGGCACTCCGCTTTTTTTCGGAGCGTCGCATTCGCGTGCACTTCGTGGACCTGATCGAACGCCCGATGTCGGACGGAGAGCTACAGCGATTCATCCAGCGGCTCGGCGTGGACGCGCTCATCGATCGCGATGGGAAGCGATACGAGGAGCTGGGGTTGCGCCACGCCCAGGTGAGCGCGGGGCGATGGGTCGATCGATTGATCCTGGAGCCGACGCTGCTCAGGCTGCCGCTTGTAAGGAGGCTTGGCCAACCGCAGGACTATACAGTCGGCCTGGCCGAAGAGGCTTGGAAAACATGGACAAAGTAGAGCCAACACAAAGACAGTAAACCAACACAATAGCGCATCTATTTTAGAATTCACCTATAAATCCGATCTCAGGCTCAATGTGAACGTTGAACCGGTCCGCCACCGCCTTCTGCGCCAATTCTATCAGCGCGCGCACGTCGTGCGCTGTTGCGCCACCGAGATTCACAATGATGTTGGCGTGCATGTGTGAAATCTGAGCATCGCCGATGCGCCGACCCTTGAGTCCGCACTGATCCACCAAGCGGCCTGCGCCTACGCCCTCGATCTTCTTGAAAATCGAGCCAGCGCTCGGATGCCAATCCAACCACGGGTGTTTGCCGCCGCGCCAGCTCAGATTCTCCTGCATGATGCGATGCATCGTTGCTGGGTCGCCGCGCTGAAGTTTGAACGTCACGGCGAGCACGATGTCTTTGCGATGATGAAACACAGAGTCGTCGTAGCCGAACTGCACGTAATCCGCACCGACTGATTTCCGTTCGCCGTCCTCACTCAAGATGTCGCACGACTCAAAGACCTCGGCAATGAACATCGTCCGCTCGCGCTCAGGCGCCGGCGAGAGAAAATGGAGGTTCTGCCAAACTGCACCGCCGACGGTGCTTGGAATCCCGACGTAGTGCTCCAGCCCCGACCAGCCACGCCGGACAGCCTCTTGAATCAGGTCCTTCATCACCGCGCCGCTGTCGGTGCGAAGGCGGCCGTCTTCCGAAAACTCGTGGCTCGCGGCGACGTTGCGGATCACGAGACCGCGGAACCCGCGGTCTCCTATCAGAATGTTCGCACCCAACCCGAGCACGAAATGGGAAACGCCGAGCGTCCGAGCGCGCGTGACTGCCTCGGCCAGCTCGTCCCCGGAACGCGCTTCGTAAAACAAGTCCGCCGGCCCGCCAATCCTGAACGTCGTGTACGGCGCCAGCGGTACATCGCGCGAAACTCTGCCCGTTCCCAGCGCGCGATCGATGGCGGCGGTCGCGGAAGTAGCCGAGGTCATGGTGGTCAGAAACAAACACGGCGTGAAGCGACGCCGCCACGATGACGCGCGACGCGATTGGCGCGGCGATTGCTCGCGAAAGCGCCGCGTTGCGAGCACTCAGGCTTGTGAATAAATTCACAATCACGAGGAAGTTGCGGCAACGTCGAAGTGAACTCTCTGGCAATCATCGGAGGCCCCTAGCAATGCGGTTCAATGGACTGGTGCTCGTCGCGGCGATCGCCGCGGTGGGCGCATGCGGTGGCGGTGGTGAGAAAGCAGCAACGGATACGAGCGCAGCCGGAACGCCGGCTGCCGGCGCAACAGGTGCCGCACCCGCTGGTGCCGCCGGTGCGACAGCGCCGGTCACAGGCACATGGCACGAAGTGAAGATGTTGGGCGACGAGAAGGGGTATAAATTCGATCCAGTCGACGTGAAGGTCAAAGCCGGCGACGGCGTGCGTTGGATCATGGTCTCGGGCGGCCCGCACAACGTGTCGTTCGCAAACGTGACCGGTCCGGCACGAGCACAGCTGGCCGCGAACATGCCGAACCAGATTTCAGATCTTTCGAGCCCGATGCTGCTCAATCCGAACGAGAAATACGAAATGTCGTTCGCCAAGGTCCCGTCCGGGAAGTACGAATACATCTGCACTCCGCATCTCGCGAACAACATGCGCGGCTCCGTGACCGTTCAGTAAACACCGCCACCGAACATCAAAAGGCGGGCGCTCGCGCCCGCCTTTTGCTCTTTGTGGTGGCGTGCCAGCCCCCTCCAGCCAGCCGACAGCGCCAACCATCGCCACCTCGGACCTCAGGCGTGCGATCTCGCGCCAGACATGGCTCGCGAACCGCGCGAGAAATGCGCTGCAGCGTCCCGCATTCATCGGGGCGATCAGTGTCGGCACTTTCGTGACGGCACTCGTGTCCATGGTGGTAGTCCCCAGAGCACAGCGACAAGGCGCGCCCCCGATCCGCATCGCGGCGCGACCCGACACCTTTTCAATCGCCGCCACCGCCGCGCTCGCTCGCGTACGTCTTGTGGAAACGGACTCCGCGCTCGCGGCTGCGCGCTCGCAGGTTGCCACGGTCGCTGCGCAACGGCCTCCAGACACGCTGTACCGCCTCAGTGCAGTACATCGGGATTCGCTCGCCGCACGAGCTGCCACACTCGAGCGTCTCGTGTCCCGCGCGGAACAGGCGCCATTGCCGTCCTCATACAAAGCGTTGGCTGAGCTGCCTGAGCTGCGCGCCGACTCACGAATTCGGGCGCTTGTCGACTCACTGTCCGAGATCGAGCGCGAGCGCGAAGGGTTCGGCGCCGTCGGGGGGGTCGATCCGATCTTCGTCGCCCTGACATCGCGAGCCAACGAAATTGGTCGCGCCATCCAAGCGATTGCGAACGATCGGCTCAAGGCCATGCGAGCCGAACTCGAACCTAGCACGGCGCCGGCGCCCGCTGTCGTCATGACGCCAGCCGTCGATACCGCGTCCCGCGTCGCCGAGCGCGACTCCGCCCAACTGGCCATGAGCCAGGCCAACGACTCACTCATACGCCTTCGCCAGATTGCGCACGAGCTCGATCTCGAGGAGACCAGAGCACGCGAGCGCGCCTCCGCGGTTGCTCCGCCGCTGGCCTTTCTCGCATCCGCTTTCGTGCTCAGCGCCGTCATCGGCTTCGCAACCGCTTTGATCGGCGAGCTGCGGAGACCGCGCGTCACCGACGCGAACGAGCTCGAACGATTCCTCGGCGTCCGCGTACTATCGAGCGTCGAAACGCAGATGCCCTCGGCCGAACGAGGGCGGCGCGAAGCAGATCGGGCCGCCCCGCCCTACTTCGATCCGAGCGCGGAAGGCTATCAGCTCGCCTACCTCGGACTTGCGACCGAACACCCGACGCTCCTCGCGGCGACCATCACCGGTGATGATCCCGCGATTGCAGCTGTCGTCGCTTGCAATCTCGCCGCTATCTCCGCGGACGAAGCACGCAACACGCTTGTCGTGGATCTCGAGCCGTCTTGCAGCGTGTCCGCCGCGCTCCGAACCCGCGTTCACCCTGGCATCGTGGACATCCTCAGGGGCGACGTGAGTTGGCCTGATGTGACGATTGCGGCGGCGGTCGGGCGAGACAAGACAGTCGATCTCGTGCCCTATGGCGCGGGCGCTTCCGCCCCTTCCCTCGCCCCGCCGGCCGCCCCGGAACTGGCCGCTTTGTTACGGAAGGACGCGGCGCGACTGGCGAGATACTACGACGCAATCTTCGTTGCGGCAGCGCCGGAAGACACCGCGGCGGGGTTGCCCGCGGCACTGCCGTCCCCTGATGTCGTGTTTTGCGCGCAACCAGGCATCACACCGCTCCGGCACCTGCGCGATTGTTTGGAAGGCATCCGGGCCGCTGGCGGCACGGTGCGAGGAATCGTCTTGTGGAACGCCGAGCGACCGCTGCTTCCGACTCCCACGGAGCTTGCGTCGCGCGCCCGACGTGACCGAACGGGCAAATCGCAGGTAGCGATAGCGACGACTTGAATACGCGGGCCGGAAGGTGCCCTGCCCCGGACAGTCGCGTAGCTTTGCACGACATGCCGCCGAAGGATACCAAGACCGCCGGATACTCCGATCGCATCAATCACGCACTCGCCTTCGCAGCCAAGCATCACGATCAGCAAGTTCGGAAGGGGACTCGCCTTCCCTACCTCACCCATCCGGCGAATGTGGCGATCATCTTGACGCGCTACGGCTGCGACGAAACCACGGTAGTCGCGGGAATCCTGCACGATGTCATAGAGGACTGCGTCACGAAGGACTACACGGCTGAGATGCTCGAACAGAGAATCGCGAGCAAGTTCGGCGCAGATGTCCTCGAGACCGTGCTCGCCGTGACGCATCGGAAGCACGACGACGACGGCGATGAATTTTCGCCGGAAGAAAAGAAGCAGGACTACCTGCGGCGACTTGCCGAGGCGAGCGAGCGGGCTCGCTGGGTCTGCGCAGCCGACAAGGTGCACAACGCGAACTCGATTCTCTCCGACGTCCAGCGAACGATTCAGCCCGAGCATGTCTGGGCTCGATTCAAGGTCGGGAAAGAAGGGACCGTGCGCTGGTACCGGTCGGTCTACGCCCGTTTGGGCGAGCTGGGGTTCGATGCGCCGATCATGTCGGAGCTCGAACGGACCGTGAAAGCGCTCGAAAAGGTTTAGCTGGCCGAACGCGGCTCAACGCGCCGCCGCGAGTGCGCGTTCACCGCTGGGATACTTTCGCGCCACGTATTTCTCGAGGATATCGAGAAACTCGCGGACGAGCCCGTCCCCCTTGAGCGTAACGAACAGGGCGCCGTCGACGTACACGGGCGCTTTGGGCTCTTCGAACGTCCCCGGCAACGAGATCCCGATGTTGGCGTGTCGCGACTCGCCCGGTCCGTTTACGACGCATCCCATGACCGCGACGCGCATCGTCTCCACGCCGGGATACGCCTCCTTCCATTCCGGCATCCGATTGCGGATGTACGACTGAATCTCCTCGGCCATTTGCTGGAAAAATGTCGACGTAGTACGACCGCACCCGGGGCAGGCACTCACCTGCGGCTCGAAGCTGCGCAAACCGAGGGATTGCAGCACCTGCCGCGAGACACGAACCTCTTCGGTGCGGTCACCATGAGGGCGTGGCGTCAGTGAGACACGAATCGTGTCGCCGATTCCTTCGGCCAGGAGAATCGAAAGCGCCCCCGTACTCGCGATGATGCCCTTCGTCCCCATTCCGGCTTCCGTGAGACCGAGGTGCAGCGGATAGTCGCAGCGGACTCCGAGCCGACGGTACACCTCCACGAGATCCTGGACGTCGGACACTTTCGCGGAGATTACGATGCGATCGTGGCCGAGTCCCACTTCCTCCGCGAGCGCCGCGGAGCGCAATGCGCTCGCGAGCATCGCTTCGATGTAGACGTCTTTCGCGTCACGCGGCTGATCAGCCCGCGCGTTCTCATCCATCATCTGGGTCAGGAGGTCCTGGTCCAGCGAGCCCCAGTTCACGCCGATCCGCACCGGCTTGTCATGTTCGGCGGCAATTCGCACGATCGTGCGGAAGTTCTCGTCACGCCGTTTGCCGCCGACATTTCCCGGATTGATGCGGTATTTGTCGAGCGCGACCGCACAATCCGGAAACTTGGCAAGCAGCAGATGGCCGTTGTAGTGAAAGTCGCCGACGATCGGAGTAGGCGCCCCGCCGTCGCGAACACGACGAACGATCTCGGGCACCGCCGCCGCCGCTTCGTCGTTGTTGACCGTCACGCGTACGATCTGCGAGCCCGCTGCGGCGAGCGCGATCACCTGAGCCGCCGTCGCGGCAGCGTCGGCGGTGTCGGTGTTCGTCATCGACTGAACGACGATCGGGAACGCGGAGCCGATCGGTACCATCCCGACCCACGTCGTGGGCGTCTCGCGTCGCGGTGCAAAAGTCATAAGCAGTGACTACAAGATACCGATGTCACACAGCGGGACGTAGCTTGTGTGGTCACATCGACAGGGAAGAGCATGGCCGACGAGTCACCGGAGTCGCCCGAGTCGCAGGAATCAGCCGAGAGTGAGCCGGTCATCATTGCGCCAGCACGTCGGCGGCGGCGTTGGAAATGGCCGCTCATCCTGCTGCTCGTCTTCGTGGCCGTTCCTGCGCTGCTGTTGGCCGCGTGGACGTGGATCGCGCTCACCTGGACATACTCCGGCGGCAATCGCGCTGGGTACGTACAGAAGATCTCGAGGAAGGGATGGCTCTGTAAAACGTGGGAGGGTGAGCTCTCGATGGTGAACGTCCCCGGCGCCGCGCAGGAGCGGTGGCTGTTCAGCGTGCGAAACGACAGCGTCGCACACGTGATCGAGTCGTCGATGGGGCAAAAGGTCGCGCTCGCATACGAAGAACACAAAGGCCTCCCGACCTCGTGTTTCGGCGAAACACAGTATTTCGTAACCGGCGTCCGCCGGGTCGCCGAGCCATGAGCACGCGCCATTGACCGTCCATTCACTCATTTATACTTTCGCAACGCGTTCCCCCGTTCCCCCACGAAGATGCGCTGCGTTTTCGTGGACAATCAGCGAGCGTTGCGTGCGGCAGATGCATGCGGCCTCAGGTTCTCTTCAGGAGCAGGTATGCGCACGACCGGCAAGGTGAAATGGTTCAACGACGCCAAAGGATTTGGATTCATCACCCCAGACAGCGGAGACAGAGACTGTTTCGTGCACTACAGTGCCATCCAGGGCAACGGCTTCAAGACCCTCGCAGAAGGCGAAGCCGTGGAGTTTGATCTCGTGCAGGGCGCGAAGGGACCGGCAGCCGAGAACGTCGCGCGAGCGGCCGGCTGATCTTTTCCTTCCCAGCACGTAAAAAAAACGCCGAGCGTAAATGCTCGGCGTTTTTGCTGCTAGCCGCGATCGAAGGATGCTGTCTTGCGAGGCCTGCCGCGCGCAACGCGCGCGACTGACTCCACAGCATCGAGCATTCGCGCGCGCAGACGATGCTCGATCGCGGTCAGATTGAAGACGAGCGTCAAGCCGGAATCGGTGGAGACGCGGCCGTCTGATGACGACCTCGATTCGAGTGCTCTTCGCGCCAGGCCCGCCGCGCGGCCGATTGGAACGCGAAGCTCGCGAGCCAGCACGCGAGTCAATTCGATCGCAAGCAACCCTTCGTCGGTGATTCGGCGTTGAATACCCTGCCGACCTCTCGTGGCTCCCGGAACCTCGTGGTGCGATAGGAGGTTATCGACCCACTTGGGCGCTATTCCTATCGTAAGTGCAATGGCCTTAACGCTATATGTTCGTGCCACAAATTATCCTAATTTCATAGCGTAATAACATACGCTGTTTTTTGGTCGATAGAAATATACTGTCTAGATAGGATAATTAAGTCACAGACGGACATAGTGGGAATCCGTCGCTCGCGTGTGTCCGCTGGCGAACGATTTCGTTGCGAAACATTCAAGGGACCTGTCTTCATTCGCGCGTTTCGCTGCAGTCATTCAGTTCGCACAATAACGGAGGAATACTCATGCGTCTGATGTCCCGCGCCGCGCTGGTTCTGGCGGCGACTCTCTGCGCAGCACCGGCTCTCCACGCACAGGCCTCGTTCAGCATCGCCGCGGGAGCCACGATTCCGATGGGCACGACGGCCGACGGTCTCAAGACGGGCTACAATGTGACCGCGGGCGTCGGCATCAAACCGCCGTTGGCTCCGCTCGGTCTGCGCATCGAGGGAATGCTCAGTCAGATGGACTTCAAGACCACGGGTCCCGGGATTTCGGGTGGCACGCGACTTCTCGCCGGTATCGCGAATGTCACGTTGTCGGGCGTAGCCATGCCGATGGGATATTTGATCGGCGGTGTCGGCATGTACAACGTTGCCACGCCTGACATCACCGGATCGTCGTCGAAGACGAAGGCTGGATTCAACGTCGGTGCCGGACTCAACTTTCCGCTGACCGGGTTCAGCACGTTCGCCGAAGTCCGCTTTCATCTCGTGACCACGGACAACGAGTCGATGAAGTTCGTCCCGATCACATTCGGGATCAAATTCTAGAACTCGTAGTTGCTGGTGTTGTACTGGCCGCGCCCTGAACGAGGGCGCGGCCTTCTTTTTATGCTTGACGAAACGCGTCAAGCATTGCTTCTTATGGTCGCGGGCTTTTGTATACAAATACCGTCCGGAGCGACATATGATTCGCCGACTTTTCCTGGCCGCCGCGATTGCCCTCGCCTCGAGTGGCCCCTCCTCAGCACTCGCGCAGGTGTTCTCCTTAGGATCGTCGTCCCGCGCCGACGCGGGAGATTGGAGCTTCGATGTCGCTGGTCAGATGGCGCGGCCCATCGGCGAGTTCCGGACGCAGGTGGACCGGGCATGGGGGTTCGGTGGGTCGGTACGACATCACTTTCGCTGGTTCACACCGCTCGGCGTACGCGCGGATGCCGCGTGGCTCAATTACGGCAACGAGAACAAGCGCGTTCCGCTGAGCGCCTCCGTGAATCGCGTGCTCGTCGACATGCACACGATGAACAATTTCGCGGTGCTCACCGGTGGCCCGGAGCTCATGCTGACGCGTGGGGCAATTCGGCCGTACGTGTATGCATTCGCGGGTTACTCGTATTTCTACACCGAGTCGTCCGCCAGTGACGACAACGGTGGCGACTCGTTCGCCAACACGACGAACTTCGACGATGGTGGTTGGGCGGCCGGCTACGGCGGTGGATTGCGGCTTCCACTCCGTATCAGATCCGTCGAAGCGGCCTTCGACGCAGGCGCGCGGCTGACCAGAAACGGAACACGCTCCTATCTGCGGCGTGGCGACATCATCGACCAGCCGGACGGTTCGCTTCAATTCAATCGACGCACGACGGCAGTGGATTTCTGGCAGTACCACATCGGCATGTCGTTCTCGCCGAGGCGGCGCTGAGCGTACGCAGCGGACGCTACGCGCCGATCGCGGCCCGGGCTGCGTCGAGCTGTGCGTGAACCGCGCGTGGCCCCGTTCCACCTTCTACTTCGCGCTGGTCGAGCGAGTGAGCGGATCCCAGCGCGTCGAAGACGTCCTGAGCGAAGAGTGGGTGCGCCGCGGCGAATGCACCGAAGGGCAGCTCGTGGAGCTCGCACCGCTCGGCTTCCATGCGACGAATGAGACTACCGACCGCACCGTGCGCCTCACGAAACGTGGCGCCGCGCCGCACGAGATAGTCGGCCAGGTCCGTCGCCATCATGGAGCTGGAAACGGCCTTCCGCATCCGGTCGCGCTGGAAGGTCGACTCGGCGAGTGCTCCACGAAACGCCGGGAGGACGAGGAGCAACGTGTCCACCGCGTCGAACAGCGCGCGCTTGTCGTCCTGCAGATCCTTGTTGTAGCTGGACGGCAGGCCCTTGATAGTGGCGAGCAACGTCACGTGGTTGCCTAATAGCCGTGATGCAGCGCCTCGGGTGAGCTCCAGCGCGTCCGGATTGCGCTTCTGCGGCATCATGCTGGATCCGGACGTGAACGTATCGCCGAACTGCACGAATCCAAACTCACTCGACCCATAGATGATGAGATCTTCGGCGAATCGCGACAGGTGCGCGCCGGCGAGCGCGCACGTAAAAAGCAGCTCGGCAACGAAATCTCGATCGCTCACCGCGTCCATGGAATTCGGCGTCACGGCTTCGAATCCGAGCGTTCCCTGAAGCAGCGTACGCGAGATGGGATAAGCGCAGCCGGCGACGGCTCCCGAGCCAAGGGGTAGCGATGCCGCGCTGCGGTAGGCCGACCGCAGTCGTTGCCGGTCGCGCTCGAGCGGCCAGAAATGCGAGAGGAGCCAGTGCGCGGCGGACACCGGAATGGCCCGTTGCAGATGCGTGTAGCTTGGCATCACGGCGCCCTCGAGGGCAGCCGCGCGGTCGACGATGACGCGCTGCAACTGGCGAATGGCGGCATCGATCCGATTGCACGCATCCATCGTCCACAGTCGAGTAGCCGTCGATACCTGATCGTTGCGGCTGCGGCCCGTATGCAGCTTCGATGCGACGTCTCCGATTTCGTCGTGCAAGAGCCTGTCGATGAGGGTATGCACGTCCTCATCGCTCGCCGTCGGCGACTCGCCTTCTTCCAATCGCTGGGCAACGGCGTCGAGCCCACGCTCGATGGCCCGACTCTCCTCGAGCGTCAGCACGTTGGCACCCCAAAGCGCGACCGCCCAGGCCTTGGATGCCTGGATATCGTAGGGCCAGAGTCGGAAATCGACGCCGATAGAGTTGTTGAGCGCATCGAATTCCGGCGCGGGTCCAGCGCCGAAACGACCGCCCCAGAGCTTGTGTGCCTTGGCGGACGCTGTGAACAGCGCGGCCGAAGTCATGCCACTGCCAACTTCGCGCTGCCCGTCAGATCCTCCGCGATTTCGGTGGCGGCCTCCGCTGGCAGCGGCTGCTCGGCGCTTTGTGCCGCAAGCTCCTGGTCTTTCAGCGCCCGAACGCGCTGCGACAACCCGAACAGGCGGATGAAGCCCGCCGCGTCGCTCTGCTGATAGACGTCGTCCTCGCCGAAGGTGACAAACCGTTCGTCGTAGAGCGCGTGCTGACTCGAACGGCCGGCGACGGCAATGCCACCCTTGTACAGCTTCAGTGACACGGTGCCCGTGACGCGCTCCTGCGTCACGCCGACAAAGGCGTCGTACGCCTCGCGCTCCGTGGTCCACCATCTGCCTTCGTACACGAGATCCGCGTACCGCGGGGCAATCAAATCCTTCGCGCTCAGCGTACGGCGGTCAAGCACCAGTTGCTCCAGCTCGGAATGCGCCGCGTAGAGCAGGGAGCCGCCCGGCGTTTCGTACACGCCGCGCGACTTCATGCCCACGAGGCGGTCTTCCACCAGATCGATGATACCCACCCCGTTTCGTCCTCCGATCTGATTGAGCGCGGTGAGCAACTCGACCGGGCTGAGCGACTCGCCGTTGACCGCGACGGGCGTGCCGCGGTCGAACTCGATGACCACCATCTCCGGAACGTCGGGCGCGTTCTCGGGGCTCGATGTGATCATGAAGAGGTCGGCGGGAGGCGCCGCGGCCGGATCCTCCAGCACACCACCCTCGTGCGACAAATGCCACAGGTTCGCGTCTCGCGAATAGATCTTTTCTTTCGTTGCCGCAACCTGAATTCCGTGCGCCGCCGCATATGCCAGCGCATCCTCGCGACTCCGGATGTTCCACTCGCGCCACGGCGCGATGACCGGTAGGTCGGGAGCGAAGCTCGCATACGTCAGCTCGAAGCGAACCTGGTCGTTTCCTTTGCCGGTGCATCCGTGCGCCAGCGCGTCCGCTCCCAGGCGCCGAGCGACTTCAACCTGGCGGCGCGCGATGAGGGGACGCGCCATCGATGTCCCGAGCAGATACTTGCGATTGTAGATCGCTCCCGCGCGCAGCGTCGGAAAAATGAAGTCGTTCACAAACTCGAAGCGCAGGTCTTCGACGAAGCATTCCTCTGCGCCGGATGCGATCGCTTTTTCCCGGACACCCTGCAGCTCGGCTTGACCCTGGCCGATGTCGGCAGCCACGCAAATGATCCGCGCGTCATAATGCTCGCGCAGCCACGGAACGATGATCGATGTGTCGAGTCCGCCTGAGTAAGCGAGGACAATGGTACGAGGCATCGAAACTCCTTAGATGAGATTATTCAAGGATAGTGCATAAATAAGCACAACTGCACGGTGCCGTCAACCATCAATTCTTGATTGGTTCAGGCGCCCCCGCGGGCCAGGGCCGTGATGCGTTGCGTCACCTCGTGCCGAGCCAGCGCCGAACGGCAGATAACCAGAATGGTATTCTCGCCCGCCACGGTTCCCAGCACCTCGCGCCACTCCGCTGCATCGATGGCTTCCGAGACCGGCTGGGCGCCGGACGACAGCGTGTGCAGCACGATCAACTCGCCAACACCGTCGATACTGGAGAAGAGTTGTGGCAGGAGCGTTTCCAGAGAGGGAATCGCGTCGCCCGCAAGCGTCTCGGGGAGCGCATACCGAGCCCCGTCGTCGCCAGGGACGCGCACCAGACCAAGCTCGCGAAGATCTCGCGAGAGCGTTGCCTGCGTGACTGAGACACCACGTCGCTCGAGCAATCGCCGGAGCTCTTCCTGGGAGCCGACGTCGCCGGCTCGAATGAGCTCGAGGATCACAGCCTGTCGTTCTGGTTTTCGCACCATGCTCTGCCCACGCGTTGCAAGAAAGGTTGACTCTGCGACACTGTATTATTATGCATTCATCGTGAATAAGGTACCAGTCGGAGTTCTCGGGGCCAGCGGATACGTTGGCCGCGAGCTTTGCGCGCTCATCCAAGGTCATCCGGACCTGACGCTGGCATTCGCGACCGCGAATGAGCAGCGGGGAACAACCGCGCGGATCGGCGGTCGGGACGTCACCTATGTGGCGACTGAAGACGCACCGCTGGAGCGCGCGCAGCTGGTCTTCAGCGCGCTGCCGCATGGCACGTCGAGCCAGTGGGTGACCGCGGCGCGCGAACGCGGCGCGCGAGTGGTGGACCTCTCCAGCGATCTCCGGCCCGGCAATGGTTGCGAGGGCGCTCCGTACGGTCTCACCGAGCTCGCGCGCGACCATGTGCGAACGGCGGATGTGGTGGCGAACCCGGGCTGTTATCCCACGTCCGTGCTTTTCGCGCTCGCGCCGGTGATCGCGGCTGGTCTGCTTGCGCCGGGAAGCGCCGTGCACGTGAGCGCCGCCAGCGGCGTGAGCGGCGCGGGCAATTCACCGAAGCGCGAACTGCTCTTCGCCGAAGTGGCGCAGGACTTCCGGGCGTACGGCGTGGGAAACACGCACCGTCACGTGAACGAGATGCGTGCGACGCTTTCTACGTGGGGGTCGGACGTCGACATCGTGTTCACGCCGCACCTGCTTCCGGTCTCGCGCGGCATTCTCTCGACGATCACCGTCGAGCTGAAAGAACCGCTGGAAACCCCGATCGCGCTGTGGCGCGACGCGTTTCGCGACGAACCGTTTCTCGAGATCAGCGAGGAGCCGCCGGCGCTGCGGGACGTGATCCATCGAAACGTGGTTCGCGTCGCGATCACGCCGCTCGCCTTCGTCCGGCGACCGTCGCTGCTCATCCTGTCGGCGATCGACAATCTCATGAAGGGTGCGGCCGGTCAAGCCGTGCAGAACGCCAACGTCATGCTGGGCCTGGACGAGACAGCGGGACTACCGGCGTGACGCGCGTGCTCAAGATTGGCGGCCGTCCTCAATCGGATCCCGGTCTGGCAGCTCTCATCGCTGAAACCTGGGACGCAACCTCAGGGGCGATGGTGCTCGTGCACGGCGGCGGCGACGACATCAGCGCGCTGCAGACGACGCTTGGTATCACCTCGAAGTTCGTCGACGGTCGTCGGGTAACGACGGCTCAGGATCTCGAGCTCGTGCGGATGGCGCTGTCCGGCACCGCGAACAAACGCCTCGTGTCGTTGCTCGTGCGTGAAGGCGTACGGGCGGTTGGCCTGTCCGGCGAGGATGCGTCGCTCATCGCCGCGACGCCCACCGATTCGGGTCGGCTCGGCCACGTGGGTACCCCTCAAAAGATCAACAGCTCTCTGTTGCTCCATTTGATCGATGGCGGCTATCTGCCAGTCGTTTCGCCGGTCAGCCGCAACATCGGAAACGAGTTGGGCCCGGCGCTCAACGTCAACGCCGATGATGCGGCAGCCGCGATCGCTCTGGCGATCGAAGCGCAGGAGCTTGTGATCGTCAGCGACGTCGCGGGCGTCATGGTCGACGACCAGCCGGCGGCATCGCTGTCGGTCGCCGAAGCGCTCGGACTGATGCAGGACGGCCGGGCATCGGGCGGTATGCGCGCCAAGCTGTCAGCCGCCGTTACTGCGGTGGAAGGCGGCGTACCGCGCGTGCGCATTACGGATCTGTGCGGAATCAAGGACCGCAATCGCGGCACCTTGGTACAACGGACCTCGGAGTAGAGCGATGGCACTTCCCGCGTTCGAAATCCATTCACAGGAGTCGTCGAACCCGCAGTCGGCCGCGGGTACCGGACCCACGCCGGCCGGCGCCCGCGACGCCGTGCTGCACACGTACAAGCGCGGCCCAATCGAGATGGCGAGCGGCGAAGGCGTCTACCTCATCGACACCGAGGGAAATCGCTATCTGGACTTCGTGAGCGGGATCGCCGTGAACGCGCTCGGATATGGCGATGCCGGGCTGGTGTCCACGATGCGCACCGCTGCCGATGGGCTCATACATACGTCGAACTTGTACTGGACGGCGCCGGCCGCGCGTCTGGCCGCAGCGCTCGTCGAGCGCTCGTTCGCGTCCAAGGTGTTCTTCTGCAATTCCGGCGCGGAAGCGAACGAAGGCGCGTTCAAGTTCGCGCGGCGATGGGGACGCACGCTGGGTGACGCGAAGCGCGACATCGTCGCGTTGCGCGGTTCCTTTCATGGCCGGCTGTTCGCGAGTCTCGCGGCAACGGATCGTCCGGGGTATCGCATGCCGTTCCGGCCGCTCGCCGGCGGCGTGTCCATCGTCGAACGCGACATCGAAGACATTGCGCGCGCTCTCGATACGGAAACCGCGGCTGCGCTGATCCTCGAACCCGTGCAGGGCGAGGGCGGCGTGCGCGTGCTCGATGCGGCGTTCATTCGTGAAATCCGGGCCCTGGCGACCGAGCGCCGGGTCGCGCTGATCTTCGACGAAATCCAGTGCGGCCTGGGCCGCACGGGGAAGTTGTTTGCCTACGAACGTCTCGGTGTCGTGCCCGATCTCCTGACGCTCGCGAAACCGATAGCGGCTGGCCTCCCGATGGGCGCTGTGCTCGTAAACCAAGAGATCGCCGCCGCGGTGCAGCCGGGCGACCACGGCACGACGTTCGGGGGCGGTCCCTTCGTCGCGCGCGTCGCGGAGTACGTGTTCGACCGACTCAGCGATCCGTCCCTCTTGGCGGCGGTGCATGACAACGGCGCGTGGTTCGGGAGCCAGCTCCGCGAGCTCGGAAGGCGCACCGGCCGCATTCGCGGTGTGCGCGGCGTCGGCTACATGTGGGGCGTCGACGTGCTGGGAACTGCGGCGCACGTCGTGAGCGAGGCGCAAACAGCGGGACTCCTCGTGTGTAGCGCAGGAGAGTACACCGTTCGGTTGCTGCCACCGCTCGTGGCAACACGCGACGAACTGGCCCAGGGCATCGCCCTGCTGGAGCAGGTACTGTGATTTCGCGGCCATCGGGCCCGGAGGTTCGGCCCGCGCGCATTACCGAGGCAGGGGCGATCGCGCGGCTGAACAACTTCTTCGCGGATCAGCATCTCATGCTCCGTCGGACACCCGAGATGATCGTGATGTCCGTCGACGACTACGTCGTCGCTGTCGACGATCGCGGACAGATCCTCGGCTGTGGCGCCCTCAAGGAGTATTCACCGTCGATCGCGGAGGTCGCCGCAATCGCGGTGGCACCATCGGCGCAGGGACTCGGGTTGGGCCGACGAATCGTCGACGCGGTCGAGGCGCTCGCCCGCAAGCGCGGCGTCCCCGAAGTGTTTGCGCTCACGCTCGAGCCGCAATTCTTCGAAGCGCTGGGATATGCCCGGGTGGACCGCGCGAGATATCCGGAGAAGATTCGGCGCGACTGCATCGGCTGTGCGCGACGCTTCGCGTGCAACGAAACCTGTTTCGCGAAGCCGCTGCGAGATCTCGTCGGCGACCAGCTGGAAGTAGCGGCGTAGCCGCGTCGTGAGCGCGTCGGACGAGCTGCGGTTCGGCGCGCAGCGCACGCTCAACCTCCGCGAGCACCTCCCGACGTCGATCGAAGCAGTCCGCCGCGCAGAAGCGTGGCTGCGGCAACAACAGGTGCACGGAAGCAGGGAAGTTCTCGTCATCACTGGACGCGGCAATCAGAGCATCGGCGGCGTCGCTGTCATTCGCGGCGCCATCGAGAAGCTGCTCTTCTCGCTGCACAGACGCGGCGTCGTGGCGTCGCACCAGGAACACAATCCCGGCGCCTTCGCCGTGCAACTTGCTCCACTGCGCACACTGTTCGAAGCGCCGGCGCGGAGACGCGAGCGTGAGCGCATCGACCCCGCGGCGACTGACCTTCACGGACTGTCTCGAGAAACGACAGCCCTGCTCCGGGAGCTCGCCGAACGATCCCTCGACGCGCTCGGCGTGTCCACGAACGAACCCAGGATCGTCGATGAGATGCACCGACATCTGCGCGTGATCGCGCCCGCGCTGCCGGGCGGACCGGAAATGGAGGAGCAACTCCGCGAGGCGCTGCGCGTCGCGATGTCCGAGTACGACTGAACGCTCAGAACACGAGTCGCAACAGGAGCGCGATTCCCAGACCAATCGCGACGCCGGCGGCTACGATCCAAGCCAAGCGCGGTTGTCGACGTTCTGGCTGTGGCGCCGACGGCCCTTCGCTCCGAACCGAGGACTGGCGCATCCCGCGCGGCGACGAGCGACGCCGGGCGACGTACGCCCGCGGCAGCTGGCGACCGGTTTCCGACCGTCTGAGCGGCATGGCGCCGAGCACGGGACGCGAGAGGCCCGGCGGTGAGCGGCGACGGGTGACGGGGTCGGCACCGATCATAGCGGCTTCAAGCGTCACTTCAGGCGGTTGTGACGATCGCTGATCCGTGGTCTTTGGAGTCGCATCGACCTTTCTCCCGACAGGCGGGCCCGCGGACAACGGTGGCCCGTCCAGCGCCAGCCGCATCGAATGGTCGACGACGGGCGACAAGGCTCGGGGAGGCTCCTGGTCTCGAACTCGCGCTCGCGCTACGTCCGCGCCGACCGACCCTGTGGCGCCGCTGCAGCAGCAACCGAGGGAGACCGCGACATCGACGAGGGCCGGCGACCCGGAGAGAAGCTGCTGCGCCAAGTCGATAACGACGTCGTCGCTTTGCAACTCTACAAGATCGACGGGGGCCGAAAGTTGTCGGAGCGCATGTCGCGACGGCACGCCGCCAGGCTCGGAGAAATACCGGCGTCGGTCGGGGGGAATGACGGAATCGAACTCCGTCGGTTGCGTGCTCGCCGACACGCCTCGCTCCGCGAGAGCGCTCATCAACTCATCGACTGACAGCCATACGTCGATGATGTCGTGTGACGCCGACGGACAGCCGCCGGCGTACGTGATATGCGGTCGCGAGGGCGCGTAGGCCGCGCGAAGATACTGGGCAGTGGCAACCGGTGGCGAGACGAAGGAGGCCAACATCGGCGCGATCGCGTCACCGTGCGTCGCCAATCGCCGGGCCACGTACGGACAGCTGCACTGCACGAGCGGTACGTCAGCGTCCCGGAGTCGTTCGATCACGCGCGATGCTATGAGCTCGTCCCCCCAACTGGCCGGGATCACCGTGTGAAAGCCGGCCGCCAGACACGCGTGCACGAGCTGCACGGGCGTGGCGGGAGCCGCGGCAAGAACCGCGTCCGTGCCGAGAATGAGCAACGCAGGAACCGTCGTAGGTACCACCGGCGCGAACGCGGCCCGCGCGTCATGAGAGCGCGCGAGTTCGGGCGAAGCCACGAGAGGCACGACGTCGTGTCCCGCGGGCCGGCAGCAAGAGAGGCGCCGGCGCTCACAACTGTCAAGAGCGGCCCAGACATTGCAACCCTATGCCTGGTCAAACGAAGCGAGGATGGATGGCTGCGGAGCAGCAGTCCGCGATCTCGAACCGGCTCGCACTAACGACAGTGGACGCGTTGCTGGCGTATGCGGCCCGCGCAACCTGGCCGGCGGGATTCGTGATCTATCAGCGTGGTGCTCCAGCCGACGGCGTGTTCGTCGTGCTCGAGGGAAGGGTCATCCTGCGCAGCCGCGTGCGCGCGGGACGCGGTTTCATTCCATGGATCGCCACCCCTTCCGAGACGTTCGGCGCCGAAGGTCTGTCAGCCACGCCCCGGTATTCGACCGAAGCGCGAGCGGACGAAGAAGCGGCGACACTGTTTCTGAGCTCGACGCGGTACCGTTCCTTTCTCCGTGAGCAACCCCAGCACGCCACGGTTCTCATCGCGCAGATCCTCAGCGAGCGTTCGGCATTGTTGGAGAAGCTTCGTGAGCTGACCACGATGAGCGTCGAGCAGCGTCTCATTGTCGCACTCGTCCGGATGGCGACGTTCGACACGTTCACGCGTGACGATGGCTGCATCGTTCTGAACACCAATCGATACCGGCTCCTGTGTGAGCTGGTCGGCGCGACTCGCGAATCCGTGTCGCTCGTGCTCGGCCGGTTCACCGGAGAGGGACTCATCGAGCGGAAGGGGAATTCCCTGATCGTTCCCGCAGCACGCCTCGTAGCCAGGATGGAGGAACTGCCGCTGGACGAATTCCTCGTTGCCGCTGCCGGAAACACGACCGCCGGAACCGCGACCACAACGGCCGTTCTGCTCTAGACGCCTTCACGGTGGGCGCGCGCGCGACCGCGCGCCATATTCCGAGGTGATGCTGACACCGGCGGAACTCTCGCGTTACAACAGACAGCTTGTATTGCCGGAGCTTGGCCTCGAGGGGCAGCAACGGCTGCGGGAATCGCGCGTGCTGGCCGTGGGCGCCGGTGGCCTCGGATCGCCGGTCGCTCTGTATCTCGCGGCCGCTGGCGTGGGCACCATCGGCATCGTCGACGACGACGTGGTGGAAGTCAGCAACCTGCACCGACAGGTCCTCCACGGCACCAGCGACATTGGCTGCAAGAAAACCGCATCGGCGGCCGATGCGATTCGGCGCCTCAACCCCCACGTACTGGTGAGAGAACATCAGGAACGGTTCAACGCGGAGGGCGCGGACTCCCTGTTAGAAGGATATGACGTCATCGTCGACGGCTCCGACAACTATCCGACGCGCTATGCCATCAACGACGCCTGCGCACGGGCGAACAAGGTGTGGGTCTACGGCAGCGTGGAGAAGTTCTCGGGGCAAGTGTCGGTGTTCGGCGCGCCGAACGGACCGTGTTATCGGTGCATTTTTCCGGAGCCGCCCTCACCTCGATCGACGGCGAGCTGCGAAGAGATCGGTGTCCTTGGCGCAGTACCTGGCGTGGTCGGGTCGCTTCAAGCGACCGAAGCGCTGAAATGGATCGCCGGCATAGGCGAGCCACTCGTCGGACGGTTGCTCCAGCTCGACCTGGAGCACGGCGAGATCCGCACAATCCATTTCGAGCGACGCAAGGACTGCCCGACGTGCAGCGGCCGAGCCGATGAGGTTAGCGCCCATTCGAATGGCGAGACCATGGAGGCTGACATCGAGCCAGCCGAGCTCGCGCGAAGATTGGTGGAAAGCCGACCGCTGCAACTGCTCGACATTCGTGAACCGTGGGAATGGTCCATCGGTCGCATTGGCGAACCGGAGCTCCTACAGATGGGCGAGCTCGAAGGTCGCGTTGGCGAGCTCGATCAATCGCGTGAGCTGATCGTGTACTGTCATCATGGAACGCGGAGCAACCTGGCGGCGCAATGGCTTCGGTCCCGCGGCTACCGCGCGCGTAACCTCGTCGGCGGCATCGATCGCTGGAGTCGAGAGATCGATTCGTCGGTTCCGCGCTACTAGTCGACCATGTTACCAGCGGCGCTCGCGGTTCTCGCTGCGATCGCCATCGCAGCCCGAGCGTCATACCCGCGCTATCTCGAGCAGCGCGCAAGTCGGCGACGGCCTCTCGGTCCCGACGGAATCGTTCTCGGCGCCGCCGCAATCGAGCTCGAACGCGCCGGCGCGCATGGCGTCCTTCTTCTGCACGGCGCGGGAGACACTCCCCAAGTTCTCGCCGACATGGCGGCGTACCTTCACCGCCGCGGTTTTGCCGTGCGCGTGCCTCTCCTCTCCGGTCATGGACGGTCGCTCTCGGCGTTCTCGATGGTGAGTTCCGCGCATTGGCACGAAGACGTGGAGCACGAGTACGCGTCGATGCGCGACAGGCATGACTGGGTCGCCGTCGTCGGCCTCTCGATGGGAGGTGCGCTGGCCGTGATACTCGCCGCCCGACGAGACGATGTCCCCGCTCTCGTGCTGCTCGCGCCGTACATCGCGATGCCTGCCGGACTCCGTGCCGCTGCCGTGACAAGCGGCCTCTGGGGAGCGCTGTCACCGTATTTCTTGTCGCGCGGCGGCCGATCGATTCACGATCGCGCCGCAGCGGCCCGCGGGCGCGGGCACGGGCTGTTTACGCCGGCAGCGTTGCGCGCGCTTTACGACGTGGTCGCCGACGCAGCGAACGACGTTGCGAAGGTGCGAGCGCCAACGCTCGTCATTCAGTCGCGTGAAGACAACCGCATCTCACGCGCAAACGCGGAGCGCGGCTTCGCGCGCTTGGGCTCGCGCGAGAAAAGATTGCATTGGATCGAAGGCGCGGGCCATGTCATTACCGTCGACTTTGGCCACGAACGCGTTTTTGAGCTCACGGCGGATTGGCTCGACAAACACGCGGAAAGTCAAGCACGGACGCGAGCGAAGGATCCATTCAACGGTTGAACAGATCCTTCGCGCCGCGCCGCCGAAGACCGCGCTCAGGAGGATAGATCCGTGCGAACGCGATCTATGAGATTCCCCCCCACTTCCCTCAGCGTCTCGACGCCCGCGGTCACGGCATCTGTCGCTTGCTGCACCACCTCGCGCGTGACGCGCTTGGCGCGCGCCACCGTGGACTGCCGGCTGCTGCGCTTCGCCATGGAGCGCGTTTTCTTGGCCGCCGGACGTCGCGACCTGGACGCCGCGCTCCGGCGTGCGCCTGCGCGCTTTCCAGCGCCCCGGCGAGCAGAACCACGCTTCTTTGCTGCCCCCCGTGCCGACTTCTTTCTGGCGGACGACTTTCGCGTCTTTCTCGCCATGGGATTATCTCCTCGTCCGAAAAGACCGGGCCGATCATCGCAAGATTCAGGCGCACTGTCGAGCCCGCGTTGCTGTGAATCGGTCCCCGGCATACAATGAAATGATAGTATCCCTTCCCTCCGTTGGAGTCTTCCATGTTCGGCTTCGCGCTGTTTGGCATCATCGTGTTCTTCGGGCTCGTCGTCCTTACAAAATCGCTCAAAATCGTAGGGCAGGCCGAAGTCCTGGTTGTGGAGCGGCTTGGCCGGTTTCACCGCGTGGCGCGCTCGGGACTGAACATTCTCATTCCGTTCATCGAACAGCCCCGCGCTATCAACGTCCGGTACGCCGAGTCGGATGTCGGCGGCGTAAAACGCATTGCGGCACGAACGACGACACGGATCGACTTGCGTGAACAGGTTCTCAACTTCCCGAGTCAGCCCGTCATCACGAAGGACAACGTCACAATCGACATCGACGCGGTGCTGTATTATCGAATCGCGGAGCCCCAAAAGGCGACCTACGCTGTCCAGAACCTACCCTATGCGCTCGAAACGCTGACGCGCACAACGCTCCGCAACATTGTCGGCGAAATGGAGCTCGATCAAACGCTGGCAAGCCGGGACCAGATCAACAACCGGATGCGGGAGGTCATCGAAGAAGCAGCGGTGAGCTGGGGTGTCGATGTCACGCGGGTCGAGCTGCAGTCGATCGAGCCTCCGCGGGACATTCAGCAGGCGATGGAGCTGCAGATGCGCGCCGAGCGCGAGCGCAGAGCCGCCGTCACGAACGCGGAGGCGGGAAAGCGCGCCGCGATTCTGGAAGCGGAAGGTTTGAAGGAATCCCAAGTGCGCAAAGCAGAAGGCGAGAAAGACGCTTCCGTGCTGCGTGCTCAGGGTCTCGCCGAAGCTCGGCTTGCGATGGCGGAAGCCGAAGCGGAGTCGATTCGGCACATCGCCGCGGCATTGCCCGACGGCCAGGCTGCGATGTATCTGCTCGGCCTCAAGTACCTCGAGGCGCTGCCGAAGCTTGCCGACGGCAAGGGCTCCACGATTTTCCTGCCGACGGAGGCTTCGGGTGTCATGGGAGCCATCGGCGCGCTACGAGAGCTCGTCGCCCGGGGGATGCCGGGCGTGACCGCAGCTGCAGCACCGTCGGCAGCCTACACCCCGCCAGTGCGTGGACAGCTCGCCGGGACGGGATCTCCCAAAAGCCCTTCGGAGGGGTGATTGAAGCGAATCACCCGGGAACGCGCGGAACGAATCGCAAAGGCGCACGCGTGTGAGAACTGTGGCGAATACACCTACAAACGTGTTTCGGTGAAACCCGCCACCAAGCGACAGCAAGAGACTCTCGACATCGCGTGGACGGCCGAAAAGATCTGCGGAGTGTGCGATGCCCATCTCGAGATGGGCATCAATGACGAAGGCGATATCGTCTACGCATCGTAGCGGCTCGAGGTCAGTCCTCGGGCCATCCGCGCTTGCGTGAGTACGGCCGCCCAAACACCGCCGTGAGAATAGCAGTAGCATCCGCTGCTCGCGTGACGGCATCGACACGATCGCTCACCATGAGCGGCCGGGTGAACTCCCGATATCGCCGATAGCTGTGGCAGAAGCATCCGGGCCCAGGCCGCGTGAGCTTCCCCAGCCACATGTCCCAGATCGCGAGAAAGTGAAACGCGTAGAAGTCGTTCAACTTCTTGATGCGGGGCAAGTCGCTTTCAATGGCATCGTGGGCCAGGGAACCGTGCTTTCCCCATTGAACATTCACGGTCACCGTCCCGCGATCCCGCCAGGATGAATGCAGCAGCGTTCCATGCCAAAAGGTCCACAGGTCCGTCGGATTGTGCGTGCTGTCGTATCCGACCCAAACGATCTCCTCGTCAGTGGGGACGGTGAACGGAATCCAGGAGCCGTGCACGTCGTCGCGCCACAGCAGGTGATACGCGATCAGGCGCCGCGTGGGATGCAGCACTGCGACGACTCGCTCCAGCGGAAACCACTCGTCGCGCTGCAGGAATAAGACGGGGGCCAAGGCACGCGCCAGAAGGGCACCGGAATCGCTGGCTGCCAGCGCGCCTGGGAGCATCTCCGGCTGCGCGGGACGCGGCGGAATGTGGGCGCGTGGCCCACAAGCAGCGCCCATTAGCGCGACACAGAACAGCCCGCTTCGCAAGTGTTTGCGACTGCGCAACATTCGCTATTGCAGAGAATTAGAGGGTTAGGCGGTTACGTAGACGTGGGTCGATAGTCCTAATCCCGAAGGCGGTCCGGCGCCACTAGCCGGAACAAGCCGTACCGCAGGAACTGGAGAAGGCATTTATGCGCAAGCCGCGCCCGGCGACGTTCAACCCCGCGCAAGCTCTGCACCTCATCGCAAAGGACAGAACAGGTTCACCACTGAGCTGCCCGTCATGCTCAGGTGCGATCGAGCGACACCCGAATCACGTACCGCCTCCACCGAGCGCACAGGTCACGCTGCGCTGTAGCAAATGCGGCCGCATGGCGCGTTACGTCGCCGGCGCGGCGTAAGCCCCCGGACAGCGCCGACCAGCGCCTGTCACGGCGCCTTCTCGTTCGCCCGGCTTGACCGCTCCGCAGCCGGGCGCCACAGTGCATGGAACTTGCCTTCACGCTCGCCCCAGGGTGCCTCAGGCACTTCGCTGGGGCATGAACGGCAACACTGAGGGTAGCTTCAATGGCTCGCATCACCGGCACCGTGAAATGGTTCAACGACGCGAAAGGCTTCGGCTTTATTTCCCGTGAGGGTGGCCCCGATGTCTTCGTCCACTACAGCGCAATTCAGGGTGGCGGCTTCAAGTCGCTCGCTGAGGGCGATCAAGTGGAATTCGAGATCGTTCAGGGCCAGAAAGGTCCTCAAGCGTCGGATGTAACGAAGGTATCCTGATCCGGTCCCGTGGCGCCGGAGGCTCAAGTGCAACAGGACGCGCAGGGCCAAAACGTCAGCTCTCTCGACCGCCGTTCCGCTGAGCGTCTTTTCCATCGCGACCTTCCGGGCGGTGGCTACGTCGCGATCGAGCTCGTTGCGGCGACCAATACGGACCCTGTGGCGCGGGTCACCGTCGAGCGGCGAGGAGATCGTGCTCGCCGACTGGGACATCACCCCCCCGTGATACTCGAGGAGGCATGGAGACCCGAGCGCGGATTCGGTGAGCTATACCGGATCGCTTGCGACAACGTTGCGATCGCACGCGCGCTCATGCGATTGCGCCGCGCCGACTAGTGCCGTTCCAACTTGTTTCCTATCCTCGCGAGCCAAGTCGGCAGAACAAGTCGGAACGGCACTAGTCTCGTTGCTCGATCAAGTCAAAACGGACGCCGCGACGTGAAGCGCGGCGCCGTCGCGGCGCATAGCGGAAAAGCTGCGCGGGACGGCCCCGACCCTCGCTGCGCCATTCGTCCGTCGGCTCTACGAGGAAGGCGGCTTGTAGGGCGCGGCGAAAGCTTGCTTTGTGCAGCGGGCGGCCCAACAAGAGCTCGTAAATGGACTGCAGCTCGCTGAGCGTGAACGAAGGCGGAAGCAGCCGGAACGCGAGCGGAGCCTGATCGATGCGCCTGCGAACCACGTCGACGGCGGCGTCGACCATCGCACGGTGCCGCGGCGCCATCAATGGCAACCGTTCGTGATCAACCCAGACGGCGTTCTCCGGCACGTGGGCGGCGACGTCGTGCGGCACAAGGCCAACAAACGACACGGAGAGTTGCGCTTCGCCCGGATGACGTCGGCTGTCGCCAAATGCCGCGATCTGCTCCAGCGCCGCTGGCGGGACGCCAAGAACCCCGCGGGCCACGCGCAGCGCCGCCTGTTCCGGCGGCTCTTCGATCCGAGGAGCGTCCCAGGGGAGTAACCACCGATCCCGGGCACGAGGGTCGGAGGCCCGCAGCAGCAGGGTGGCAAGCGTACCGTCGCGTGGCGTCAACAGCACCACGTCGATTGCCGCGGTCAGCGTTCGTGCGGACGGCCGCGGAATGACGAGCGATCGCTCACGCATGCGTCGAATTAGTAGCAATGCGCTACTAAAGTCAAGGGCCCGCGCAGCGCGACCAACTGTCGCGTGGCGGGCCCGAAGCGGAAGGAGCGGAGTATACCGAGTGCGTGGCGCAACCGTCAACGACTCACATCACCAGATGCGCCGATCAGAAACCGAATTCCGCGATGACCCTCTCAGCGCGCCGCGCGAAGTTCTCGCTGCTCTCCGTCGCCAAGTCGCAAAGCTGGCGGGATACTGATCGGTAAACGACCGGAGATTTCCGACATGCCTAGGAGCGCACGCGCCGCGGCACGTTGTGATACGGGAAAACCGCCCCACGCGACGAGGTACGCGGGCGTAAACGGCACTTGTTGATAGAAGTAGGGATTGCCGAACGCGACCACGATCGTGCGCGAATTGCGCTGTGTCGTCGCGCGGACGAGATCGACGATGGGACTCGGCGCGTTCGCGTCGGCGACGCGAGTCCCCTGCGCGAGGTAGGACCCAACAACTACGTAGTCCGCCGAATCCGCGAGCGCGCTGATCCGCGAGAGCGCGGCAGCGGGGTCCGCCGCGTCAACCCACTCGGAGCGAACGTCCGCCGAACGTCGCAATTCCGCGTCGAAAGTCGTTCCCGCGGCGAGATCGGCGCGCGCGGAGACGGTGATCGAGAGCACACGCGGACGCGACGAAGAGACGGCGAAGGGCACCACGCGGAGCGAATCTTTCGCGAGCGTGATGGACCGCTCGGCGATGCGATCGGCCGTTTCCAGGTGCGATGTGATGCCGACGATTCGCCTGGCGGTGTCGAGATTGACGAACCGGTGTCGATGTAGATCCAGCCCGTGCTTGGCCAGCAAGATCCGGAGGGCGGACGAATCCACGCGGGCCTGCGAGAATCTGCCTTCACGTACGCCGTCGACGACCGCGTCGATCGCGATGGGCACGTCGAGCGGCATCAACAGGACGTCGTTGCCGGCTTCGATCGCCAGCTTGACGACCTCAGGCAGACCAGGCGAGTTGATCGAACCGTAGTTACCGCTCAACAAGCTCACCTGCTGGCCGGGGCGCACGCGCGCAAGGACGCCGTTCATGTCCAGAGCGTCGGTGATGAGGAGTCCGCGGAATCCGAGCTGCTGCCGCAACAAGCCTCGCATAACGGTAGGAGACAACGTCGCGGGAAGAGGGCTCGTGTCGAGAGCCGGTACGACGCCGTGGAACGTCATGATCGCCGAGACGCCCGCCACGATCGCGCGGCGGAAGGGTGTCAACTCCACGCTGTCGAGTCGCGGGCGGGTCGCGTTCACCATCGTAATCGCGAGATGCGAGTTTTGCTCGGTGTCCCCGTGACCCGGGAAGTGTTTGCCGGTCGCCATCATCCCGTTTTGCTGCAGCCCGCGGATCAGTGCGATGCCCAGCGAGGCAACAAGCTCAGGATCCTCGCCGAACGATCGCGGACCGATGACCGGGTTGTTGGGGTTGTTATTCACGTCGAGCACGGGCGCAAACGCGAGATGCACGCCGAGCGCGCGTCCTTCAATGGCGGTGATGCGACCCTGCTCGTACGCGAGCGCGGTGTCGCGGGTCGCGCCTAGCGCCATCTGCGCCGGAAAGATCGTCGCGCCGCCGAGATAGATGCCGTTCGGCAGGAAGTATCCGCTGCGCGAGCGATATCCCGCGCCAGCCTCGTAATCGGAACCAAGGAGCAACGGCACCGCGCTCAATCGCTGCATCGCATTGATTTTTGCGGCGGTCTCGATCGGTGAGCCCACAGACATGACGAATCCACCGACGTGCTCCGCGTCAATCAGGTGCGATACGCGCTCCCAGGCGGTGCTCGAGTCGGGGGTGAAGTCTCCGAAAACCTGAGGCCACACGAGCTGCGCCGCTCGATCTCGAGGGCTGAGAGTGGCGAGGACGGAATCCGCCCATGCTCGAGCCGCGGGTGTCGGTTGGAGCGTCGAGGCCGCGCCACCGCCGATTGCGGGCGCGGACGCGCATGCCGCGATCGACGCGAACAATGCGATCCTAACTACGACGGTTCGAACGCTACCAGCTGATCGAACCTTTCTTGCTCGTGTCGACATCCTCCGATGCGCCCGTCCCAAAAAGGAAGGCCTGCATGTTCTTCGTCAAGAAAGTCCGCGCCTGCGGGTCCATGACGTTGAGTCCATAGTGATTGATCAGCATCGTCTGCTGCCGCACCCACTGTGCCCAGCATTCCTGGCAGATCCCGCCAACGATGCGCGCCCCAACCGGTCCAGGGAAAGGCGCGCGCTCGAATCCGGCACGCGTCTGTCCGCAGCGCACACAGGTTACGTCAGGCACGGGAATGCGAAATCGGGAGGGGCCGCCTACGAGCGGGCGTACTCTACCTTCGCGAGTCGCACGAGCTGCAGCAACCGAATGTACAGCCAGCCGATGTCGAGCTCGTACCACTTGGCTTTGAACTTCGCGGATTTCGGATCGGCATGGTGGTTGTTGTGAAGCTCTTCGCCCCCCAACCAAATCGCGATCGGGGTGATGTTTCGGCTTTCGTCCTTCACTTCGAAGTTCCGATAGCCGAGTGCGTGGCCTACACCGTTCACGATCCCGGCGGCCCAGAACGGGATCCACAGCATCTGCACGCCCCAGACAAGTGGCCCGACGAAGAAACCGAACAGGTATACGTCGACAACGAGCATGATCAGGATGCCAACCCAATTCAGCCGCGAGAGGATGTGGCGCTCGAGCCAATCGTTCGGCGTCCCCTTGCCGTATTTTTCCAACATCCCGGGCTGCCGAACGGCTGTTCTATAGTAGAATGCGCCCTTCAGCACGATGTTGCGCAGTCCTTCGAGCAGCGGACTGTGCGGGTCTCCTTCACGATCCGCGAACGCGTGATGCTTTCGATGGCAGGCCACCCATTCCTTCGTAACGATCGCCGTGGTCAGCCACAGCCAAAGGCGCATGGGCAGTGCCGCGAGCGCGTGCAACTGCACGCCCCGATGCGTCTGAGCGCGATGTAGGAACAGTGTGACGCAGACATTGGTGATGTGACCGGCAACGACCACAAACAACACCGGCATCCACCATCTCGACGCCAACGATCCGAACTCTGGCATGATGCGACCGTCCTCGACTTGTAAGCAGCGTAATCTAACCCGATATGAGACTTTCCGGGCCATCACTCGCTTGTAAGACCACGGAGTCATGGTAAATGTCACGTTGCGCGCATAAATGAAGCGCCCGCCGCGTGTCGGGTTTTTCTGGTCGCGTGTCTGGTTTTTTCGGCCTTGAATGCGCATGGCACAATTGGTTACATCCTTTCATGACCCGCCGCTCGAGCACTTCAGACTCCGCAACGTCGCGTCCGGTCGTCAATGTCCGAGCGAGTGACGCCGGCACGCGCCGCTTTGCCGCCCGCTGGGAACACAAGTTCGTGACGGACTTTTTTCGGAGGTCACAGTCCGGGCTGAGTGCTTCCTCGGTCGCGCTCGGCACATATCTGGGCGACAGCGACGACTCGACAGATTCGCTCTATGTCGACTCGGCGCGACTAGCGCTCGCGAGCGGCGTGAACATGATCGACACTGCGATCAATTATCGGTGCCAACGTTCGGAGCGCGTGGTAGGAAGGGTGTTGCAGGAGCTGATCGGCGATGGTGTATTGCGCCGCGATGAAGTCATCATTTGCACGAAAGCCGGCTATGTGCCCCTCGACGGGAATCCACCCGCGTCCCGTGAGGAATACGACGCGTATCTGCGACGCGAGTATTTCGATCGCGGCGTGTTGCGTCCGGACGAGCTGGTTGGAGGCGGACACGCGATCACACCGGCATTCCTGATCGATCAACTGCATCGCAGCATGCGCAACCTCGGCGTGCAAGCGATCGACTACTTCTATATACACAACCCGGAGCAGCAACTCGGCGCAATTTCGCCGTCCGAGTTCGCCACTCGCTTGCGCTCGGCGTTCGAAGCACTCGAGTCGTGTGCGTCTCGTGGAATCATTGGCGCGTACGGTTGTGCCACCTGGAGCGGTTTGCGACTGCCCGCGGCCAGTCACGGGCATCTGTCGTTGTACGAGCTCGCCGCGATCGCCGAAGAGGTTGGGGGCGCCGACCATCATTTTCGAATCGTCCAACTGCCAATCAATCTCACGATGTCAGAGGCGGTGCGGGTGTCCACCCAGCGCGATCCTCGCGGGCGGCTGGTCCACGTCATCGACGCAGCATCCGAGCTGGGAATCGACCTCGTGGTGAGCGCTCCTCTTCTTCAGGGCCAACTGACGCACGACCTGCCCGAACAAGTGCGCGAGCTGTTTGCCGGGGCAACGGATGCGCAGCGCGCTCTGGCTTTTGCTCGGACGCTGCCCGCGGTGCTGGCGGCGGCCGTAGGTATGAAAAGCACGGCCCACGTGACGGAGAACTTGGCGTCTCTTCGGGTGGCATAAGCCGAACCGGTTTGGGCTCGACGCGCGCCGGTTCCTTGCGTACGTTCGTGTCCCCCCCTCTCGCGGTCAGGAATCCCAGGTCTCGTCCAACCAACCGAATCGCACCGATTGTGCGGCCAGGGCGGTTGGCGTGACGGCCGAGACCGCAGGAGTAACGACCGAGTGACGACCCACCGCGATCTTCCGCATGCGTTGGATGGCGGAGGTGAGGTGGATCGCCACGCCAATCACAGAACTTTCACCTGGAGTCAGGTATGCGGACGGGCGAGCAGATGAAGAGACGCGGATTCACGCTGGTGGAGACGGTAGTCACGGTAGGCATCATCGCGGCGTTGGCGGCTGTGGTATATCCGACGGTCGTGAAACAATTCGACAGCGCTGATCCCGCGCGAGCCTCGAATGACCTGAACAGTCTCTCCACGGCCATCGAAACCTTTGGTGTCAACGTCCGTCCCAATCAGCCGCAGGAGATCGAGGATCTGGTGAACCTGATTCAAGCGGCGACGGTCGGCGATTCCACCGCCCTGGGTGCGGCCTATACAACGACGGATGTCACGAACTGGAACGGGCCATACCTCGGCATCTCGGTTCCGGCCAACCTTGGCCGAAACGCCGTCGTGATCACGACGGGCTTTGGTGGCACCGTCAACAACCGCCTACCACTGTTCGACGTCGATGTGGCGAACCCCGTCGGCGGTGACACGGTAAGCACGGCGAACTCCGCGAACGGCGACTTCGTCTCGGTACTCATTCTTGGACTGAGCGGTGCAGCCTTCAAGTCCCTCAACGAGCAGATCGACGGCCCGACAGAGAGCACCGTACTTCTGCGTCGCAACAGCGGAAAGCTGAGATGCCCGTACGCCTCGGGATCACCGCCGGCTGACGACGCGGTGGCCTGTCCTGCGGCGTATTACCTCGCGTCGCCGCTGCGTCACTAGACTCTGGGCGCTCCTCCATCAGAATCGCCGCGAGCAGTTAGCCCGCGGCGATTTCTTTTGGTTGTCTTGCGGACAGCCGTGACTGCTGCATTTTTATGCGGCTCATAGAATCGCCGACCGGCGTCTCGCTTTAACAATCCAGTTCCACTTCGAGAGAACTCGACGATGACCTCTCCTCGCGGCGTCGGTTTCCGATTTCAAAGCGCTCTCCTCGCTGTCTCTGGCCTGCTCGTCGTGGCCTGCGCCGACACTTCGGTCGCCCCGACGGCGCGAAATGACGACGCCGGAGCGGCCCACGCAGTGGGCAGCCCCGGGAACTCTGCCGGAAGCGCGGCGATCGAGGCTCGCGCGCTGATAAATGTCACGGGCTCGGTTTTCCTGGAGGTCACCACAGGACGATTCGATGCCGGTTTCGGACCTGTCGCCGCGTCAGGTCGCATTGAACAGATACAGCTCAAGATCTACAACAGCGCGGGGAAGCTGGTCGACGTACGCAACTTCAACTCGCTGCCCTCCAACACGGGCTACGTGAAGCTGGCACTGGGTGCCCTGGCGAAGAGCAACACCGTCTCGGTTCAGGCAAACATCAGAGGGATCGATGGCAAGCGAACCGACGTCGTTCGCAGTGGTGTCGCGGTGCAGTGGAGTCCGGAACTGAATCTGGATGCGCTGCCCGTCTTACTCTTCCCGAGCGGCGCGACGCCGGATCTGGTGCAGTTGAACACCGCGACGGATTTCCAAATCACATTCGGGAACGGCGGCCCAGACGGGAATACGCCGGCCGAGGTCGGTGTGCGCGCGTCGTGCGACGTCTACGTCGATGGCACGAAGCTCGATTTGCCAACGCAGTGGGTGCACGTCCTTGGCGATCCGTTCATCACGCAGCCGTCGGTCTATATCGGACCAAACGACGCATGGCTGTGCAAGTTCACGTTCATGTTTGCCACTGAAGGGCCACACGAGATCAAGGTCGTCGCGAATGCGCTCGATCCGTCCGAGGACTACAATCCCGCGAACAACACGAGCTTCAGCAATGTCTTTGTAACGACAGCGACGCCGCTGAAGTACGCCGTCAATCTCGAAGAGACCGCCGTATTGAACGTTTCGAGTGATCGTTTAGTGAAGAACGCGACGCTCGTCGCGTTGAAACTGCAGGCCGTTACCGTCAAGGTCACGTGGGATGAGCCACTTACAACGGCGGCCGTGCCCACAGTCATAGCGCTCAAGGCCGAGACGAATGGTGCCGTGCTCGATGCTCGTTCCTACAACGTCACTATCGAAGCGGTTCTGCCGAGCTGCGTCGGCG
>DATBRO010000157.1:0-2829 GCA_036560265.1 Gemmatimonadaceae bacterium | reverse complement strand
CGCAGTGGCGCGAGTCGTCCGCTCCCTCGGCTCGCGATCACGTCGAACCAGAGACGGTCGCCTTCGCCGATGTAGCTCCAGTTGACGTCGAACACGAAGCTCGTCCCCGCGGCACACTCCATCTGCACCAACATGGAATCCTCGACGGTCGTCGAGCCCCGTGCGCGCTCCATCTGCGCGCTGACGCGCACGGGAGCGGGAAAGTCGGCGAACCAGAGCGCCAGGTCGAGCAGCGGATAGCCGAGCTCCATGAACGCGCCGCCTCCCGCCTCCGCGCGGCGATAGCGCCAATCGCCGAGCATCCGCTTCGTCTGATACGATCCCGCGCGGATGCCGCCGAGCTTCCCCAGCTCACCGCCATGGAGAAAACGGTCGAGCGCCTGCACGTCCGCACGAAAGCGATTGTGGTTGTCCACCTGGATGATGCGGTCGGCCTTCGCGGCGGCGGCGAGCAGCCGCTCCACACCGCGCACGGACAGCGCGAGCGGCCGGCCACACAAGACGTGGAGCTTGGCACGCAGTGCGCTCAGGACATGGGGCTCGTGCAAATGATTCGGCGTGGCAATGACGACCGCGTCGAGCGTCTCGAGCTCCAGGAGCTCGTCGATATCCGTGAAGACGTCGGGCACGCCGAAGCGCTCCGCGATCGCACGCGTTTTGTCGCCATCGTTGTCGCACAACGCGACAAGCTTGGCGCCGCGCATCTTGGACAGGATCGGCAAGTGCGCGGTTTGCGGGACCGCGCCCACGCCGATCAAACCGACGCGCACCTCACTGGGCGGAGACTGGGCCAACGGTTGTTCCCGGGTAGTAGGTGCCGAGTATCGAGCGGAATGACTGCCCTGCGCGCGCACGTCCGATGGCGCCCCACTGGCACATGCCGACGCCATGTCCGTTGCCTTGGCCGCGCAAGGTCACGCGTGACACGAAACCATTGCGGTACTCCGGCTCGACGGAAAAATACGTGCTGTTGAGTATCTCGCCACCGGGTACGCGCAGCACGTAGCGCATGTCGTCGCCGCGCAGCGGAAAGATTCCGCGGTCGGTTTCGATGTCGAGAACGCCGACGCGACCCGACGCGGTTCGATCGCGGACGCCAATGACGCGAGCGGTCCCCGGCCGTCCCCCCGGAACCGCGGCGTATTGTTTGAGGTATTGCTCGAGCGCGGCGTTGAGTTGTGACCCCGTGAGCGTTCGCGTCCAGCGATAACGCGGCGCAATGTCACAGTAAAACCGGTCGGCGGCGCCGCCGATGCGGTCGCTGACGCGCTTCAGATACGTCGCGCCCGGCGTGCGCCAGACCTCGTTGGGTTCGGCGGTCGTGCCCCCGCAGGTGGAGTGAAACGGTGCGTCCACAGTGCGACCCGCGTACCGGAGCACGAGCCCGTGCGTTGCCTCGACGGCATCGCTCGCGACGTCGGTCTCCACATCCGCGCCGCCATACACCTGATCGGCGGTCGACGAGCGGACATCGTAGATGCGCTGCGCATCGCCGCCGCCTCCCAACCGCACGTACGCGTAGCTTCGTGACGCGACCGCCTGCGCCTGGAGTGCGGCCGAATCGCCTCGGCGGCGGCTGCCCATCTCCAGGGGAACGACGCCGCGCAGATACTCCTCGACACCGAGCCGGTTGATGACGACGAGATCGGAGTCGAGCGGCAGCAGCGTCAGCTCACCGCGATAGCGTTTGCTATTGACGGTGACGAACCCATCGTCGTTGACGCGTGCGACCAGCGCACGTTGCCACGCCGTTGGCACTCCGTCGGGACGAATCACGCGGACCCGCGCGCCGCGACTCTCTCGCTCTACGCGCCATTGTTCGCCGCTGCGTCCGCGCACGATGAAGGTGCGTCCGTCACCTTCGTACCAGCGGAGCTCTCCCGTGGCGCCGACGAAAGGGCTGGGGACCGCCAGAGCCACACGAATCGTACGGTCGGGCGTTTCCTGGGGCGGCCTCGGCCCCGTGCGACGAGTCACGCGTGTCGAGCAGGCGATGAGCGCGACCGTGAGACAGAGTGCGGTTCGCTTCAACGTCCGTAGGAGCTCGCGATGGCGATTGGGAGCATTTTCGGTGGTGCTAGGTGTTGGGTGCGAGGTGATCGGTCGATTCCGCCCACGAAAGTCGCGGTCAAATCGCCGTCCTCAGTTACACCTTCCACACGAACGTCGAGACGATCTCCGACAGCTAGCACCCAGGACCTATCACCTCGCACCGACGTCGTGCCATCGATCTCGTGCGCCTGCCAGATCGTCCGCGCCTCGATCTTCTCGTCGTCCACACGATCCACCATCGCGCGCACGGTTAGGCCCAAGCGCTGCTCGAACCGCTCACCCGTGATGAGACGCTGCAGCTCGCCGAGTCGCTCGAGCCGCTCTTGCTTGACCGATTCCGGAACGTCGTCGACCATGGCGCCCGCCGCGGTTCCCTCTTGTGCGGAATAGGTGAACGCGCCGACGCGATCGAACTGGACGTCCTCGAGGAGCTCGAGGAGTGTCGCGAAATCCGCGTCGGTCTCGCCGGGAAATCCAACGATGCACGTCGTGCGAATGGCGACGTCGGACACGACCTCGCGGATGCGATGCACTTTCTCGCGAATGGTGCGATTGCGCTCCGGCCGGCGCATGCGCTTGAGCACCGCGTCGGAGCCGTGCTGCATCGGCATGTCGAAGTACGGCAGGATACGCGGCTCTGTCGCCACCAGCTCCAAGAGGCGCGGCGTGATTCCCGCCGAGTAGATGTAGAGCATCCGGAACCACGGAATGCTCGTCTCGCGCACCAGCGCCTCGAGCAGCGTCGGCAGCGACTCCTGCTCTGTCATCCCGAGCGAA
>DATBRO010000156.1:0-20997 GCA_036560265.1 Gemmatimonadaceae bacterium | reverse complement strand
GTCTAGAACCGAAACGACAAACGGCGGCCTGGGCCGCCGTAAGTCTTTGTTATTTAATGATTCAAATCGGGACGGCGGGATTTGAACCCGCGACCCCCTGAACCCCATTCAGGTGCGCTACCGGACTGCGCTACGTCCCGTGGCTCCCAATCTAACCGGTAGCTAGGGACAATCGAGCATCGGTTCGACTCTTCCCTCACAATCAGAGTTTGTCGGCACGCTATATTGCAACTCGGCTCCGTATCGTTCACCAGCTCGCGGAACCGGGTTCTGGCGCTCCTGGCGACGCCTCCGCGGATTCTCCTCAAGGCGACGTCATGGTCGAGCACAGCGAACAGAGCGTCACGTTCTCGCGTCGGACGGCAGGTTGATGGCCGGCCCCGCGCGCTCGATGGAATCCAACCGCACGCCCGTGACGAGCTTCAGCGCGGCGACGGCGCACCGGCTCGACCAGCAGATCAAGCGCGCGTTTCGCCACACGTACGGCGCCGAATCGGGGCTGCGCACACTGGTGCGCCTCGGAACAACCGAGATGCTCCGCGCCGGCGCGTCCCGAGTCGCGATTCGGAATGCGTTAGTTGCGCGCGTCGCGAATCATCCGGGTCAGGGCAAGCCCTCAATCCTGACCGGCGAGTCCCGATCGGCCGCGCTCACCAAACTGATGCTCGTGTGGTCCGACGAAGTGTTGGACCGCGACGCGGAATCATCGCCATGATCTCGCGCGCCGCGAGACTGCTCCAGCGCCTCACGGACAGTGGCGCGTTCACCACCCACGATATGGCTCGCGAGATGAACGGCTCGACCGAGGATATCGAGGCGTACATCAGCGGTGCGCTCAAGATGCCGCTGAGCAAGCAAATGCGGCTCGCGCTGCTCGTGATCGATCAATCGCCGCGATTCGTCCGAAGCGGGCACGCGCTCAGGGCTCAGGTGGTCGCAGCGAAAGCGTACGAGTCGCAAGCGACATCGGTTCACAATGAGCCGCCCACGAAATGGACGTCGAACAAGCGGCGTCACTAGGGAGAAGCGCGACTCACATTCGCTGCGCTCGGTCCCGGCACCACACGAGGAGCACGATGACAGAGGCCCCGACTGCACAAATCGCAGCCGGGGCCTTTCCACGCCGAAGCGTTTGCCTTTCTAGTAGCCCTTCGTCTTCGTCTTCGCCTTCGTACCTGTCTTCGTCTTGCTCTTCGTGCTCGCCTTCACCGAATCCCGCGGCACCTGGCCCTGAATCGTGTCGGTCTTCGTCGTCGTGGTCTTCACGACGGTGTCCGTCGTCGGCATTGCCATGCCTTTCGTCGTGTCCACGCCCGGTACGGTCGTTGTGTCGGCGGTCGTTTTCTCATTCTTGCTACACGCGACGAGCGCGCCCAACACGACGAGTGCTGCGACAGCTGCATTGCTGGTTCTCATGTGGCCTTGCCCCCCTTGCCCTGGTAAGAAGTTCGCGCCTTGAGCGGCCTCTGCGGGGCAAAGTTTGTACCGCCACCAAGAACTGCGTCAATGGGAAATGGCGAATGGACAATGGGCAGCTAGGAGCGGATTCTTAGCTGGGTGCCCCACGGATCCTTTACTACGGCCCCGGCGGCGTCTCGCGTAACCTGGTGCGACGCGCCCTCGAGACTTGTCGCGGCTGCCGCGACGTCGGACTCCGAGGGGACGACGAGCTCCCATTCCAGCAGCCGCGCATCGTCGTCTGACGCGCTCGGAGCGCCGCGCGCCCACGTGTTCGTGCCGAGGTGATGGTGATAGCCACCGGCCGACAGAAAAAGCGCGCCGGGATAGCTCCACACCACCTTGTCCAGGCCCAGCGCGGTGTGATAGAACGCCTCGGCTAGCCCGATGTCGCCCACGTGGAGGTGGACATGACCGATTGTGGTCCCTCCGGGCGCGCCCGTCCATTCCTCGTCCCCCGCAGCGGCGATGACGCTTGGCACATCGAGGGGAATCGTGGCCATGCTGAGCTGCCCCTGCTCCTGGCGCCATTCGCTCCGAGGCCGATCCGCGTACACCTCGATGCCGAGGTTGTCGGGGTCCTGGAGGTAGACGGCTTCACTCACGAAGTGATCGGACATGCCGGCGTGGGCTCCCAGTTGCGAGAGATGGCGAAGAAAGCGGCCCAGCGACGCTCGGTCGGGAAGCAGAATGGCGAAGTGGTACAGGCCAAGTAATCCGCGGCGCGGCACCGTTCGCGCGCCTTTTCGTTCGCGCAACTCGACCAGGGGCGTGTCGCCTTTCTGGGCGCCGAGCGTGGCGCGGTTCCCGGAGCTCTCGAGGACGCGCAGCCCCAGCACCCGCTGGTAGTACTCGAGCGAGCGGTCGAGGTCGGACACCTGGAGCTTGACACGCCCGATATGTGTCGCGGCGGGCAGGCGGTAATTGGGCGCCGCCACACCGTATTCGAGAAGCGCGCCCTTGGAAGCCATTCCGGAATGTAGGCGCACTTGCACCCGTTCGGCCCGACTGCCATGCTCTGGACCCCACCCCACCCCCTGGAGGTCTCATGAACGCCGACCGTTCGACTCTCCGAACCGCGGCACTGATCGCCGCCCTGGCCCCGAGCCTCGCCTTGGCTCAGGCGCAACCCCAGGGGGCAGCCGCGAATCCGAACGCGGGAATGCTGACTCCAGCCACGACCAACGCCGCCGCCGTGACCGAGCTGCGAGCGTCGCTCGACCGGTACAATCTTTGGACGACGCGTCCCTCGGTCCAACATGCCAGGCGTGCGCTCGAGCTCGAGCCCACGTTCGGTCTGGCCCGCACCACTCAGGCCATCCTTGTCGGCGGACCGACGGCAGCCGCCGAGTTCCAACGTGCCGCAACCGAGGCTTCGACCGGCTCCGCTGTGGAAGCACTGCTGGCACTGGGCGCGCGCGAAGTAAATGCCGGCCGCGCACCCACTGGCCGGCGTCTCTCTCAACTCGCGGCGGAGCTGGCGCCAAACGATCGCCAGGTGGCGACGTGGCGCGCGATTCAGCTACCCGACACGGTGCGCGTGAACGCGCTCCGCGACGTCGCCAATCGCTTCCCGGATTACCCCGGCGCGAAAATGTGGCTCGCCTACTATCTCACGCCCGCGGGCCTCGATAGCATCATCAAGGCGAACACCGACGAGGCGCTGCGCGTCGCCTTCGAAGCCGTGCGACTGGCGCCCAATGAGAGCGGAACGCACACCGCCGTGGCGCACGTTCTCGTCTACAACGGCCGCTTCGACGAAGCCAAGGGGCACCTCGCCGCGGCGACGAAGATGACGCCGGTCTCCGAGTACGCGTACGAGCTTCAGGCACAAATTGCGGCGGTCGAAAACAACTTCCCCGCCCTCCGCGCCGCGCTCGACACAGCGGCAGCCGCCACGCCGGGCATCGGCGCTGGTTTTAGCTATCGCCGGGCACACGCGCTCGTCGCGCTTTCCGAGGGCAATCCGCAAGGGGCCCTCACGGAGCTTTCGACAATTGAGCATGACGCGGAAGCAATCGGCGCGAACCCTCAGGCTGCGACCACGCACCTCTTCATGGCCGCCGTCGCCGCCGCGACGCGTGACACCGCCGTCCTCGAGCAGCATCTTGCTGCGGCGCGAATGCTCGATTCAGCGCAGGCTGCAGTCGCCGACTACGCCGTAACGACGTATTCGATCAGCGGCCAGGCCGCAAAAGCGCGTCGCGCACTCGAGGAGTACATTCGTGTGGGCGGCCCAAGGCCGAACCTTCCCCCGGCCGTGAACGCGACGCGGACGACCAACGTGCATCGCATGACGGGATTGGTACTGATCGCCGAGAAGAAACCGCAGGAGGCGATGGCCGAGCTCCGCCAAGGTGGCAACAATCCCTACGCCACGCTCGGCATCATCGAGGCGTACAAGTTGATGAAAGACAACAAGGCGGCCGACGCCGAGCGCACCGCGTTCTTCCAACGGAAGAACTTCAGCTTCAACTCTACGGCGACGCCGATCATCCGGTATCGCGCGAAGAAGTAGATCGCCCGATTCGTCGGCGGAGGTGGCGCGCCATACGCGCCATCTCCGTTGGCGAGCTCGGCTTAGAAACGAAAGACCGGCTCGAGCGTATCAGAGGTATGAAGTCTGGTCGCTTTTTGCTGGCGCTTCTCATCGTCAGTGCCGCACCCGTTTTCGCCGGTGAACTGGGTGGTTCGCGCAGATCCATGATCCGGCAGCACACAGTTGCCAAGCGTAACGAGTACAAGTTCCTCCGCACTGCCGCCGAAGTGCGCGAGTGGGTGAGACAGGAACGGCTTGTGACGCTGACATCGACGGCGAATTACGTGTTGAGCGGCAACGTTTCCTTTCCGTACGCACGACCGGCGGTGAAGCTGTTCATCGATCGTCTGGCCGCGCAGTACCGCGCCGCCACCGGTGACCGTCTCGTCATTACCAGTCTCACGCGACCCCTCAACCAGCAGCCCGAAAACGCGAGCGCGCTTTCAGTGCATCCCGCGGGGATGGCGGCTGATCTGGGCGTGCCGGCGAGCGCGAAGAACCGACGGTGGCTGGAGAGAACGCTGCTGGCGCTGGAAGACAAATCGGTGCTCGACGTCACGCGCGAGCGACATCCCAAGCACTACCACGTCGCGGTCTTCCCCGCGCAGTACGAACGCTACGTCGGCAAACTAGGCGAGTAGTACCGCTACCCCGCCTCGGCGAGTGGCTCCTCGCTGGAGAATCCAAAGGTGCGATGCGGCCCGCCGACGGGCTCGGCGTGGCGCTCATAGACCTCGAGTAGCTCCTCGCTGCACGTCGTCCAATCATACGGGATTGGAGTGAGACGACGCTTTTCCTTGTCGCTGTCGAAGCACAGCCAGCCGTGGGCATAGCTGCCGCGCAGCACCGCGCGCCGGGTCTGCGTGAGCCGGCGACGCTCCTCCCGGCGATCGGCGAACCGGATCGGCGCCACCTCGAGCCTGCGATCGGTTTCCTCCTCGCTTCGACGCTCGCTGAGCCGTGGGACGACGTCCCACACCTGCCACTCAGTTCCCGTTGAATCGACGAATGTCCGATACGGCATCGCGGTTATTCCTCTCCTCGCCCCTGGCCTTCCCGATTCCCCACTGCACACTTCCACGTTCCTTACTTGAGTCCGCTTTTCTCGCGGAGGTCCCCCCGGTCCCCCCAACTAGCGAAAGAAATGCCAACATGGTGTTCCTTCGGCGCGCATTTGTGATCGCGGGAATGCGGCCTCATGCTTGCACGGGCCCGACCATAAATGAAAGCTCAATTACTTCGCTTGGTCGTTCTCGCCGCGGCCGCTTCGACGCTCCAGGCGCAAACCGCCCCGACGACTCCGCACCTGTTCACCCGAAGCGATGTCATCTGGTCAGCCGCCTTCCTCGTGGGGTCCGTGGCGCTCAGCACCGCCGACGTCCGCATCACGCGCAGTTGGACGGACAGTGCAGCGCACTCGAAGGGCTTGGACAAGTTGGCGAAGAACTTTGCGAAGGTGCAGGAAGGCACGCTCACCGTCGGCAACATCGCGCTCTGGGGCATCGCACGTCTCGCGCGCGCCCCGGCGATGGCGGACATCACCTTCCACGCCGCCGAGTCGGTCGTGGTCGGGAGCATTGCGTCGCAGGTGATCCGCGGTCCGCTCGGACGGTCACGCCCATACGAAACCAACTACAGCGACCAGTACGACTTTCACTTCTTCAAGGGCTTCACGAACTTCAAGTACCGCGCGTTCCCTTCGATACACACCGCGTCATCGTTCGCGGTTGCGACGGTGTACACGCTCGAGACACAGCGGCGCGCGCCTGGAGCGACGTGGATCGTCGGCCCGATTGCCTATGCCCTCGCCGCGGGACCCGGAGTCGCCCGCATGTACAACGGCCAGCATTGGGCGAGCGACATACTCTCGGGCGCATTCCTCGGAACGCTCGCGGGAGCCAAAGTCGTGCGATACAACCACGACGTCAACCCGCACAATCGCCTCAACCGATTTTTCCTCGGCCCCAACAACGTGCAGTTCAGCTATAGTTCCGGCGCGCTGAGCGCGTCATACTCAAGAACTTTCTAGGGCTTCGAGCGCGACGCGCAGTCGCGGCAAGAGCTCCTGGATGTCCTTGATCGAGACGGCGCCGACGGAGAGCCGGAACCATCCGCTTCCCTCCGCCTGACCGAACGCGCTGAACGGCACGGCGGCGAGACCTGCCTTCTTCAGCAGGTAGGAGCGGACATCGTCGTCGGTTCGCAGCAATGCTCCGTCCTCCGTCCTCCGTCCAGCAAGCTGGAATCGGCCGCTCAAGTAGATCGCTCCGCTCGGAATGGCCGCGTCCACCGGATGTCCTTGGTCTTTCAGCGAAACGATTCCATCGTGCAGCGCAGAAAGTCGCTGGAGCACTTCGCCGAGCATGCGTTCGTGATACCGATCGATCTCGGCATCATCTCCCAGCAGTGCGGTCGTCGCGACCTGCTCGGGACGCGGAGCCCAGGCACCAACATGCGTGAGCAAGTCGGACATCTGCTGAATGATTGTCGTTGGTCCGATTCCCCAACCCACACGCAGCCCCGTGGCCGCGAATGATTTGGAGATGCCGTCGACATAGACAGTGTAGCGCGACATTTCCGGGCGCAGCGCGACCGGATGCACGTGCTCGACTCCGAAGGTGAGCATCCAGTACACTTGATCGTACAGCAAATACAACGGACGGTCGCGCCCGGCGCGCCGCTCGTTCTCCTCGAGCACTACGTCGCAGATTTCCTCCAGCTGCTGCTTGCCAAGCACGGTCCCGGTGGGATTGACCGGGGAATTCAGCACGAGCAGTCGGGCATCGCGGAGCTTCGCGCGCAGCATGGTGGCTGTCGGAAGGAATGCGGTCTTTGCGTCGCAGGCGATCGCCACCGGCACGCCTCCAGAAATCTGGCAGTAATGCACGTTGTTCCAGGACGGCACTGGGAACACCACGCGCTCACCTGGATCCACGATAACGCGATACGCGCCGTAGATCAGTGGGCGCGCACCACCCGCGATCAGCACGGCATCGGCTTCAGGACGCAGGCCCAGCCGGCGATCGCAGAACTCGACGACGGCTTTGCGCAGCGCCGGCATCCCGGTGGAAGGGGGATAGTTCGTTTCGCCGCGCTGGACCGCGGCCGCGAGCTCGCGGGACAGCATGTCCGGCACCCGGAATTCGCTCGGGGCAAAATCGCCGACGGTGAGATTGCAGATCTGTTTGCCTTCGGCAACGAGCGCACGTACTTCTGCTGCAATCTTGAGGATAGGCGATCCTATCAACCCTTCAGCGAGCAAAGAGAATCGTGCGCCGCGCTCGTCTGCAACTGCCGCGGCTTCGCCGCGGAGAATTGGCCCGCCTTCGGCGGGGAGAACTGCCGCGCCGTCGGCGCGGAGAACTGTCCTTGGATTCACGGCCCGGTCCGGTTCCATGACTCTCCAGTAGTTGCGGTTGGAGTTACAGTTGTCCGCGCGAAGCGCGGCAATTCTCCGCACGCGCAGCGTGCGGCAGCCCTCTCACGGCGCTGCCTTCGTCGGCAAACCCCGCTTCGCTTCGTCAACCATGCGCCGCACGTCACTCAATAGCTGCGCCGCATCGAAAACAATCCCCTGTTTGATCGTGTACCGCACGCCGCCGCGATGCTCGACCTTGCCATTCCGCTCGACGTCGACGCCCGTACCATAGAAGACTTTCATGTTGTGGAGCGGATTGCCGTCCACGATTGCGAGATCGGCGACGAATCCCGGCCGCACGACGCCGGTGTTGTTCAGTCCGAGCGCTTTCGCCGCGTTCTGCGTCGCCTGCTGCATCACCTCGATGGGATGAAAGCCGGCCTCCTGATGGAGCTCCATCTCGCGGATCGTGCCAAAGCCGTACAGATGATAGATGAAGCCGGCGTCCGATCCAATCGTGACGTTGCCGCCGCGCGCGGCGTACTCGCGCACCCACTTCATCCAGATGCGCATGTTGTCCCGCCACATCACCTCGTCGGCGGTGGTCCAATCAAAGTGGTACGAGCCGTGGCGCGTCGGATCCGGCTCGTAGAAGGCCATGAGTTGGGGCATGGCGTACTCGCGGAACCACGGGAGCGTCCGCGCGCGCGCGAGATCGCGATTGGCTTCGTACACGGCGAATGTCGGATCCCACGTGACGTTGTGCGCGAGCATCGTGTCGAGCACGGCCGAGAGCCGCGCGCTGTCCGCCTGGCGCCAGAGATCACCCGCCCAGCGAAAACGGTCCGATTCGTTGTCGTAACTATAGTAGTCCGGGAACCGCTGTGGTCCCGGGATCGCGGCGTCCGGCACGCCGTACCAGTGCTCGAGCGATCGAATTCCGAGCTGCGCGGCACGAACGGCGTCGGTCTCCTGGATCTTGAGATCGGTCGCGACCGGGAGGTCGTTTTTCTTGGCCTCGTCAGCGATGGCCGCCCAGACGTCTGGGCGATTGATGAACACTTTGAGGCCCTGGCCGCCACCCAGCTTCACGCGACGCACCCGCGCGCGTGCAGAGTCGGGCGTGTCCGCTTCGACCGTGACGTAGGGAATGATCGTCGGCGCGGCAATCTTGTTCGCGGCCGAGAGCTTCGCGTGCGCGACAGTCGTATCCATCCCTTCCCCGCTGCCGGGCTCGCGCACTGTCGTTATTCCGTGTCCCAGCCAGAGCTTGTACTCGTAGTCCTTCTGCCACGGGACATTGTTGCGACTGAAATGGATGTGTCCGTGCATGTCGATAATGCCGGGCGTGACGTACATCCCGGTGGCATCGATGGTTCTATCGAATGCCGCGGCTTCGGCGCGGACTTGGCCGGTGCTTTGCGCCGGATTTGACGTTGTCCCGAATTCGTTGATGGGCTTTGCCGGCTGGACGCTCGTGATGGTGCTGCCTTCGACCACGATGTCCATCGGACCGCGGGCCGGATTCCCCGCGCCATCGATGACCATGGCGTTGCGAATCAACAGCCGATTGTAGCGAATTCCCGGCGAGGGAGCGGGGGCTATGCTTTGCGCCAACGCGGCGGTGGCGAGGCCGAGCGCGAGGAAGGGAGCGAGCCGCACGCCTCAATGTGTCACCGCGGCGTGATCTCGGAAAGGCCAAGTTCATCCGCGCGTAGCGCGGCACCTCTCCGCGCCAGCGGCACCTCACCGCGCGCAGCGCGGCACTCCTCCGCGCGGCGTAGCGCGCGGCGCTCTATCAGGACACTCTCGGCAGATAAATCTTGAACGTCGTGCCGAGTCCCGGCTCCGAATCCACCATGAGGAACCCGCCGCACTGCTCCACGATGCCGTACACCGTCGACAGACCTAGCCCGGTTCCCTTTCCGGGCTCCTTGGTCGTGAAGAACGGCTCGAAGATTCTCGCTTTGACTTCGGGCGTCATGCCGGAGCCCGTGTCGCTCACGGCGATGACCACGTACGCGCCCGGCTTTGTTCCGGGATGCAATCGGGCGACTTCGCGTGTTACCTCGGTGTCTCCCGTCGCGATCTCCACCTTGCCGCCATTCGTGATGGCGTCGCGCGCATTCACCACGAGATTCATCAGCACCTGCTCGAGCTGCCCGCGGTCGGCGCGAACGGACCCGACGAGCGCCTCGAGCGACAGCGTGAGCTTCACCTCGTCGCCGAGCAGTCGTTCCAACAGCCGCTGAATTCCCTCGATGACGGCGTTGGGACGGATGTCCTCCATCGTGAGAGGCTGCTGCCGGCTGAACGTGAGCAGCTGCCGCGTGAGGACGGCGGCGCGATCCGCCGCGAGCCCGATCTCCTGAACCTCCTGGAAGCCGGCGGTGTCCCTCGGCATTGCTCGCAGCGCGAGCTGCGCGTTTCCATGGATCACGCTGAGGAGATTATTGAAGTCGTGCGCGACGCCGCCGGCCAGTCGCCCAACGGCTTCCATCTTCTGCACGTGCTGGAATTGGAGTTCGAGCGCGCGCTGCTCCGTGACGTCGGAGGCGTTGACGATGACGCCGTACACCGACGGATCGTGCATCAGGTTGCGCGCGGTCACGACGATCGTGCGCCAAGCTCCGTCGCGATGGCGGCACCGGAACTCGAGCGGCGTCGACGCGCCCTTGAGCTCGAGCAGTCGTGTGAACTCGCCCTGCACCGTGCCCACGTCTTCGGGATGCACGATGTTGAACAGGGATTTGCGCATCAGCTCATCCTGCTCGTATCCCAGGACACGTTTGCAGGAGGGGCTCACGTACTTCGCGGAGCCGTCCCCCTCGAGGACGATCACGACCTCCGAGGAATTCTCGATGATCGAACGATGCCACCGCTCGCTCTGGCGCAGCGCGTCCTCGACGCGCTTGCGCTCCGTCACCTCGCGGATGATGCCGACAATCCCGACGCAGCGCCCGTCGAAGTCCAGAATCGGACTGTATTGCCCGACGCACCAGCCCGACTTCCCCGTGGCCGGAATGTGGTAGGGAATCTCCGCCGAGCGAACGGTCTCGCCGGCGGCCGCGCGCTCGAGCAATTTGTCAACGCCGTTGACTTCGAGGTCCGGAAAGAGCTCGAACGCGTTGCGGCCAACCACTTCTTCCATGCGCACGCCGCGCAGCCGCTCCATGGAGCGATTGAAGATCTGGTAGCGGAAATTCAGGTCGAAAACCACCACACCGTCGTCGATGCTGTCGAGCAGTGTGGAGGTGAAAACGTCAAAGTGATTGGAGCGAAGCGTTGTCGGGACCATGGAGCCATCAACAGGACTCCGGCGCCCTGTCCGCTCTAGCTCGGTGTTATAGGTTCTCGCCAATGCGACGCATCCTCCTGGTGCTGCTGTTCGGTGCAATTGTCAAACCTGTGCACGGACAAGTATCGACAATTCCGCGTGCAGGGTTGGTGATCTCGCGCACAACTGCAATTCGGCCAGGATTCTATCAGCTCACAGCGCCCGCGACTCTTGACTCGGCGCTGATCGTCATTCGCGGCAGCAACATCACGGTGGATTTCGCGGGGGTACGGTTGATCGGCACACCGTCGTCGGCGGACCCCGACCGCGCGGTTGGTGTCGCAATTATGGTCGATGGCGGCGCGAATGTCACGATCAAAAACGCGCACATTCGCGGCTACAAGGTCGCGATCCTCGCGCGCGGCACGCGCAACCTGCGCTTGATCGACAACGATCTGAGCTTCAACTGGAAACCGCGTCTCTACAGCATCGTCGAGCACGAGAGTCTCGCGGATTGGCTGTCGTATCATCACAACGAGAAGGACGAATGGCTCCGCTACGGCGCGGCGATCTATCTGAGCGGCGTGCGCGGCGGTGAAGTCCGCGGCAATACCGTCGTGCAAGGGATGAACGGGTTGCTAATGACCGCGACGGACTCGCTGCTCGCGTGGAACAACGATTTCTCGTTCAATTCGGGGCTCGGAATCGGGATGTACCGCTCGAGTCACAATCGTGTGATGCACAACCGCGTCGAATTCAACGTGCGCGGCTACAGCGAAGGCTTCTATAGAAGGGGGCAGGACTCGGCGGGCATCCTGATCTACGAGCAAAGCGACAGCAACACGGTCGCGTTCAACGCCGTCACGCACGGAGGGGATGGGCTCTTCTTGTGGGCCGGACAGCACACCATGGACACCGGCGAAGGCGGAGCCAACGACAACGTGATTTACGGCAACGATTTCAGTTGGGCGCCCGCCAACGGTATCGAAGCGACGTTCAGCCGCAACGTCTTCATCAAGAACGTGGTTCGCGGCAGCGACTATGGGGTCTGGGGCGGCTACAGCTTCAACTCAGTCGTACTCGCCAATGAGCTCGTGGCCAATCGAGTGGGCATCGCCATCGAGCACGGGCAGGAGAATCGCATTCTCGCGAACCATTTCGATCGCGATTCCACTGCCGTTCACCTGTGGGCGAACCCGATCGAGCCCAGCGAATGGGGATATCCGAAGCATCGCGACACGCGCAGCCGCGGCTACGACAGCCGCTGGAACTCGATCAGCGGATCACGCGTCGCATACCGCGTGGCTCAGACCGAGGGACTCGATGGTCGAGGCAACCTGATTCACGCCGACACGCTCCTCGTCGCCCGCGACACCGCAAGCGTGAAGATCGACACAGCGATCTCCGTGGTCGAGAACTTCGTAGCGGATCTCCATCGTCAGTACGAGGTGAGACCGCTCCCGGGCGCTCGGCGCACCCTGCCAGGCGTGCACGCGGACTGGCCCCGTTCGACGATCGTCGTCGATGAATGGGGACCGTACGACTGGACGAGTCCCAAGCTCTGGCCGGCGGATAGCTCGCTCACTACGCCGCTCAAGCTTCGCGTCCTTGGACCGAAGGGAATCATGTGGAGCCTGGTCAGCAGTCGCGGCACAACGCTCTCCAAGACGCGCGGCCACGTTGGCGATACGATCGTAGTAACCCCTGTGCTGCCGAACGCCGGTCACGTGGAAAACTGGACGGTCACGCTACGCAGCGGCCCCCGGACATTCAGTTACTCGCGCTTCGATCCCAGAGCGTCGTGGAATGTCACGGTGTTCGCGTGGACCGACAGCACACACCCGCTGAACGCGTCGCCCGCGTTCGCGGCTTTGCTGCGTGGAGAGCGCGGCGGGCCAGCGCTGTCACTGACCACGTCGCGGCTCGATTACGTCTGGTCCCGACCGCGCGTTCCGGGCTGGCCGCGGGAGCGCGCCGGCGTCGTCGCCGTCACGAGCGTCGATCTACCGTCGGGCGAATACGCCTTGCGCACGATCAGCGACGACGGGATCAGAGTGTTTGTCGACGATCGGATGGCGATCGAGGACTGGAGCGTGCACGAATCGGTCGTGCATGAAGTGCCGATGGCGGCGGGTCGGCATCGGATCCGCGTGGAGTATTTCCAGCTGGATGGATGGACGGAGTTGCGCGCCGAGATCGTCAAAGGGCGCCAGTAATGGCGACCTCCTCTCCTTCAAGCACTCTAGGCGTCGGCTCTCTGCATCAGCTCTCGGGAACTGCCGAAAGCCGATGCTGAAGGCCGACGCCGAGAGTATTAGTCGGTCAAGCGATCGGTATTACTTAAGAACGGTCGGACTTAGGAACGCTCAGGCTTCTCTGCTTTCTTGGACCGCAACCGCCGCTGCGCCGCGGCTGTCTTCATCTGTCGGGCTTCGCTCGGCTTCACGTAATGCCGGCGACGACGCAGGTCCTGCAAAACGCCCGCGCGCTGCACCTTCTTCTTGAAAACCCGCAGGGCCGCATCGATGCGGTCGCCTTCCCCAAGGTGCACTTCAACCATGTCGACTACCGGCCGACTTTGACGACGTTCTCGGCGGCAGGACCCTTCTGGCCCTGCACTACATCGAACTCGACCTTCTCGCCTTCGGCCAGCGACTTGAAGCCACTGCCTTGGATCGCCGAATGATGCACGAAGCAATCTTTCTGGCCGCCCTCAGGCGTGATGAACCCAAAACCCTTCTGATCATTGAACCACTTGACTGTGCCAACCGTACGCATTGCAATGCTCCCGATGTGTGATAAAACCAAAGGGGCTCCGCGATTGCGAAGCCCCTGACCAGACGCCCGCGCGCCGAAGCGCGTTTTCGCTGGAATTAAAGTAGCCGGAACGCTATCGAAATCAACTCGCGCTCTTGAGACGCGGGCGCCGGTTGGCGTTCTCGCGCAAGGTGCCGTTGATCGACGAAACAACGGACTTGGCCAGCTCAGCCGAACGATAGGCTTTGCGACCCGTCTTGCCTTCGCGACGCCACGTCCAGCTCTTTTCGTCCGACGCGTCCGCGATAAACACGGTCTCGCGAACGACCTTCGCCGTCTGCGTCACGGCTACCGTCGGAACGCCGTTCACGTACTCCTGCGCGCCGTTGGCGCCCACCGTGCCGTTCCACTCCACGATCAGAAGCCGACCCTGCGAAACGGTCTCCGCGCGTGTGCGCAGCCACGAGATCGTCAATGCAACTGGGCCGAGCTGTACGATGCAGCGTCCGGGCGAACGGCGCACATCCGCCTTCAGTCCTTTCGCCTCGTCCTCGAGATCCGACACACGCTTCGAAACGTCGTCGGCCAACCGATCAAATTCGCGCGCGCAAACAGCGAGAGCGCGGTGTGAATCCAGAAATTCTTCGCGGTCCAGCACGTCAGTCGTCATGCCGCCTCCGTTAGATCACAAATGTAACCATTTGCGCGGTTATCGTCAAAGTCACGGACGGGGCACAGCCTATGCGACCCCGCCGCACTCGCGCTCGGCGTGGGGCGCGATTACTTCTCGGCGTCAACGTTTTCTTCGTCCAAATCCGGAGCGGACAACATGATGCAGCGATACATCCGTTTCCTATTCGTCCCCCTGATTCTCTCCCCGCGGATTGACGTCACGGCTCAGGTGACCTCGCCACCCAGGCGGGACAGTACGGTTTCGATAGCGGACCCGAGAACTACGCCACCGGTGATTCTCACGCGCACGGGGTTCATCAAAGAGTTCGGCACGATGTGGACGTTCGAGGCTCCGCCGCTCGATTACTGGCGCGGGACGTACAACTTCACGCCGGATCAACAGTGGCTGGATCACGTGCGCCTGTCCGCGGTGCGGATTCCGGGCTGCTCCGCGTCGTTCGTGAGCGCGAATGGTCTCGTGATGACGAACCATCACTGCGGACGCTCGTGCACCGCGAGCGCATCGCCGCCGGACACGAATTACGTGGACGTCGGGTTTGCGGCGCGGAACATGGCCGACGAGAAACGCTGCAACGGCATGTGGGCGGACCAGCTGCAATCGATTCAGGATGTGACCGACCGCATCCGCCGCGCAGTCACGGCGACCACATCCGCGCAGCAAGTCGAGCAGCGCAACGCGGAGATCGGCCGCATCGAGCAGGCGTGCGTCCAGGAGACGAGGCTGTTGTGCCAGGTGGTCACGTACTACCAGGGCGGGATGTATTCGCTGTACCGCTTCAAGCATTACACCGACGTTCGGCTGGTCATGGCGCCCGAAGGCAGCATTGCGTTCTACGGTGGCGACCCGGACAACTTCACCTTTCCGAGGTACGATCTCGATCTCACGCTGCTCCGCGTCTACGAGAACGGGCAGCCGTTGCGTCCGTCCGACTACCTGAGGTGGAGCGCTGCCGGCGCCGCCAACGGCGAGCTCGTATTTGTCGTCGGGAATCCGGGCTCCACGGGACGCATGCTGACGATGGCGCAGTTGGAATTTCTGCGCGACGTCGATTATCCAGCGCGTCTTGCCGGATATGACAGAATGTTGCGCGCCTTCCGGGCACGCGCCGCGGCCTCTCCCCAGGCTGCTCGCGGCTATGAGAACCTCATCTTCTCGTATGAGAATTCGAAGAAGGCGGTCACCGGCTATCTCCGCGGGCTGACCGACTCGACGATTATGGCCAAGAAGCGCACGTTCGAGAACGACTTCCGCGCGCGCGTGCGAGCGAACGCTCGCTTGCAGGCGCAGTACGGCAGCACCTGGCCCGAGATCGAGCGCGCGGAGCGTGAGCTCAAGGCCATGGCGCGACAGCTTCAGTGGCAGAGCTTCGGCGGCGGATCCAATCTGCTCGGCCTCGCCGGTGGCATCGTGCGGTTGCCCATCATGTCCGCGCTCGCCGACTCGCTGCGTCTGTCGCAGTATCGCGGCCCGTTGCTCGATCGCATGCGCGCGCAGGTGCTTGCCCAGACCCCGCTCGACACCGCGTTCGAGCGCATGGCCCTCGCCGCGACGTTCGTCGCCTGGAAGGAAGCGCTGCCCTCGAACGACGTGATCCTCAAAGCCGCGCTCGGCTACGGCAATGGAGATCCCGAGGCGGCGGCGGCGCGCATCGTCGCGCAGACCACGCTGTTCGATGCCGCGGCGCGCGGCGCGCTGTTGCAAGGCGGCACCGCCGCGGTGAATCGCTCGACCGATCCGTTGATCGTGCTCGCTCGCCAGCTCGAACCGGTCAGTCGCCGGGTCGCGATGCGCGCCGCGCAGCTCGACGCCGTCGTTTCGGCGAATGCGGAGAAGCTCGGCCGCGCGATCTTCGAAGCGTACGGCACTACACTGCCGCCCGACGCGACCTTCACGCTGCGGATCTCGGACGGCGTAGTGAAGGGATTTCCGTACAACGGGACGGTCGCGCCCTACAAGACGACGTTCTACGGACTGTACGATCGCGCCGCGTCGTTCGACAACAAGACGCCGTTCGAGCTACCGCGTCGCTGGGCCGAGCGTAAGGACCGTTTGGATCTGACCACGCCATTCGACTTCGTCTCCACCAACGACATCATCGGCGGAAATTCCGGGAGCCCGGTCATCAATCGCACTGCCGAAGTCGTAGGACTGATATTCGACGGAAATATCGAGTCGTTGCCAAATCGGTTCATTTTTACGGACGACGTAGCGCGGAGCGTGTCAGTGCATTCGCGGGCGATCTCTGAGGCGCTTCGGAAGTTGTACGATGCAGGATGGATTGCGGACGAGCTCGAAGGTCGAGTTGCAAGCCGTAACTAATACCGATCCCTGAGCGCTGGATTACTCTGGCTCTCGGCTCTCGGCTCTCGGCATCAGGTCTGAGAGCTTTTCCCGAGAGCTGATGCCGAGAGCCGAAAGCTAGAGTCTCAGACCTCAGCAACGACCGGTATTACGGATGGTTGCGAACTACGCACCGGTAGCGTGATGCAAAACACGGAGCCCGTGGAGTCGGATTTCTCGAGCGTCAGCGCGCCACCGTGCGCCTGCGCGATCCATTTCGCGATCGCCAATCCCAGCCCCGCGCCCGACGACGGGTCTCCCAATTCTCTCGCCCGCTGCGCGCGATAGAAACGATCGAACACCCGCGCTCTCGACTCCAGCGGTACTCCTCCGCCCGTGTCCGCGACTTCCACCACATGCGTGCCATTCTCGGCTCGCGACGTGATCGTGACTGACCCGCCGGCCGGCGTGTACTTGATCGCGTTGTCGAGGAGATTGAGCAGTAGCCGCCGGAGGAGCGCTTCGTCGCCGCGCATCGGCAGCTCGTCGCTCCCGACATGGCGCACGGTGATCGCCTTGCGCGCAGCGAGAGAGCGTATCGACCGGACACACTCCGCGCACAAATCTCCGAGATACATCTCCGAGGGCGAGACGAGACGCTCGCCCGCGTGCGCCCGCGCGAGCAGGAACAAATCTTCGACGGTGCGCTGAAGGCCGAGCATCTCCTCGCGGATGGTACGCAGCGCCGCGCGAAGCTCCTCCGGGGTTCGCTCGTCGCGCGAGAGGGCGAGCTCCGCTTCGCCGCTCACGATCGCCACCGGCGTCCGGAGCTCGTGCGATGCGTCCGCGATGAACTGTCGCTGCTGCTCGAACGCCGCGTCCAACCGCGCGAGCAAATCGTTGAACACGCCGGCCAGCCGCCCGAGCTCGTCGCTGGGGTTCGCGACGGGAAGTCGCTCGTGCAGCGTGGTCGCGGAGATGTGGGCCGCGCGCTCGGTCATGACCGCGACCGGTTGGAGACTCTTCCGCGCCAGCAGGTAGCCGCCGAGCGTCGAGAGAATGAGCAGCAGTGGAATGCCGAGTCCGAGAGAGAGCTGGAGTCCCGCCAGCAACCGGCGATGTCCGTGCAGCCGGTGCACGGCTCCGACGATCACCGTGAGACGGCCGATGCGATGCGGCAGGGCGATCGCGCGAACCTCGCCGTCGTCAGTAGCGAGGTTCGCGTAGGTCGGCCGGTTGAGGGGCGCGGACGCCAGGAACTTGCCGAAATCGGGAACGTCCATGCGGAACGTCTGCGTGGCGATGTCGCGCGCGATGGTGTCGACCTCAACCTCGTCGCCGCTGCCTTCCGCAGGCGCTTCACCGGGTACCAGCGTGGCGGTCGCGCGGTCGTACACGGCGACCTGGAGATCGCGAAAGCGAAATTCCCGAACCACGCTGGCGGCGACGTCCTTTGCCGGCTGTCGATCCTCGGCTTCGATCTCGATCGCCGTGGCGACCGCGGTCGCCGCTTCGTGCAAGGCGGCATCCGTGTTTGCGAGCGAGCGTCGCGCAACCACACCATAGAGCGCAACCGCGACGGCGCCGAGCGAAACTGCGAAGACGGCGGCGTACCAGAACGCGAGGCGCGCGCGGATCGAGAGTCCGAACGTTCGCATCGCCTAGGGTCCCAACCGGTAGCCGGCTCCGCGATGCGTGTGAATCAGCGCCGTGGCGCTGCCATCGTCCACTTTGCGACGCAGACGGTTGATGTACACCTCGAGCGCGTTCGAGAAGGGATCGTGGTTTTCGTCCCAGACGTGCTCGCACAGCTCCGCGCGTCCGACGACGCGGCCGGCATTGCGCGCGAGGTACTCGAGCAGCGCGTATTCCTTCATCGTCACGGGGATCGTGCGATCGCCGCGCTTCACCGTCTGGCTGCGCGTGTCCACGGTGAGGTCCGACACGTTCAGCGTCGGCGGCAACATCTCGGGGAGTCGCCGCAGCAACGCGCGCAATCGCGCGTGCAGCTCTTCGAGCGCGAACGGCTTGGTCAGATAATCATCCGCGCCGGCATCGAGTCCCGCGACGCGATCCCGTACGGCGTCACGCGCCGTGAGCATCAGAATCGGGACGCGCTTCCCTTCCTTGCGAAGGGACTGACTCACGTCGAGTCCATCGCGCTTCGGCAGACCGATGTCGAGGACGATGCCGTCGTACTCATTCACGCGGGCCTGGTAGTACGCGCGGTCTCCATCCTCCGCGAGATCCACGGCGTATCCCTGCTCGCGCAAACTGCGCGCGAGCATGTCCGCAAGCTTGGCGTCGTCTTCAACAAGGAGCAGCCGCATGGATTGAATATGCTACGCGGTGCGCTTCGAATGTGTTCGACGTTTGTGTTTTTCCTCTTTAGCCGCCATTAAGGTCCGCAGCTTTCGCCGTCATTAAGGACCATCCGATACGTTCGCGGCCCCTACCATCAGCCCAGCAATCCGGTGCGGCTGCCGCGACCAAGGCCGATACCGGCGGGAAGAAAGCGCCAACGAAGAAAGGCGCAAAACACAAGAAGGCCGCCGCCAAGAAGGACTCGACAAAAGCCGCCGCGAAGAAGGGTTAATTCGCCAAGACTCTCGATCGGGTGGATCGCGTAGGGCACCGGTGGGCAAAAAAAAGCCGCAAAAACGCCCAGGTTTTGCAACTTTACTCTGGCGCTAAGGCGGTGCACCGTCACATTTTAGCGTGCGCCTGATTCAGTGGCGCGTTCGCCGACTCCACCACCACAGCACCCCACCGCCCCACCGATCCCACCCGATGCGGGAGCGCTTAAGTGGACGCAACGACGAAACGACCTGATAGCTCTCTTGCCCTGGCTCCGCCGAACGCGGATCAGCTGGCCGCCGACATCGCGCGAATGGGTCCGCGTGAAGCTGCGGAGCTGCTCTCCGATCTGACTGACGCGCAGGCCCTGGACATTCTCCAGCGCGTAAATCCCGCGCTGATCGGAGAAATTCTTCCGGAGATGTCGGAGGGGCGCCGAGCGAAGCTGCTGCTCGCCGGCCCCTACGCATTGACGCACCAGTGGACGCTGAACCAGACGTTCCCCGAAGACACGGTTGGCCGACTCATGGAGCCTCCCACCGCCGTGTTCGGACCGGCGGACACCGTGGGCGAAGTAAGCAATCGCGTGCGAGAGCTCGTGAAGAAAATCTTCGTGACCTACTGCTTCGTGTGCGACGACAACGGGCGACTCGTGGGCATCGTGACAATGCGCGATCTGCTCGTGGCGGACGATTCGCAAAAACTGTCGGATGTGATGCTGAAGAATCCCTTCTTCCTGCGCCCGAGCACGCCACTGATGGACGCGATGAAGCTCGTGCTGAACCGGCACTACCCGATCTACCCGATGTGCGACGACGACGGAAAGCTCATCGGATTGGTGCGCGGGCAGGCGATGTTCGAGCAGCAGGCGTACGAGATCAGCGCGCAGGCCGGCAGCATGGTCGGTGTCGACAAGGAAGAGCGCATGACGACGCCGGCAGCACGCGCGTTCATTTTTCGGCATCCATGGCTGCAGTTGAATCTCGCGACGGCGTTTCTTGCCGCGTTCGTCGTGGGGATGTTTCAGGATACGATCAACAAGATCGTGATCCTCGCCGTGTTCCTGCCTGTGCTCGCGGGACAATCCGGCAATACCGGTTGTCAGGCGCTCGCCGTCACCCTGCGCGGCATGACGCTGGGTGAGCTCAAGAAAGGCATGGAATGGCCGCGCGTCGTGCGAGAGGCGTATCTCGGTGCATTGAATGGCGCCTTCGTCGGCGTCACCGCGGGAGCGGGCATGTACGTGACCGCGCGCATACAGCACAACGAGAATGCCTTGACGCTCAGCATCATCGTATTCATGGCGATGACGCTCGCGTGCATCATCAGCGGCGTTTCTGGCGTGACGATCCCCTTAGCGCTGCGGAAGCTGGGGTTCGACCCCGCGACTGCGTCGAGCATTTTCCTGACGACAGCGACGGACGTCGTGAGCATGGGAACGTTCCTCTTACTCGCGACCCTGCTGCTCCTGCGATGAATAGCTAGCTCAACCGCAGGATCTTGATGTGAAAAAATGTCAATCCGGGTGTAGAATCACATAACCACGTCAGGGCGCTGGATTGACCGACAGCAGAAGAGCGTACGACCCGTTCATCGACGGATTTGCGATTCCGGACAAGGTGCGCTTCTTCGAGGCAGACGGATATCGCTGGCGCGTGCACGAAGTCCCCGCGCCTGAATTCGACCGCCGTCGCGGAGGAAGTCACCTCCTCTTTCACGCGGACGTGGTCATGCGTCGCGTCAGAACGTTTCCGCCGAACTGGTACGATCTGGCCGACGAAGAGCTCTACGCGCTCACGGACCAGGCGCGAACGTAGCTCCTGACGCGACGCAAGAAGCGGCAGGACGCCCGTATAAACCCGCCGCTCTCGATACCCAAAGCCATCGACCATGAAAATCGATCGCCGTGGTTTCCTGATATCGTCGTCCTCCGCGTTGGTGCTGGGCAAGACCACGCTCTCGCCGGAGGGATACGAGCAACAGTCCGACGCTCCGGGACCGCCGGAGCTCGACCCGGGAATTCAGGGCAGAGAGATCGCGGTCTACACCACCGCCGA
>DATBRO010000155.1:0-9609 GCA_036560265.1 Gemmatimonadaceae bacterium | reverse complement strand
CGGCGTCCGATGCAGATACGCCTGGACGCACAGAGCCACATTGCGGAATTCGCCCGCGAGTTGCGCATAGACGTCGACGGTCGACGCGGTGTAGGCGGACGACTCCATGTCGATGGCCAGTATCGTTCCGTCTTTTTCCGTGAGACGCGCGAGCCGGCGGACGCGGTCGAGCGCCTGCGCGCGGTCGAGATCCCACCCGAACTGCGTCAACTTGATCGAAATGTGCGCGCGCAGATCGGCCGCGGTGCTCGCGCGAGTATTGGATTTCAAGATGATTTGATCCGCGCTCAGGGAGGCCATGAGTTCCAGGTAGTGGCTCATGGAACCCTCGGCTTCGATCTCCGAGGTTACGTTCTCGCCGAGATACGTGAGGATCGATGGCGTTCCTTCCGCATCGAGCGTTCGGACCGCCTTGCGCGCGTCGTCGAGATTCTCGCCCGGCATGAATCGCGAGACCAGCGGACGCATGGCGCGATTGGATCGCACGATGCGCTCCATGCGGCGGTTGCGCGACGCCCAGAGCAGCGACGACCGCAATAGCTGCACTAGCGCTTGTCCGCGAGCAGAACCGCGCCCAACAACACCATCGCGCCGCGAGCGCAGTCCTCCGGCGTCGAGTACTCCTTCGGCGAATGGCTGATCCCGCCGATGCTCGGAATGAAGATCATCCCCATCGGCCCGAGCTGCGCCATCGCCTGGGCGTCGTGTCCGGCGCCGCTGGGCATGTGACGCGTCGTGTACCCCAGCGCTTTCGCCGACGCATCGATCATCTCGCGCACGGCGGGGTCGCTCGGCGCGGGGACGTTCTCGTGCAGCGATCGAAACTCGAACGTGGTGCCGTTGGATTCTCCGATGCGGCGCGCTTCCGTACCGATCGCGTCGAAGAGCCGGTCCACTTTCGCCGCGTCGAGATCCCGCAGCTCGAGCGAGCAGACAGCTCGTCCCGGGATCACGTTCGGCGCACCCGGGAACGCCTGCACTCTACCCACGGTTCCAACCTGCCGGCCCGGCTCGGATCGTACGACCCGATTCACCATGTCGATGAATCGCGCCGTCGACAGCAAAGCGTCGTGGCGCTGATCCATCGGCGTCGTTCCGGCGTGGTTCTGGAATCCGGTCACCGTGACCTCCCACTGCTTGATGCCGACGATCCCCTCGACGACTCCGACGTTGAGCGATTCGCGCTCGAGGTTTCCACCCTGCTCGATGTGGAGCTCGAGGTACGTCGCGATGTCTCCGCGCTGACGCCGCACTTCCGCGATGCGCGACGGCGTGCCGCCGAGAAATGCGATCCCCTCTTCGATCGTCTTGCCGCTCCACGCTTTGTTCGCGAGCTCGGGCGTGGTCAACTGGCCGCTCACGGCGCGGCTGCCGTACAAGCCTCCTTCCTCGTTCGCCCACACCACGACCTCGAGTGGATGACGCGTCCGCGTCTGCTGCTCCGCAAGGGACTGGGCGACTTCGATTGCCGACAGAGAGCCGAGCGTGCCGTCGTAGTTGCCGCCGTCGGGAACGCTGTCGATGTGCGACCCGAAGACGATCGGCTTGAGCGATGGGACGCCGCCGGCGCGCCGGCCGAAAATGTTGCCCGCGAAATCGACTGAAACGCGGAGGGCGGCCTCGCGCATCAAATCCATGACGTACGCGCGGCCCGCGCGATCGAAATCACTATACGCCACCCGCGAGACTCCACCCTGCGGATTTGCACCGAACGCGGACAGCTCTCTGAGATGCGCATTCAGTCGGGCCGCGTTGATCGGCGCCGTGTGTGCCGGTCGACGCGCGATGAACGACGAACGCGGCGGCCGCATCTCTGGCACCAGCGCGCCGGCGGCGGCAGCGGCGAGCATCCCCGTGAATTTCCGTCTGTCGATCATGGCGTCTCGCTCCATACGCGCCCGAGGTGCGCGATGATTCCGGCGTAAACCTGCATGCCGTCGAGCAGGTTCTGCAACCGGAGATTCTCGTTGGCCGCGTGCTGGCTGTTGTCGTGATTCACGATCGGAACGGAGATGATGGGCGTGCGCAGCACGTCGTCGAACAGGTACAGCCCGGCGCTTCCGCCGGACGTCGGAATCACGATGATCCGGTCGCCGACGCCCATCTCGGTCGCGCGGATCAACGCGCGCGCGACCGGAAGCGACATGTCGGCCCGCTGAGCCGGATAGCCCTCTTCCCATTCCAGCTTCAGGATTCGCGCGTGGGCGAGTCGTTCTTCCGGCGTCGGGTCGCGATGCACGACGAAGAACCCGTGCTTGCGCGCGTGCGCCTCGACGAGCGTGCGGACGCTGGCCGGCGTCTGTCGCGGCACCAGCCTGAAATCGATCGAGGCCCGCGCAAGCGTCGCGATCGCGTTGGCGCCCAGTGCGCCCACCCCGCCGCCGCTGATCCCGCGCACGTTGAGCGCGGGCAGCATGAGGCGATCCATCAATGGGGCGTTGTTCGCCTCGGTGCCGCCGAGGAGCAACTCCACTCGCAGAGCGGAATCCGGCGCGGGAACCCCGGCGATGGCATCGCGTTCCGCCCTCGTGATCGGCCGGACGTCGTCGTAGTAGTGATCGATGAGAATGCGCCCATCGTCGTCGCGCATGCTCGCGATGAAGTTCGCGAGGAGCACGAGCGGATTCGGCGCCCAGTTGCCATAGTGCCCGCTGTGCAAAGCGCGCGACGGCCCGAACACGGTGAGTTCCAGCCCCATCGAGCCGCGTACGCCGAACACGATCTGCTGGCGCCGCGATTGGTGTACCGGTCCGTCTCCAAAGACCCAGAGGTCTGCGCCGAGCGCGTCGCGGTGACGCGTCAGCATTTCGCGAAGATGCGGTGAGCCGGCTTCCTCCTCGCCCTCGAAGAAAAACTTCAGATTGACGCTCGACGGAATGTTCGACGCCCGAAGCGCGTCCATCGCCGACAGAAACGCGACGATGGGACTCTTGTCGTCGCCGGCGGAGCGCGCGTAGAGTCGCGTCTCGCCCTGAACCGTTCCCGGTTGCGTCGGCAGCGGAATGACCTCGCCGCCCAGACGCGAACGAAGCGTGGGCGACCACGGCGGCTTGCTCCACTGCGACGTATCGACGGGCTGTCCGTCGTAATGCGCGTAGAACACGAGCGTTCGTGTCGCGCTCGGCGAGCGGAGCTCGCCAAAGACAGCGGGCGGCGAGCCAGGTGACTCGAGGAGCTGCGCGCGAATCCCGCGCCGTTCGAGCATCGCAACGATGAAGCGCGCGTTCCGGCGGATGTTCACCGAATCGCTCGCGAGATTCGGAATCGCGAGAAAGTCGGCGAGCTCCCGCACGACTTCGACATCGTGCGCCTGCTGATACGCGCGGACCGCGCTGCGCACGCGGGCAGGATCCTGTGCCTGGACGGACGACGCGACGACCCACATGCCGAAGACAAACCGGACGATTGCGAGGGGAGCGATTGGCTTGGTCATGGTCCTCATGGTACAATAGGCTCCTCTCCCTGTCACACGGATACCCCATGCGCCGACCAACCTCCCTCGTCGTTCTCCTTTGTTCGATCTCCCTCCTTGCTGCGCCATCGCACGCGCAACAGGGGCGCTCCGATACGCTGTTCACGGTCGAGAAGTACCTCGACTTCGAGCAGGTCGCTGACCCTCAGATTTCTCCCGACGGCGCGCAGATCGTGTACACCCGCCGGTACGTGAACAAGATGGAGGATCGGTGGGACGCGAGTCTGTGGATCATGAACGCCGATGGCTCGCGCAACCGGTTTCTCACCAAGGGCTCGAGTCCGCGGTGGTCGCCCGACGGCACCCGCATCGCATTCCTCAACGACGGCGAGCCGAGCGGTACGCAGCTCTTCGTGCGCTACATGGACGCCGAAGGCGCGACGTCGCAGGTGACGCGCGTGAGCGAACCGGTCGGCGACATCCGCTGGTCGCCGGACGGAAAAGTGATCGGCTTCAGCATGTTCGTTCCCAAGGAGCAGACCTGGCAAATCGACATGCCCAAGGCGCCGAGCGGCGCGAAGTGGACCGCCGCCCCGAAGTACATCACCGATTTGCACTACCGCCAGGACCGCCGGGGCTTCAACCGCTCCGGCTTCACGCATCTTTTCGTCGTCCCGGCTGAAGGCGGCACGGCTCGCGCCGTCACCTCGGGCGACTGGAGCGTGGGCGCGCGATTCGACGGCCAGCAGGGTGGCGTCTCGTACGACTGGTCCCCCGACAGCCGCACGGTCTACGTCGTGGGAATGAACGACAAGACAGCGGACATGAATTATCGCAACTCGAACATCTACAGCGTCGACGTGCAAAGCGGAGCGACGAAACGGATCAACGCGCAGGACGGCGCGTGGAGCGGCGTCACCGTGTCGCCCGATGGAAAGAAGATCGCCTTCGAAGGATTTCCCGCGACAAAAGCGAGTTATCAGGCGGACGAGATCTACGTCATGAGCGCCGATGGTGGAGCCGCGCAGAAGATCACCAGCATCGACCGCGATCCCGCGAGCGCGTTGTGGGCGCGCGACGGAAGCGGGCTGTATGTCGCCGTCGCTGAATCCGGCACCTCGAACATCTACTTCGCGCCGGCAGCGGGAACGGGAGCGACCAAGCTCACAAGTGGTGCACAGGTCCTCTCGCTGACCTCGTTGGCGCGCTCGGGCGTTGGCGCCGGGATTCGCACCAGTCCGCTCGAGCCGCCGGACGTCGTGCGGGTCGATGTTTCGAAGCGCGGTGCCGCCGCAACGGTCGCGCAGCTCACGCATGTGAACGACGACGTGCTCGCGAACGTCAAGCTCGGCGCCGTCGAGCGCATCACCGCGAAGTCCACCAACAACACCAATGTCGAAGGATGGGTGGTCAAGCCGCCGTCCTTCACGCCGGGACACAAGTACCCACTCGTCTTCGAGATTCACGGCGGACCGCACGGCATGTACAACGTTGGTTTCAGTTCGAGCTACCAGAACTTCGCCGCGAATGGATTCGTGGTTCTTTATATGAATCCGCGCGGCTCGACCGGATATGGATCGTCGTTCGGCAACGCGATCGAGAAGAACTATCCCGGCCCCGATTACGACGACTTGATGGCCGCGGTGGATGCGCTCGTCGCGAAGGGCTATGTCGATACGGAGCGAATGTACGTGGGCGGATGTTCCGGCGGCGGCGTGCTCTCGAGCTGGGTAATCGGACACACCGATCGCTTCGCGGCCGCGGCGGTGCGTTGTCCGGTGATCGATTGGATTTCGATGGCCGGCCACACCGACATTCCGCTGTTCACCTTCCAGTTCTTCGACAAACCCTTCTGGGAAGATCCGAAGTCCTGGCTCGACCACTCCAGTCTCATGCACGTCGGCAAGGTGAAAACGCCGACCCTGATCATGACGGGCGAGCTGGATATGCGGACGCCGATGCCGCAGTCCGAGGAGTACTACGTGGCGCTCAAGATGCGCGGCGTGCCCACCGCGCTGCTGCGGTTCGAGGGCGAGTACCACGGCACGTCGTCCAAGCCGTCGAACTGGCTTCGGACCCAGCTGTACATGATGAGCTGGTACAACAAGTGGCCTGCGAAAACGACGATGGCCGGACAGCCGACGCCATGATCGCCTGACAACGGCGCTACCTTATAGTATGGGGCGGGTCGAAAGACCCGCCCTTCTTTTTGCGCTCCTTCGTCCTTCCTCCCTTCTCCGTCCCTCGTCTTGCTGCTCTTCGACGAGCTTCGCGAAGCTTGGCGTAGTGAATCGCGCGAGCATCGTATCGCGCTCCTCGGTATCGCCATCGTCGCCGTCGGCCTGCGCCTGCGATACCTCCGCCAGCCGATGCGATACGACGAGTCGGTCACGTACTTGTACTTCGTGAAGCAGCGCTGGGCCGACGCGCTGTCGCTCTATACGTACCCGAGCAATCATCTCTTTCACACGCTGCTCGCGAAGGCGTCGGTCACCGCGTTCGGGAGCTCGCCGTGGGCGTTGCGGCTGCCGGCGTTTCTCGCGGGGCTGCTGGTCGTTGCCGCCACCTACGCGGTCGTGCGTGCGATCTACAATGCGCGCGCGGCGCTCTTCGCCGCCGCGATCGTCGCGTCGTCCGGCGTTCTCGTGTTGTACTCGACGAACGCGCGCGGATACTCGCTCGTCATCCTCGCGTTTCTGCTGCTCGCGCTCGTCGCAATCCGACTGCAGCGCGGCGCGTCCTCCGATCACTGGATCGCCTTCGCCGTCATCGCGGCGTTCGGGCTGTGGACCATACCGGTGATGCTGTACCCACTTGGAGCGATCTCCGTCTGGATTGCTCTGGCATTCCTGATCGATGGCAAGCGCGCCGAGTTACGACGGCTCGCGCTCGCGCTCGGCGTCACGGCCGGACTCACTCTGCTGGCGTATTCGCCGGTGATCTCCCGTGCGGGAATCGTCGCGATCGTCGGCAACAGATTCGTCGTGTCTTCCAACTGGTTCGATTTTCTCGAGCAGCTCCCGTCGGCGGTAGGACAGGCGCTCAGATCCTGGAGCCTTGGTATTCCTCCGATCGTATCGCTGGCGCTCCTCTGGCTCGCCATCGTGGCGCTGCGGCATCACGCCTCGATATCACGGCTCCGAGCGAACATCGTGGTGGCGTGCTTCGTCTCGACCGCCTGGCTGCTCGTCGTGAACCATCGCGCGCCGTTTCCACGCGTCTTTCTCTTTCTCTTCCCTGTCGCCGCCGCTCTGGCCGGAGCGGGCGCGGTCCTCTTGTCGGAACGGCGGCCACGCGTCGATCAGTTTTTCCAGCGAAGAACTCCTGCGGTCGCCGTCGGGTTCTCGATTGCGGCCGCCGCGTCAGTGGCGCTATCGCATGGGGTGCTATTGGCCAGAGACACGGGCACATACCGGGATGCCGAACGAGCGTCGCTGCTGTTGCGCGGTGTGCTCCAGCCCGGCGATCGCGTGCTCGTCGAATTACCCGCGAGCGCCCCCCTCGCCTACTATTTCGACCGGCTCGGTGTGCCATCGACCTATCTCTCACTCGACGAGCGGAGCGCCAAACGCATCGTCGTCATCGTGAATCAGGGCGAGGGGCAGACGCTGGCCTCGGTTGCCGGACGCAGCGAGGTGCGAGACACGACTCGATTCGCTCCGACGAAAGTCCTGGCCACGCTGCCGGCCTCCACGATCATCATGTTTCAGCGACGCGATGTTGCGACGAAGTAGCACGAGCGGCATTCTCGTTCTCGGCGTCGCCCTCGCGCTCCTGTTCGTGCCGTTGGCCGCCGCGGCGAGTAACGGCGGTCGCGCGACCCAGACGCTTACGCTCCTCGTACTCACGTGCGCGCTGAGCGTCTATGCGCTCGTATGGCTGATTCTGCGCCAGCGTGGCTATGTCCGCGCGCTGCACCTCGGCCTTGGCGCGCTCTGCGGAGCGTACTGTTCCATCCTGTTCCTCGGGGTCATACGGGATTTCGCCGGTGAGCAACGCCAGGCGCTCGCGGCCCGTCTGATCATCATCGGCGCCCTGGACGCGGCGGGGCTGTGGCTGTTCACGATCGGCCTGCGCCGGATCTTTCCTCGGCGTGCGCGCGGATTCGCCGCGGCGGCGATCGCGCTTCTCGTGGTGGGCCTCTTTCCGGGTCCGACGCTGCTGATGCAGCCGAGCGTGGACGCCCTCAACCTCGTCGACCAGCGCGCGCAGCTCCACGCCGGATTTCTCTACTGGACCACGGGCGCGGTGCTGCTGGTCGCGCCATTCCTGGCGCTGATGACGCTTCCTGGCGACTGGTTCGAGCGCTGGTGGGCTGCGGCAACGGAACGGGTCATGGCGGTGCCCGACCGGTCGTTCGGCATCGGCCTCGTCGTCATCACCCTCATCCTCTGCCTGCTCTTCACGTTTTACAGCTTCGACGCGCGGCCCACGACGGCGGACGAGATCGCGCAGCTCTGGCACTCGCGCATGCTGCTCGCCGGCCGGCTGGCGTTGCCGCCCGATCCGAACCCCGAATTCTTCGCGATCGACAACATCATCGATCGACCGTACTGGATGTCGCAATTCCCGATCGGCGGGCCCGCCGTACTCACGATCGGACTGCTCGTCGGCGCCGTGTGGCTGTTGAATCCCATTCTCACCGCGCTCACGGCGCTCAACGTTTACCGTCTCGTGCGGCGGACGTACGGCGAGGCACAGGCACGCGCCGCGGCGACGATCTTTGCCGCCAGCCCGATGGTATTGATCATGGGCGCGACACATATGAACCACATGCCGACGGCCTGGCTCGTAACGCTCGCGCTCGCGGCATTGCCGGTGTGGATCTCCTCGCCGGACGATGCCCGGCGGAGACGCGCCGGAGCCGTCATCGGCGCCGCGATGGGAGCGGCCATCGCCATCCGCCCACTCGACGGCGTCGTTGCCACGGTGATCATCGCGCTGGTGATGCTTTCCTTCGCTGCCCGGGAGCGCTCGCGCGCCTCGTCGATCGCGATTGCCATGGCGACAGGCACCATTCCGGTCGTTCTGCTCTTGATGGCGAACTGGAAAACGACCGGGAACCCGATGCGGTTCGGCTACGAAGTGCTGTGGGGATCGAACCATTCACTCGGACTGCACGACGATCCCACCGGGCATCCGCACACGCCGTGGCGCGCGCTGCTGCTCGGCGTGAAATACGCGGTGCAGCTCAACTGGATCGTCGAGGCATGGCCGGTGCCCATTCTGCTGATCGTCGCGTGCGGTCTCGTGCTCGCTCGCCGGCCCCGGCGGTGGGATGTGCTCCTGCTGACGCTCGTGTGCGCGCAGCTCGTGGCCTACGCGTTCTACTGGCATGACGGACAGTTCGTGGGACCACGTTTCCTGTTCACCGCGATTCCCGCCCTTCTGATTCTCACCGCGCGCGCGCCGTTCATCGCGAATGAACGGCTTCGTGGCGTCTGGTGGCGAATCGCGATGGTGACGATCCCCGTTTGCGTCGCGGTGACCTGGCTTCGCTCGATGCCGCCGTTTGGAGTGCAAGGGCTCGCGAAGGAGTTTCGTGAGTCTCGATCGCGTCTCAAGCTCGACCCGCCACGGGAGGTAGCGAGCGGCGCGGTTCAGAACGCACTGATCTTCGTGCAGGAGGGCGCAGCGACACGGCTTCTCCACCGACTGTGGGGAATCGGCATCTCACGCCCCGATGCCGCGCGGCTGCTCGCCGCGGCCGACGCGTGCAGCTTGCTCGAGGCGCTTCGGGCGGAGGAACGACGGGCGCCGGATGACACGGTGGGACGACTGGAGAGAATCGAGAATTCCATCAAGCCGTTCACCAAGTCGCGGGCGAATGTCCGTGTCCCGGACCCGGGCTTTCACGTGACAGATGGCGTTTCTGTCACTCCGGCGTGCGCGGGCGAAATCGACGCCGACAATCGACTCCGGAACAGCATCGCGTATGGTCCGATGCTGCTACAGAATCGGTTCGACGATGCCGGTAGAATCGCCGGTCCGGTGGTCTACGTCATGAACCTCGGCGAGCGGAACGAAGTATTGCGACGTCGGTTCGCGGAGCGGCACTGGTATCGTGACTAGATACCGCGGAGCCGGCCCGATTCCGTGCCGGTCCTCGTTCCCTACGATTCAACGCGATGACACCGCTCCAATCTGTTTGCGAAACGCCTCGGCGTCGTCGGCTCGCTGCTTTTTTATCCCCGTCA
>DATBRO010000154.1:0-3868 GCA_036560265.1 Gemmatimonadaceae bacterium | reverse complement strand
CGGCGGCAACAACAGCATCCGCGGTTTGCCAAAGAACCGGTTCGTCGGAAAGGGAATCGTGTTCGTCAACACGGACCTTCGCTGGCGATTCACGGAGTTCACGCTCCGGAACAAGCCCGCGCACCTGGTGCTCAGCGGGTTCTTTGACGTCGGACGTGTGTGGTCCGAATCGATCAAGCCCGGCGAGCTCGCGAGCGATCTGAACTCGGGCTATGGCGGCGGTCTTCGCATCGGTCTCGGTCCGAGCTTCGTGGTGGCCCTGGACGCCGGCAAATCACCGCAGTCCAAGTCCACGCAGATCTACATCGGACTCGGCTACCCCTTCTGAGCCGTCAGTCGCTCTTGGAAGCGGTTCGCCTGATCGGCGTGGCCACGCTCGATGAAGCCTTTTTCTTGGACTTCGAGTGCTTGGAGCGCGACCGCGAGCGCATCGGCCGATTCCACCCAACCGCGCGATCCGCGCGGAAGGATGCCGGCATCGCCATCAGGTCGCCGTCGGCGTCGCGAATCGCCAGCGCCGCGGCGTCGGCCACGTCCGCGCGTACGTCCGCGATCACTTTCGAGGGCCGGCGCGCTCTGGCCGCATGCACGCGGTTCGTCAGCAGAATCACGAACAAATCGCGATCGGGATCGATCCAGAGGGACGTTCCCGTAAAACCCGTGTGGCCGTACGCGTGGGCGCTGAGATACTTGCCGCAGCTTCCGTCGTGACCGCATGTGTCCCAGCCCAACGCGCGCGTACCGGGTTGCGTGGTGCGCGCCGTGAACAGCGTCACCGTGCTGTCGGAAACGATGCGGACGCCGTTGATCTCACCGCCGTTGAGCATCATCTGCGCGAAGACGGCCAGGTCGGTCGCCGTGCTGAACAATCCCGCGTGACCCGCGACGCCGCCAAGCGCGAACGCGTTCTCGTCGTGTACCTCGCCGCGCAGCGGATATCCGCGAGGCGGCGTCAGCTCCGTGGGCGCGATGCGATCGCGAAGCGTCCAGTGCGGGCGGAAGAACGTCTCGTGCATTCCGAGCGGATCGAAGACGTGTTCCTGGAGGAAAACGTCCAGTCGCTGGCCGCTCACGGCTTCCGCGACGAAGCCGAGCATGTCGGCGCCGAGGTCGGAGTAGATGAGGCATGCGCCAGGCTCGCACTCGAGCGGCGTCTCGATGACGGCTTGCCTGGCCTCACCCGGCGTCAACGCGATGCGCCAGAGGTCGCGTCCCGCGGGCAGCCCCGAGCGGTGCTCGAGCAACTGCCGAACAGTGATGTCGTCCTTGAGGCCGCCGCTGAAGGCCGGGATGAACTTCGATACGCGATCGTCGAGCTGGATCTTGCCCTGATCGTAGAGGATCATGATCGCCGACGTCGTCGCGACGACTTTCGTGAGCGAGGCCAGGTCGTACAGGGTGCGCGACGGCTCGACGGGAGATTTTCCGCTCCAGCTGAGATTCCCGAATCCCCTCTCGATCACGGTCGCGCCGCGCCTGCCGATGATGACGGCGCCACCAGGGAACCCGCCGGCCTTAATGCCCCGCGCCAGGACTTTATCGATCTTCTGGAGCCGCGCGGCTGACATGCCCACGGCGGCGGGAGCCTTGGAGGGTACTCCCCCCGTGGTCCCGTCAACGCCCGAGACAAGCAACAGCGAAGTGAGCAGCGACGTCAGCAAGAGATAAACCTTATCCTGAAAGGGTGTATCGCTCTATACCGGTGCAACCATTGAGGATACAGCCAGCGGTAGCCAAATGTTCCTGGCACGACGACGGCAGGATCGCACAAAATGGGCGCACTACCTAGTACGAGCAAGCATTTTCCGCGCAACTACATGCGCGAAACTGCAGTCGGAAGGGTTTGCAGCTTAGGCTGCGTATGAAAGGTGGCACCGGTGCGATTACAGGATCGTGTCTGGAGAATGAAAATCCCGTAATAGCGCTCGGCTGCCTCTCCCGGCCCTCTAGACGTCGGACGTCAATATCGACGTATTACCAGCGTGGGCCAGTAAACCGTATCACACCCCAGGTGTGACAAAGATTGTGACGTCAATGGATAACGAGCACCCCATCATCCAACGCGCTATCCAAGGCGACGAGGCGGCGATGCGTTCGCTGTGGTCGCGCCATGCTTCTCATATCGATGCAGTGGTGCGGCGGTTGGTTGGGGACGACCTTGATCTCGCGGCGGACATCGCTCAGGAAGTCTGGATTCAGATCTTCAGGGCGTTGCCGCAGTACCGAGGCGATTCCCAGTTCGGCACGTGGGCGCATCGGATCGCAGTCAACCGGACGCTCAACGCGCTGCGCAAGACGCGGCGGCTGGCGAAGATCGAGACTGATGTCGAGGAGGACACCGCGATGGTCGAGCCGGATCCCGACGCGGCGCTGACGATGGCAACGATCGAGACCGCGGCGTCCAAGCTGTCTCCGGGGGCGCGCACGGTGTTCATGCTGCACGACGTCGAAGGCTACACGCACGAGGAGATCGCCGAGCGGTTGGGGATCACCTCGGGCGGATCGAAATCACAACTCTTCAAGGCGCGAGCAAAACTCCGCACGCTGCTCGCGCATCTCGTGGACGTACCGCTGCGGAAGGACGTGAAAAATGTCGCACCCGTCTATTGAACGGCTGGCGGCGCTCGCTGACGAGCAGCCGACCGCCGACGAACAAGCGCATTTGGCGCAGTGCGTCGAGTGCACGACCGAGTTGAACGCGCACCGATCGCTGCTCGCGATGGCGGGCAACGAGCGCGACGCCATGCAACTCCCGTTGACGCGTTGGGAGAAGCTGTCGCCGCGCCTTCGCGCCGAGGGACTCATTACGGAAAGCGGGAAGCGCGAACCGGGAAGCGCAACCCTGCAGGCCGTTCGCTTCCCGCTTCCCGCTTCGCGCTTCGCGCTACAAGTGGCGGCCGCTCTGCTGCTGGTCGCGGGTGGGGCCGCGCTCGGCCGATTCAGCGCGGGCGCGTCCGCGATCCCCGGTGGCTTTACCGGCGTGCCCACGCAATCGGCAAGCGGCAAGGTCTCGGCCGACTCCCTTCCGACGTCGTTCGCGTCACTCGAGGAAGCCAACCGTTGGAAGACCGCATACGCGAACGCATACCAACGGACCGTGACATTTCTCGCGGCAAACGACTCCGCGGCCGGTGGTGCGGAGACGCCAGCGGTCATGCGCGCCCGCCTCGCGGCGCTGAGTCAAGTGAACCGCACGATGCGCGAGGCGCTGAACGACGCGCCTTTCGATCCGGTCATCAACGATTTCTATCTCAACTCTTTCGGCCAGCGCGAAGCAACGTTGCGCCAACTCAACACGGTGCTCCCGCAAGGGGTCCGTATGACGGGTTTCTAACGAGATGTCTCTGATGCAGCGATACATGTTGTTGTTCACGGCGGCCGCCACCGCGGCATTCGTGGCGGCGCCGGCGCACGCGCAGGCCACGACCGGCGGTGGATTTCGGTCGCGCTGTACCGGTTGCGCCACCACGACGAAGGATTCGTCGCGCATTCGGCGCGAGCGACTGCTGCTCAAGTTCGATTCCCTGCGATTCGAATTCGAACATCAGCGCGTGAGTGACGCCGAGCGGGACCGCCTGGCGGACGAGATGCACCGCACGTTCATGGCGCTCCAGGAGTCGCTGGACGGCGTCACCGTTCGCTCGAGAGCATTCGTGACGGCACGCCAAGGCGCGGAACTGACGCGCGAGGGGATTCGGACGTCGCCCGAGATCGCGATCGCCGTGCAGTCCGGCTTCAGGCGAGGGACAAACGGCTACCTCGGCGTCTCCTTCGACGGTCCCGGCACCGACGAGATCCGTCAGGGTGAGCGCATCATCCGCTTCTTCGACTATCCGCGGATCTTTCTGGTGGAGCCCAGCTCGCCGGC
>DATBRO010000153.1:0-13761 GCA_036560265.1 Gemmatimonadaceae bacterium | reverse complement strand
CGGCGGCAACAACAGCATCCGCGGTTTGCCAAAGAACCGGTTCGTCGGAAAGGGAATCGTGTTCGTCAACACGGACCTTCGCTGGCGATTCACGGAGTTCACGCTCCGGAACAAGCCCGCGCACCTGGTGCTCAGCGGGTTTTTTGACGTCGGACGCGTATGGTCCGAATCGATCAAGCCCGGCGAGCTCGCGAGCGATCTGAACTCGGGCTATGGCGGCGGTCTTCGCATCGGTCTCGGTCCGAGCTTCGTGGTGGCGTTGGACGCCGGCAGGTCACCTCAGTCCAAGTCCACCCAGATCTACATCGGACTCGGCTACCCCTTCTGAGCGCTAGTCGCTCTTGGAAGCGGTGCGCCTAATCGGTGTGGCCACGCTCGATGAGGGCTTCTTCTTGGACTTCGAGCGCTTGGAACGCGACCGGGAGCGCATCGGCCGATTCCACCCGACCGCGCGGTCCGCGCGGAACGACGCGGGCATCGCCATCAGGTCGCCGTCGGCGTCACGTATGGCCAGCGCCGCGGCATCGGCCACGTCCGCGCGCACGTCCGCGATCACTTTCGAGGGCCGGCGCGCTCTGGCCGCGTGCACGCGGTTCGTCAGCAGGATCACGAACAGATCGCGATCGGGATCGATCCAGAGCGACGTTCCCGTGAACCCTGTGTGACCGTAGGCGCGTGCGCTGAGATACTTACCACAGCTTCCGTCGTGACCGCACGTGTCCCAGCCCAGGGCGCGCGTGCCGGGTTGCGAGGTGCGCGCCGTAAACAGCGCCACCGTGCTGTCGGAGACGATGCGGACGCCGTTGATCTCTCCGCCGTTGAGCATCATCTGCGCGAAGACGGCGAGGTCGGTGGCGGTGCTGAACAATCCCGCGTGTCCCGCGACGCCGCCGAGCGCGAACGCGTTCTCGTCGTGCACTTCGCCGCGCAGGGGATACCCGCGGGGCGGCGTCAGCTCCGTGGGCGCGATGCGATCGCGGAGCGTCCAGTGCGGACGGAAGAATGTCTCGTGCATCCCGAGCGGATCGAAGACGTGCTCCTGAAGGAAGACGTCCAGTCGCTGGCCGCTCACCGCCTCCGCGACGAAGCCGAGCAAGTCGGCGCCGAGGTCGGAGTAGATGAGGCACGCGCCCGGCTCGCACTCGAGCGGCGTCTCGATCACGGCTTGCCGAGCCTCACCGGGCGTCAACGCGATGCGCCAGAGATCGCGACCCGCGGGCAGTCCGGAGCGGTGCTCGAGCAGCTGTCGAACGGTGATGTCGTCCTTGAGGCCGCCGCTGAAAGTCGGGATGAACTTCGACACACGATCGTCGAGCTGCACCTTGCCCTGATCGTACAGAATCATGATCGCCGACGTGGTCGCGACGACTTTCGTTAGCGAAGCCAGATCGTAGAGGGTTCGCGACGGCTCGACCGGAGACTTTCCGCTCCAGCTGAGATTCCCAAATCCCCTCTCGATCACGGTCGCGCCGCGTCGGCCGATGATTACGGCGCCACCAGGGAATCCGCCGGCCTTAATGCCCCGCGCGAGGACTTTATCGATCTTTTGGAGACGCGCGGCTGACATGCCCACAGCGGCCGGGGCTTTGGAGGGCAGTCCCCCCGTAGTCCCGTCCGTGCCCGTGGCGAGCAGGAGCGTAGCCAGCAGCGACGTGAGCAAGAATTCAACCTTTGTCTGAAAGATGTGTCGGCTCTATGCCAGTGCTACCATTGAGGATACAGACGACCGTAGCCAAATGTTCCTGACACGACGACGACAGGATCGCACAAGATGGGCGCACTACTTAGTACGAGCAAGCATTTTCCGCGCAACCACATGCGAAACTGCATTCGGAAAGGGATTGCACCTCAGACTGCGCATGAATAGTTGCCCCGGTCTGATGACAGGACGCTGTCTGGAAAGTGAAGCTTCCGTCATAGCGTTTGGTGCTCCTGGTCACCACGCAAGCCAAGAAGTAAACCATTAGGACACTACGGCGTGACAAAGGTTGTGACGTCAATGGATAACGAGCAGCTCATCATCCAACGCGCTATCCAAGGCGACGAGGCGGCGATGCGTTCGCTGTGGTCGCGCCACGCTCCGCATATCGATGCGGTGGTGCGGCGTCTGGTGGGTAACGACATGGATCTGGCGGCAGACATCGCCCAGGAAGTCTGGATTCAGATCTTCCGGGCGTTGCCACAGTACCGCGGCGATTCCCAGTTCGGCACGTGGGCGCATCGGATCGCAGTCAACCGGACGCTCAACGCGCTGCGAAAGACGCGGCGGCTGGCGAAGATCGAGACCGATGTCGAAGAGGATACGGCCGTGGTCGAACCGGATCCCGACTCGGTGCTGGTGATGGCGACGATCGAGACCGCGGCGTCCAAGCTGTCTCCGGGAGCGCGCGCGGTGTTCATGCTGCACGACGTCGAGGGCTACACGCACGAGGAGATCGCCGAGCGGTTGGGCATCACTTCGGGCGGATCGAAATCACAACTCTTCAAGGCGCGAGCAAGACTCCGCACGCTGCTCGCACATCTGGTGGACGTACCGCTGCGGAAGGACGTGAAAAATGTCGCACCTGTCTATTGAACGGCTGGCGGCGCTCGCTGACGAGCAGCCGACCGCCGACGAACAAGCGCATTTGGCGCAATGCGCCGAATGCACGACTGAATTCAACGCGCATCGATCGCTGCTCGCGATGGCCGGCGGCGAGCGCGATGCCATGCAGCTTCCGTTGACGCGTTGGGAGACGTTGTCGCAGCAACTTCGCAAGGAGGGCCTGATCGCCGACAGCCGGAACGCCAGAGCCGGGAGCCCCCGCCCTTCGGCGTTGACCAGGCGCTCCAGCGCGCGGGCGATGCTTCAGGTTGCGGCCGCACTGCTGCTGGTCGCCGGCGGAGCCGCGCTCGGGCGCTTCAGCGCGGGTGCGTCCGCGATCCCCGGTGGCTTTACCGGCGCGGCCACGCAGTCGGCAAGCGGCAAGGCTTCGACCGACTCGCTTCCAACGTCATTTGCGTCGCTCGAGGAAGCCAACCGGTGGAAGACCGCGTACGCGAACGCGTACCAACGGACCGTGACGTTCCTCGCGGCGAACGACTCTTCTGCGGCTTCGGCGGAGACGCCTGCGGTGATGCGCGCCCGCCTCTCGGCGCTGAGTCAAGTGAACCGCACGATGCGCGAAGCGCTGAACGACGCGCCGTTCGATCCGGTGATCAACGATTTCTATCTCAACTCTTTTGGCCAGCGTGAAGCCACACTGCGCCAGCTCAACACGGTGCTCCCGCAAGGGGTCCGGATGACGGGTTTCTAAAGATGTCTGTGATGCAGCGATACATGTTCTTGTTCACAGCGGCCGCCGCCGCGGCGTTCGTCGCGGCGCCGGCGCACGCGCAGGCCACGACGGACGGTGGATTCCGCACGCGCTGTACCGGTTGTGCTACCACGTCGAAAGATTCTTCACGCATTCGGCGCGAGCGACTGCTGCTCAAGTTCGATTCCCTGCGGTTCGAATTCGAACATTCGCGCGTGAGTGACGCCGAGCGGGACCGCCTGGCGGACGAGATGCACCGCACGTTCATGGCGCTCCAGGAGTCGCTGGACGGCGTCACCGTTCGCTCGAGAGCATTCGTGACGGCACGCCAAGGCGCCGAACTGACGCGCGAGGGGATTCGGACGTCGCCCGAGATCGCGATCGCTGTGCAGTCCGGCTTCAGGCGGGGGACAAACGGCTACCTTGGCGTCTCGTTCGACGGTCCCGGCACCGACGAGATCCGTCACGGTGAGCGCATCATCCGCTTCCTCGATTATCCGCGGATCGAGCTGGTGGAACCCGGCTCGCCGGCCGAACGCGCTGGAATTCAGGAGGGAGACACACTGCTCGCTCTCAACGGAAGCGACGTACGGGAGCGCGAGATTTCGCTGACAAAGCTGCTCGTTCCCGATCGCCGAATCGTCGTCCGCATCCGGCGAGACGGGAACGCGAAGGACCTTCGCGTGATGGTGGAACAGGCGCCGGGATACGTCATGAGCCGCATGGCTCCAATGCCTGCCATGGCGCCGATGTCACCGATGGCCGTGCGCGTCTATCCCGGCGAAATGCTACCGCGGCGACCGATGCGGACAAGCGCCGCCATTGCGGGGACACCGCCCGAAATGGCGCAGTCGGTGTGGATCTTCAACGAGGCAATTGGCGGTGCGAAACTCGAGAGCATCACCGAAGGTCTGGGCAAGGCGCTGGGAACGAAGGCCGGCGTGCTGGTGCTCAGAGCCGCGCCAGGTACGCCCGCGTATGAATCGGGTCTGCGCGACGGCGACGTCATTCTCAAGGCGGCGGGCAGGGCGGTGAGCAGCGTGCGCGAATTGCGGAGCGTCCTCGTCGACGGTGATCGCGAAGAGGGCGTGAAGGTCGGCATCCTCCGCGAGCGCAAGCAGCGCGACATTGTGCTGCGCTGGTAAGAAACCGACTCGCGTTTCACGTCATCAGTTTCTGCGTCTCGGGGACCAGCGACTTGTGAATCGACAGCGCCGCAATGGCGCCGTCCGCCGCGGCCGCGATCGCGAGTTGCGAGCCGGGCACGATGTCACCGGCGGCGAACACGTTGTAGACCGACGTGTGGTAGTGCTTGTCGACGACGATGTGACCACCGGCGTCGCGTTTGCACTCGAGCTGGGCGCCCAAGTCGTCAGCGGGATACTGGCCGATGGCGAAGAAGATTCGTTCCGCGTCCAACGCCATTCCGCTCTCGAGCTCGAGACAGCGCACGCGTCCCTGCTGCACGACGGCGCGCGTCACCTTCTCCGTGATGACTGGAATGTTGAGCGCGTCGAGCTTGGTGCAGTACTCCGGCTCGTCCATTTCCGGCGGGAGGCCGTTGGTGCAGATGATGAGGTTGCGCGTCCAGGTCGAGAGATTGAGCGCCATGCCGACCGCTTTTCGGCCGTTTCCAATGACGACGATCTTCTTGTCGCGCGCTTCGTAACCATCACAATCCGGACACACGTGCGCGGTCTCGCCGTACGCGCGTTCCAGTCCCGGAATGTCCGGCCATACGTCCTTGAGGCCGATGGCGAGCAGGAGCCGGCGCGCGTCGCAGTCGTCGCCGCTGTGCATCGTGAGCACGAACTCTTCATCCGACAGCTTTTGTACGCGATGGACGCAGTCGTCGATGAGCTCGACCCCGTACGTCCGCGCCTCTTCGCGGCCGCGCGCGCGCAGCTCCGCCGGTTTGATCGTGGGAAGGCCGAGATAGCAGTTGATCCCGCGCGTCTCCCAATTACGCGGATCGCCGCTGTCGATCAAAACGACCGAGTGGAGATATCGCGCGAGCCATGTGGCCGCGGACAACCCGGCCGGCCCGCCACCCACGATCGCTACGTCGAACTTGCCGTTCATTACCGATGGTAATCCGGCAAGAAGTCGGCCTCTGAGAACTCGTCACTTCACCACGCCTGGGGGCAACATGTACAACAGGTGGAGCGTCGCGCGGTCGGCCGCGCTGATGACCGGTGTCGTCGACTTCGGAAACATGACGTCGAGCGTGTCCGTCGAGTGCCCCAGCCCGAGCGCGTGTCCGACCTCGTGGCGGGCAACGCCCGCTACGAGCTCCGGTGCTAACACGCCACCGTTCCGGTCGTGCGTCGCGATCGTGATCTCGGCGCTCACGAGCCATCCATTCTGATCGCGCGACTTGCTCGTGAGTCCGATGCGCATGCCGTCGCTCGGCGGAAACTTCTCCGTCCAGCGGATCTGGATGTCGGAGCTGGGTCGATCGGTGACGACGTCGAACCGGAGGGGAAATCCCGCAGCCTTCCACTCATCGAATGCGCGTTCGGCGACGACGGGATAGTCGGGTCGCCAATCTGGAATGGTGACGTCGCGCTCGATCCAAACGCGCAGCGCCTCTCGCTGACGTTCCGGCCATCGCAACAGGAGTTGATCCTGCTGCTGAAGGATCGCGGGCAGATACGTACCGCGCTGGTTGTCCCGGATCGTCTCGCGAATCGCCGCGTCGTCACGCGGTGGCGCAGGCTCGCCGGACGGGCGCAACTCGACCGGCGGTTGAACGTCGAGAGTCCGCACCGACTCGACGGATCCGCCCGCGACAGTCTTCGTCGGGTCGGTGCCGCCTTGCGGCTCGACAGTTGCGGGCGCGACGTGCTCGGGCGTGGCGGCGCGACGCGTCGCGCGGTCGCGTCCCATCTGCTTCCCCTGGACGACGATGAACGCGGCGATGCCGCCGAGCAGGGCAAGAGGAACGAAATCGCGACGACGCACAGCCGGGGGGAGTAAAGGACTACCGAGAACTGCCGGCTGCGTACTGGCGAGTGCTGTACTGGCCGGGCTGCAGCGAATACAGCACGCGCGCCGTTCTGCGATCGGACTCCGAGAGGCTGCGCACGCGGACCTTGGGCGCCATCACGCTCGATGGATCGGTCGTGTGATCCAGACCGAGCAGATGCCCGATCTCGTGAAGGGCCATCGCGTGCATCGCGTCGTCCTCCAGCACTTCACCCGTGCGATGGTGCACCGCGAGGACGATGCTCGCATCGGTAATCCAGTAGTCCTGGTCCCGCGCCCAGCGCGTCCGGCCGCTGATCGGCTCGACGAAATGGTCGATCCAGGTGACGTGGATGGGGGCGCTGGCGGAATCCGCCACGATCTGGAAGCGCACGGGTAGATGCAGCGTGTCCCACGCGACGAACGCGGCGTGCACTTCGTACACATAACGCATGTGCCAATCGTCGAGGCCCGACGCCGACTGAATCCAGACGCGGAGCGGGTTGCCGTGACGATCGGGCCAGCGGGCCAGCGCGGAATCACGCGCGCGCAGAATCTCGGAGATGTAGGTGCCCGGCTCGGCTCGGCGGATGCGCGCTCGGGCGATCTCGCGCTCATCGTCGTCGACGACCGAATTCCCGCTCGCGACGCGTCCCGTCACGGTTCCGCTCGAGGTCAGCTCGAGCGAGGCTCTTGCCGTCTGGGGCGCGCGCGCGGCGCTTCTGGCACCGGCTAGCCCGATGCCAACTGCGGCGATCGACAGACTGAGTATGAAACGGCTCAACGGACCGCGGGGAGGAGGGCGATCTTCTGACCGGCGGGTCGACGTGTTTCAGGCAGGATTGCGAGGGGAGGACCTCGCAACTCACACGTCGTGCTCGCCAGCTCTAAGACGAACAGCCCGACTATAAAGGAACGCGCTTGGGTCCGCCAGACCCTGCATCACAAGCGAAGCGGTTTCGGGCAGTGAGGCGCGCCCTTGCGCGCCCCGAAACGCGTTATGCCCGTGGAAGCCGGAGGGTGAAGGTGGAGCCTTCTCCGAGCGTGCTTTCTACGGCGACGTCGCCATCCATGGCGCGCGCGAGGTCGCGACTGATCGCCAGCCCCAGCCCCGTTCCTTCGTGGGCGCTCGTGAGCGAACGACCGAGCTGCACGAACGGCTCGAAGATAGCGTTGCGCTGGTCCGCCGGAATTCCCGGGCCGGTATCACGGATGACGATCAACGCCGCATCGTCCGTCGCGCGACACGCCAGCGTGATCCTTCCTCCTTCGGGCGTGAACTTCACCGCGTTCGAGAGCACGTTCAGCACGATCTGCTCGACCTTCAGTCTGTCGGCCGTCGCGACGACCTTGTCGGGACAGGGGCCATGCACGAGCGCGATCCGCTTTGCGGCCGCCTGGGGCAATACCATACCCATCACACGCTCGACGGAGTCGTGCAACTCAACACGCTCGCGCTCGTAGCTGATCTGCCCCGATTCGATCCGGCTGTAATTCACCAGGTCGTTGATGAGTGCGAGTAGGTGCTGCTGGCTGCCGCGGATGCGCTCCAGATACTCGCGCTGTTGCTCGCTTATTGGGCCGCCGACGCCCATCTCGATCAGCTCGGCGTACCCGCCGATCGCGTTGAGCGGCGTACGAAGCTCGTGTGACATGGCCGCAAGGAAGTCGCTTTTCGACTTGTTCGACGCCTGCTCTTCGGCGAGGCGGCGGGCGTCGGCGACGGCGCGCTCCTGCGCTGCGCGCCGTTCGGTCAGGTCGCGCGTCAGCTTGGTGAATCCGATGAGCTCACCGGCGTCGTTGCGCATCGCGGTGATGATCACGTTGGCCCAGAAGAGCGTGCCATCCTTGCGAACGCGCCAACCCTCATCTTCGACGCGGCCCTCGCCGGCGGCCACTTTGAGCTCCCACGCGGGCTTTCCGGCGGCGACGTCTTCGGCGGGATAGAAGGTGGAGAAGTGGCGGCCGATGATCTCATCGGCCCTATAGCCCTTGATGCGTTGCGCGCCATCATTCCAGCTCACCACGATTCCCTTGCGATCCAACATGAAGATCCCGTAGTCCTTCGCGCCCTGTACGATGAGGCGGAAGCGTTCCTCGCTCGTGCGCAGCGCTTGTTCGGCCCGACGACGCTCGGTGAGATCGCGAGTGACCTTGGCAAAGCCAACGAGCTCACCGCTGTCGTCTCGAAGCGCCGTGATGACGACGTCTGCCCAAAAAAGAGAGCCGTCCTTGCGGACTCGCCAGCCTTCGTCTTCCACGCGGCCATCGGCGACCGCGACCTTCAGCTCATACTCCGGTTTGCCGCGAGCGATGTCCCCGGGAGGATAAAACGAGGAGAAGTGTTTCCCGATGATCTCGTCAGGCTTGTAGCCTTTGAGACGTTGAGCGCCCTCGTTCCAGGAGAGTATGTAGCCCCGAGTGTCGAGCAGGAAAATGGCGTAGTCGCGCACGCTCCGGATGAGCAACTTGTACATGTCGCTCTGGACTTCATGAGCGCTCGAGCTCGCTTCTGGCGCGTGAGACGGCTCAGTCATCAGCCGGCGCTTTTGCGATTCGCGTGCCGGTGTCGGGATCGCCACGATTCGCGATCGCGATGGCCGCATTGCGGGCCATGCCCTGTCGCTTTGCCCGCTTGATGGGTGATCCGGCAAAGCGAACCCGGAATTCTTCATCCGTCAGCTCGACAAGATCGCTTGGATCCGGATCGACATTCTCCGGCCGAGGCGTCAGCGCCGGATCGCCAGCTTCGGTGGCGAACTTGTGGTTCCAGGGACACACGTCCTGGCAGATGTCACAACCGTAGATGAGCTCACCCATGAGCGGCTGGAGCTCGGCCGCGATCTCGGAGCGGTGCTCGATCGTGAGATAGGAAATGCAGCGGCGCGCGTCCATCACGTGCGGAGCGACGAAGGCACCGGTGGGACACGCGTCGAGACATCGAGTGCAACTCCCGCAGCGGTCCGCTTCGAACGGCGCATCGGCATCGAGCTCGAGATCCACGAGGAGCGCGCCGAGAAAGAAGAACGAGCCGCGGGTAGGATTGATCAGCATCGTGTTCTTGCCGATCCAGCCGAGTCCCGCGCGCTGCGCGAGATCGCGTTCGAGAATCGGGCCGGTGTCGACGTACGCCTTGCCTTTGATCGAGCGACCGCACTCGGCTTCGAGCCATCGGTGCATCTCCTCGAGCCGCGCGAGCATCACGTTGTGGTAGTCGTCGCCACGGGCGTAGCGCGCGACAGATCCGGCCGGCTGCTTGCCGCCATAATTCAACGCGACCACGACCGCGCTGCGGACACCGGGGAACGGGAGCGTCGTGTCGCGACGCTTCTCGGCGCCGCGCGGGAGATAGGACATCTCGCCGGCGTAGCCACGCGCGAGCCACCGCACAAAAGCATCATGCGTCGCGGCTGGCCCGAGCCGCGTGACGCCGACAGGATCGAATCCCAGCTCATGCGCGCGCTGTTTGATGCGCACCTCGAGCGACGTCGTGGCGGCGGACACGGTCATTGTGCGCGCGTCGCCCAGCGGGCGTAGCGAATCACGTCGTCCGCGGGCGGCACCGCGTCGTCGCGTCCGTACGCGGTGTGCATGCGCCAGCGCATGTACTTGGTGTCGGGCAGCGGCAGAAACGGAGCGCGTTTGAACCAACCGCGTCGTCGAAAGCGCCACGCCACGCGAATGAGCGAGACGCCGACCGCCGGATTCCGCAGCGATCTCCCAATCAATGAGAAAGTCAGACGGGACCAGCCCATAGAGGAAAATGTACTGTCATCCTGCGAAGCGAAGCGAACGAATCGTCACGGCAGGCTCGCTGCGCTCCTCAGGATGACAGTCCTGGTGTTGGACGTCAGACGAACGACTCTCCGTCCAGCCCCGATGGGATGGCGCGTCCCAATGCCGCGAGCGCGCTCGGCATGACGTCCGCAGTGCGTCGTGGCGTGCGGGCGGGCGGCCGGTCGAGCAACAACGGCACGACCATGTGATCGCGATGCAGCGCGCCGTGGGAGCTGACGTGCGGGATCGGCTCGTAGCGGGCGCGGAAATCCCAATCGCGCGACGCTGACAGGATCATGTCTCCGGCTCGCTCCGAACCGGTGAGCTTCGCGATCTGCACCACCGAGTCCGGATAGTCGGTGTTCCACGTCGCCTCGTGGGCTTCGGATGCGGACGCGTCGTGCAGCTCGTGCCCCACGCCGAGTGGATCGCCCTCGATGGTGAGATAGGAGAAGCGGTCGTCCTTTCGCATCACCGTGGCGCGGCCGTTCGTCCTCGACCACACCGCACACCGCTCTTCATCCACTGGCAGAATCAAAAGATCGAGCGACGGACGGCCGAGCAGCTGCTCGGCGAGCTCGTGTCCCCATTCGGAGATGCCGCGCCAGAACGGGCGCTCGCGCCGCTCGAGGTCGACGTAGACGTGCGCCATCGCGTTCCCACTGACCATCACCGCGACGTCCGCGTTCAGGCGATAGACCCATGGGTGCGCGATGACGCGATGCCCGAATCCCGCGATGACCCGCGCGAGATCTTCGTGGTGACTCACTCGCGAGTGACCGTGGTCGCTCGTCACCCACAGGCGCGTCGTGTCCCACGCGCCGCGTCGCTCGAGGTCGTGCCGAAGCGCGGCGACCGTATCGTCGACGATGCGCAGCGCCTCGAGCACGCTCTCGCTGCCGTGGCCATACGCGTGCGACGATTTGTCGATGCCGGTCATCGCGGCGAATACGAACGGCGAGCGCGCTTCGCGTACCTGCCGAATCACCTCGGCGGAGACATCGCGGTCCACGCGTAACCAACCCTTGACGTCGCCGCGAAAGTGCGTGCGCGCCGCGCGAAACGCGGAGCGCGCCGTGAGCGACGCGAGCTGCCGCCGCCGGGGCAGTCCGCGCGTGATCACGCTCAGCGCCGCGACGCTGTCCGGCACCAGCTCGAAAATCGTCGACGCGGATGGATCGAGATCGCGGTCCATCGCGCGCATCTGGTAGCCCACGTAACTGCGTGTGTAATCGGGGAAGCTGCATGCCGCGCGCGACCGATCGAACCAGCGCAATCCCGGCAAGCCGACGGAACCGGGGAAGCGACCCATGAGAAAGGGCGCGTACGCCGGGCCCGTGACCGAAGGGAACGCAGAAGTGACTTCGTGAATCCCGCCGTCGGAGTGGAGCCGGCCCAACGCGGGGAACGCGCCCGAATCGATCGCGTGCACGAGTGTATCGACGCGCACGCCGTCGGCGAGGAGTACGATGACTGACATTTTGGAAGGTGACGTTGCAAGCTACACGCCCGGACATAGACTCCCCGCATGCCCCCACGCAAAAAGCCAACGCGGGCGCCTCGGCCCGCACCACCGGCACTACCGGCACTACCGGCACCACCGACATCACTGCCAGCTCCGAGGCGTGGACGCGACAGCCAGCCGCGCACCGCGTCGGGAAAGCGCGCCAGCACGGAGTTGATGGCGATCGCACAGGCAGACGCGCAGGAGGGATTGCGCGAGCGAACAGAAGCGGGACATCTGGCGGCTGGTCGCACGCCGCCGTCGCAGGAGGCGGCCGGACGCGCGTCCGGCGCGGTGCGCAAAGTGGACGACGCCATTCGCACCCCTGCCACGCCGACGCCGGTCACGGAAGACGAGAAGTTGCTGTCGGGTCCCTCGCAGGACCCGACGGACTTTACGCGCCAGGATACGTGGCGCGTGATGCGCATCATGTCGGAGTTCATCGAAGGCTTCGACGAGCTTGCATCGGTTACGAAAGGCGTCACGATTTTCGGCTCGGCCCGCACCCATCCCGAGGATCCACAGTACGCCGCGGCAGAGGAGGTGGCGCGGCTGCTCGCGAAGGAAGGATTCGCGATCATCACGGGCGCCGGACCGGGGATCATGGAAGCCGCGAACAGGGGTGCGAAGCTGGCCGGCGGTCGGTCGATCGGTTGCAACATCGAGTTGCCATTCGAGCAGGGCGCAAATCCGTACGTCGACACGCTCATCAACTTCCGCTACTTCTTCGTGCGGAAGACGATGTTCATCAAGTACTCGAATGCGTTCATCATCTTTCCGGGCGGATTCGGCACACTGGACGAAGCGTTCGAGGCGCTCACGCTGATTCAGACGGGAAAGATCTATCAGTTCCCGGTAATCCTCTTTGGCCGCCACTACTGGGCGGGACTCATCCGCTGGATTCAGACACGGGTGCTCCGCGAGCAGAAAATCTCGGCGGGAGACGTCGATCTCATGATCATGACGGATGACCCGAGCGAGGCCGTGAAGATCGTGCTGGACGCGTACGACAGTCAGCAGCACCCATCAGCGCCGCGACTGGAGAAGGTGTAGTGGCTAAAAAGCGAAAGACACGAGTCACGAGTCGTGCATCGCACCCGGAGGGAGACAAGCAACGCGAGCGCGGCGGGTTCAAGGCGTCACGACACGGCAAGCGGCCATCGGCGGCGGGACCGAAGGGCGAGCAGAAAAGGGCGGCCGAAGAGCGCGAGCGCGCGGGGGAGCGGCACACCGTGGCCGAGAAGAGCCGCTTTCTGCGCGGCGAGTCGATCGCGCCACGGCCGATCAGCGGTAGTGAGAGCGTAGCCGATTTGATCGACGACGCGTTTCTCGCGTACAATGCCGCGCGTCTGCGCGAGGCGTGTCAACTGTTCACGAAAAAAATGCTGGACCCGGACGTCACGGTCGGCATGACGCTCACCGGCGCGCTGACGCCCGCGGGCCTCGGCATGGCGGCGCTGATTCCGTTGATCGAATCGGGCTTCGTAGACTGGATCGTTTCGACGGGCGCGAACCTGTACCACGACACGCATTTCGGGCTCGGGCTCGCGATGCATCGCGGCAACCCACAGGAGTCGGACGTCGTGCTGCGTGAAGAGGGCATCGTCCGCATCTACGACGTGTTTTTCGACTATGACGTGCTGCTGTCGACCGACGCGTTTTTCCGCGCGATCATTCAGTCGCCGGAGTTCCAGCGGCCGATGTCGAGCGCGGAATTCCATCACCTCTGCGGCAAGTACGTGCTCGAGCGCGAGAAGCGGCTCGGCATCGGGCGCAAGTCGCTGCTCGGCGCCGCGCACGAATACGGCGTGCCGGTCTACACGTCGTCGCCGGGCGACTCCTCGATCGGCATGAACGTGGCGCGGAGCGCGCTCGAGGGAGGCGGCTTCGCGTTCGACGTCTCGGCCGACGTGAACGAGACCGCGGCGATCGTACACGCCGCGAAGAGGGGCGGCGGCAAGAGCGCGGTCCTGATCATCGGCGGCGGCAGCCCGAAGAACTTCGTCCTCCAGACCGAGCCGCAGATCCAGGAAGTGCTCGGGATCGACGAGGCGGGGCACGACTACTTCCTCCAGATCACCGACGCGCGGCCCGACACGGGCGGCCTCTCCGGCGCGACGCCGGGCGAGGCGGTGACGTGGGGCAAGGTCGATCCGGACAAGCTGCCGGACACGGTCGTCTGCTACCTCGACACGACCGTCGCGCTGCCGCTCCTCA
>DATBRO010000152.1:0-8535 GCA_036560265.1 Gemmatimonadaceae bacterium | reverse complement strand
TCGGCAGCATTGGCTACACGGACACCTCGTTCGTCGCCACAAGCGGCGACCGGAAGTGGGTCGCGTTCGGCTCCGCAAACACCGTAGGTGCGGGTGTGATCTTCATGGCCGGCCCTGCCCCACTCCCAGCCGCTCGCCGCTTTCCAGCTGACACGTTCCCCTTCTTCTCGTCAGTTTTCTCGCAAACGGACCTCACCAACAACGCTGCCGAGCATGTCCACGGATTGGCGCTCGACAGTTCGGGTATAACCGTGGCTGCCCACGGCATAGAATCTTCGTTCGCGAGCGTGGACGAGCCGTTCCATCTTCGTCTGCAAGGCAAGTTCAACACCTTCTCGAGCGGCGCAGGAATCGCCTTCCACCCGAGAGCTAATGGGGCGGCTACACCAGGACCATCGGAGCGCCTCGCGTTCGTCGCTTCGGATAACGCCTCGATCTCGATTCTGGACGTTGCGCACTTTCTTTCCGCCGGCACCTTGCCGGTCAAGACGAAACTGATTGGTCCGCTGAGAGTGTCCCTGCCTTTCCCGACGGACCCTCCCGACGTCGTGTTGAAGATCGTCGGCCTCTCTGCCAATGGTCTCGTCATCATCGACGTCCGCGCGGTCAACTTGAATCCGGTTCCGTAACCGCGGGAAGCGGGAAGCGGGAAGCGGGAAGCGCGATCTGGTCTCCCAGTTGCGCTTCCCGCTTCGTGCTTTACGCTTTTCACTTCCCTCGCTTCCCGCTTCCCGCTTCCCGCAGAATGCTCCGCTTCACCACCGCAGGCGAATCGCACGGCCAGGCGCTGGTCAGCGTCCTCGAGGGAATTCCGGCGGGACTATCCCTCCTCGCCGAGCATATCGACGAGCAGCTGGCGCGCAGGCAGCAAGGATACGGTCGTGGACGACGGATGCAGATCGAGCGCGACGCCGTGGAGCTTCTCTCGGGCGTCCGGGCGGGTGAGACCATCGGATCTCCCATCGCGATGTTGATCCGCAACCGTGACTGGAAGAACTGGCAGGAGACGATGGATCCGGCGCCTCGCGCCGAAGACCCCAAACGCAAGCGCGCCGTAACCCGCGTTCGTCCGGGTCATGCCGATCTCACGGGTCTCCTCAAGTATGACCGGGAAGACGCGCGTGACATTCTCGAGAGAGCATCAGCGCGCGAAACCACGGCGCGCGTGGCGGCGGCTGCCATCTGCAGGCGATTTCTCTCGGAGTTCGGCGTCCGGATTGGAAGTCACCTCGTCCAGCTTGGCGACGTCGCGGCAACGCGGCCAGAGCCATTCCCGGACGACATCAACGCCGCCGCCGACATCTCCGTACTGCGCACGCTCGATAAGGACGCCGAGGCCCGCATGATCGAGCGCATCGATACGGTGAAGCGCGAAGGCAACACGCTGGGCGGCGTCTGTGAAGTCGTCGCCACGGGTCTGTGCGTCGGGCTTGGTTCGCACACGTCATGGGACCGTAAGCTCGACGGGAGAATTGGCCGAGCCGTAATGTCGATCCCGGCGGTAAAGGGAGTCGAGATCGGGATGGGGTTCGCGGCGTCTCGCGTGACCGGCGCCGAGGTTCACGATGAGATCGAGCCAGCGCCCCGCAACATCCTCACCGGAGGCGTTCACCGTCGGACGAACCGAGCCGGCGGGCTCGAGGGCGGGATGACGACTGGCGAGCCGCTCGTCGTTCGTGTAGCAATGAAGCCCATCAGCACTCTCATGAAACCGCTGGCCACGGTAGACGTCGCGACGGGAGCGCCCGCTGAGGCAACCGCCGAACGAAGCGACGTGACGGCGGTGCCCGCCATGGGAGTGATTGCCGAGGCGATGCTCGCGATCGTGCTCGCCGAAGCTATGCTCGAGAAGTTTGGTGGCGATTCACTTCGAGAAACCCGGCACAACTATGACGGCTACCTTTCGCAGCTCACAAACCGTCTCCGCGCTCGATCCGAGTAAGCCGCACATCGTCCTCGTCGGTTTGTCAGGGTCGGGCAAGTCGACGGTCGGAGCGATCGTGGCTCAAAAGCTCGGAAAAACGTTCCTCGACTTCGACGCCGAAATCGAGCGTCGCGAAGGAATGCCGATTTCGCAGATCTTCGGCGAGCGCGGTGAAGCGGGATTCCGGCAGCTCGAGCATAAGCTCACGGAGGAGCTCAAGGATCTCGGCAACATGGTGCTGGCACCAGGTGGCGGCTGGATAGCGGATCCAACGAACGTTGCCGTAATCCGCCCCCCGGCGGTGTTTGTGTACCTTCGTGTCCGCCCCGAAACCGCCATAAAGCGACTCGCCGGGGTCGCAGGGGGCCGTCCGCTGCTCAACCATCCGAATCCCCTGGGTGAGCTCACCAAGCTCTTCGAAACGCGCCGGGCTGCGTACCAGGCCTCTGACTTCGAGATCGCCACGGAAACTCTTACTGCGCAGCAGGTTGCAGATCAGATAGTTGCGAAGCTGAGCAAGAAGTAGCGCCTTACTGGCGCCCGAGTGGCGCTGAAGTGTGATCCCCCATTGACGCAACCGCTAGTTTGTACTCCCGGTGACGTATCTAAGGTAGTGAAGTCACCTTGGGCAAAGCGAAGCGATTACAACGGGAGCGGATCGGTGCGGGACCTTAGCCGTTTTCCTCCCTTCTTTAGATAGCTCATGACCTTTCGAATCCTCGGACCTCACGAGCGCGGACGGTTCGCGCCAGAGGCGTGGGGCCAGTTGCTGGCCCTCTCACGCAGTGGCGCCCTGACTTCGTCCGAGCTGGAGCAAATCATCGAGCGGGCACTGGTCCAGATCGACGGCCGGATCGCCCTCGATGATCTCCGGGCGCTCGTCGAGGGTGCCGGCTTCTCTGCGCCGGCGGCGGAAGGTCGAGAAACGGTGCACTGAGATGGCAGCCAAGAAGACAACGCCCAAACGAAAGAAGAAGTCTATCGTTACCGAAATCGACACCGGTACCGACAGTGCCGGAGGTACGTCGCTAGTCATCGTCGAGTCGCCGGCCAAGGCGAAAACGATCGGGAAATACCTCGGCCGCGGATACAAGGTGAAGGCGACGGTCGGGCACATCATGGATCTGCCCGAGAAGAAGCTCGGGATCGACGTCGAGAAGGGCTTCAAGCCCGACCTCGTTCCGATTCCCGGAAAGGAAAAGACGATTGCGGAGCTCAAGACCGCCGCCAAGACCGCGAAAGCGGTGTTCATTGCGACTGACCCCGATCGCGAAGGGGAAGCGATCGCGCACCACGTCGCGGAGCAGATTCGTCCGAAGCGCGGGAAGAAAAAGGGCGACGACGACAACGTCACCGCCGTCGGCGTTCCGATCAGGCGCGTGCTGTTTCACGAAATCACCAAGGACGCCGTTCAGGCGGCGATTCGCGGCGCCGGGTACATCGACTCACGCAAAGTGGAAGCGCAGCAGGCGCGTCGCGTGCTCGATCGCCTCGTGGGCTACAAGGCGAGTCCCGTGCTCTGGAAGACGGTGAAGAAGGGAATCTCGGCGGGACGCGTTCAGACGGTCGCGCTGCGACTCATCGTTGAGCGCGAGCGCGAGATTCGCGCGTTCAAGCCCACGGAGTACTGGACGATCGAGGCGCTGCTCGAGAAGGATTCGCAACAGTTCACGGCAAAGCTGCATCACATCGACGGTAAAAAGGCCGAGATCCCGAACAAGGATGCCGCCGACCGCGTTCTCAATGACCTCAAGGGCAAGAAGTCTTTCGAGGTCACCGAGGTCAAGCGTCGCGAGCGCCGCAAGAATCCCGCGGCCCCGTTTACGACGTCGACGCTGCAGCAGGAAGCCGCGAAGAAGCTGGGCTTCGGCTCCAAGCGCACGATGCGTGTCGCTCAGGACCTCTACGAGGGCGTGGAGCTCGGTAGCGAAGGCGCCGTCGGCCTCATCACCTACATGCGTACCGACTCGACGCGCGTGGCGGAAAGTGCCGCCGGCGCGGCGCGCGAATACCTGCGCACGCTGTTCGGCAAGGAGTTCCTTGCGGACGGAATGCGCTTATATGGCGACGCGAAAGGGAAGAATACTCAGGACGCGCACGAAGCGGTGCGTCCCACGGACCCGACTCGACGTCCCGACGAGCTGAGGAAGTTCCTGACGCCCGATCAATTCAAGCTCTTCCAGCTGATCTGGCAGCGTTTCATGGCGTCCCAAATGGCGCCTGCCGTGTTCGACACCACCACGCTCGACTTCGACATCCCGGTCGGACCGCAGCCGGACATCGGTCGTCGCAGCTACCTGTTCCGCGCGACGGGAAGCGTCGTGAAGTTCCAGGGATTTCTCGCGCTCTACCGCGAGGCTCACGAGGAGGGCGAGCACAAGGCGCTCGAAGACGAGCAGCCGCTTCCGTTCATCGAGAGGGGCGAGTCCGTGCCGTGCCGCGGCATCACGCCGTCGCAGCACTTCACCGAGCCGCCGCCGCGATTCTCGGAGGCGTCACTCGTCAAGGAGCTCGAGCGGCTGGGCATCGGCCGACCGTCCACCTACGCCTCGATCATATCGGTGCTCGTGGATCGCCGTTACACGGAACTGCTGAACAAGCGCTTCTTCCCCTCGGAGCTCGGCGAGACCGTCGAGCGTGTCATGGTCAAGCAGTTTCCGGACGTCTTCAACGTGCGATTCACATCCGAGATGGAAGAGGAGCTGGACAAGATCGAAGAAGGGGATCTCGACTGGGAGAAGGTGCTGTCCGATTTCTACGGTCCCTTCGCCAAGCGTCTGGACAAGGTGGACGCGCCCGCATTGATCGCCGTCGCCTACGACCTCTCGGCGATCGGCGCACTGCGCTGTCCCGACTGCGGCGGTAAGCTCGAGCCGCGTGGCGGATTCTTCGGTCCCTTCCTCGCCTGCGAGAATCATCCGAAGAAGTGCAAGTACACGCGCCCCATCAAAGGCGAAAAGGTCAAGCCGAAGATGACGGACATTCCGTGTCACCTGTGCGGCGCGCCGATGGTGGTGCGGTCAGGACGGAGCGGCGAGTTCCTCGGCTGCTCGACGTTTCCCAAGTGTCGAGGCACCAAATCGATGCCGACCGGCGTCTTCTGTCCCAAGGACGGCGGTGAGTTGGTCGAGCGGCGCTCGCGGAAGCGTGGCACGGCGTTCTATGCCTGCTCGAACGAGACGTGCGATTTCGTCGCGTGGAACAAGCCGGTGAACGAGAAGTGTCCCGAATGCGGATTCGTCGGGGCTGAGATGAAGTTCACCAAGACGCGCGGCGACTACCGCAAATGCATGAAGTGCGGCAACGAATGGGAGGCGCCGAAGGCGCCGGAGACGGAAGAGGCGCCGGCGTTGGCAGGGTAGCCAACTGCCGCGCTTTCAGCGCGGGCAAGTGCCGCCGCTTCGCGGCGGAGAACTGTTAGACGCGCCGACGAATCCGAAGCAGGAGGTTGTAGACCTTTTGCCTCACAGGCTCGAGTTGGGCCACAAGCCTATCGAAGTCGTCCTGCGCCAAGTATCCGAGATCCAGCGCCGTAATCAGGTGATGTAGCGTCTCATTTCCTTCGCTGATGGATGTCTGCAGCACACGCGCCGTGTCCGCGCGGGTGGCCCTGCCAAATGCCTCAGCGATGTTCGCGCCTATCGATGAGACTGACTTGCGAATCTGCAGCGTCAGCCCAAACCGCTCGTCGGCCGGAAAGCGTGCGCTCGCCCGATAAACGGCAACCGTGAGGGGACGGGACAATTGCCAAGCCTCGATACGGCGAAAGTCCTGCATAGCGCAATCTCGCGCAACACCGGGGCAGGACACTCACCGTTTCGTTGCGGTCGGCTTCATTTATCCGCGCCGTAGGCGCGGCAGTTCTCCGCAGCGTAGCTGCGGCAGTTCTCCGCGGCGCAGCCGCGGCAGTTCTCCGCGGCGCAGCCGCGGCGCTATAGTAGAGACATGCTCCCCAGCCGCATCCACGTCGTAGGCGGTGGCCTCGCTGGCTCCGAAGCCTCATGGCAGTTAGCGCAACGCGGCCACGACGTCGTGCTCCACGAGATGCGGCCCATACGACAAACGGCTGCGCACAAGAGCGCCAACCTCGCGGAGTTGGTGTGCTCGAACACGTTCAAGAGCACTGAGACGTCGAACGCGCACGGGCTGCTCAAGGCCGAGATGCGATTGCTCGGGTCGGTCGTGCTCGAGGCGGCGGACGAGGCCCGCGTCCCGGGAGGCTCGGCGCTCACAGTGGACCGCGATGTGTTCTCGCGCGCGGTGCACGAGCGCGTCTCGTCCCATCCGCGCATCACGGTCACGCGCGAGGAGATCACCGACGTTCCATCGCCGTCCGTCATTGCGACAGGACCGCTGACGTCCGACGCCCTGGCTGACGCAATCCGCCGCCGGCTGGGCGTCGAGTCGCTCGCGTTCTACGATGCGATTGCGCCGATCGTCTCCGGCGAGTCGGTCGACATGAGTGTCGTCTTCCGCGCCTCGCGGTACGGTAAAGAGACAATGCCCGCCGAGAGCCGAGAGCCGAGAGCCGAGAGCGGTTCTTACCTCAACTGCCCCATGTCGCGCGAGCAGTATGAGTCGTTCATCGACGCGCTGATCGCGGCCGATCAAGCGAGCGCGCACGAATTCGATGCGATCCCGTACTTCGAGGGCTGCATGCCGATCGAGGAGATGGCGCGGCGTGGACGGGAGACGCTCCGCTTCGGTCCCATGAAACCGGTCGGCCTCGTCGATCCTCGCGGCGGGGGGAGGCCATACGCGGTCGTGCAATTACGCATGGAAGACCGCGCCGGCCGCATGTGGAACATGGTGGGATTTCAGACACGACTGCGCTATCCGGAACAGCAGCGCATCTTCCGAACGATTCCGGGTCTCGAGGGCGCGGAGTTCCTGCGTCTCGGATCCATCCATCGGAACTCGTACATCAACGCTCCGGGCGCCCTGACGCCGCATCTCTCCTTGCGAGACGACCCGATGGTGCTGTTCGCGGGCCAGCTCACCGGCGTCGAGGGATATACGGAGAGCACCGCCACAGGCCTCGTCGCCGCGATCAACCTCTCGCGTATGCTTCACGACATGCCGCCGGTGACTCCGCCCGCGACGACGATGCTCGGCGCGCTGTATCGGTATCTGCGCGACGCCGACCCGCGGCACTTCCAGCCGATGAACGCGAACTTCGGTCTTGTGGAGGAGTTGCCGGAGCCCATCCGGGACAAGCAACTGAAGCGCGAACAGATCGCCGCGCGCGCGCTCGTGGACATGCAGCGGTGGGCCGACGAGATCATGGCGGTGGAAGCAGCTCGATGACGGGCCCCCCCAGGCATCCCGATGTCGACGAGTTCCTGATCCATCTCGCGAAAGAGCGGAACGTCAGCCCCAACACTATCAAAGCGTACGCGCGCGACTGCGCGGAGTTCGTCGCGTTCTTGACGCAGTACTACGGCGGACAGGCGTGGACGTGGCGAGGTGTCGATCGGCTCGCGATGCGCGGCTTCATGGCGCGGCTGACGAAGCGGGGACTCTCGAAGCGGTCGGTCGCGCGCGCCCTCGCCGCGGTGCGTGGATTCTATCGGTATCTCGCGACGAACGAGGCCGTCGACGCGAACCCGGCCCGCGCGGTCGGCACGCCGAAAGCCGAGCGGCATCTGCCGGGCTATCTCGACCGCACGCAGATCGACGTCCTGTTCCAGATGGTCGAGACGCGAGCGTCGAGCGGGCGCTTCGTCGACGTGCGTAACGCCGCGATGCTCGAGGTTTTCTATTCCACCGGCATGCGGCTGTCGGAGCTCCAGGGGTTGAACCGGCAGGACATCGACGCCGTGAGCCAGCAGGTGAAGGTCCGCGGAAAGGGACGAAAGGAACGCATCATCCCGATGGGCGATCACGCGACGCTCGCCCTCCGAAACTATGAGCGAAAGCGCGACGAGCTCGCCGCATCACTCGGCGGGAAAATCGACCGAGCCGCCGTCTTTTTGTCCCGCGCGGGGAAACGCGCGAGCGTTCGCGCCGTGCAAAAGATCGTCGCCGGCTTTTTGGATGAGATCGCGGAGGACGCGGGGTTGAGTACGCACTCGCTGCGTCACTCGTTCGCGACGCATTTGCTGGACGCAGGGGCTGACTTGCGAGCTGTACAGGAGCTGCTAGGCCACGCATCCGTCTCGACGACGCAGATCTACACGCACACGAGCGTGGAGCGGCTCAAGGAGGTTTACCGGAAAGCGCACCCAAGGGCATGAAAGTGGCCTTACAAGACAAGGATGCGACTCGAGATGCTCCCCCTCCTGATCGGCGCTCTGATCGGACTCATCGGCATCGGACTCATTTTCGACGCTTGGGCGCCTGACGACATCGTCGTTCCGCAGGAGCGGCGTCGTCGCCAACGGCGCGAGCGCGACCGCTGGGGCGAAGCGCTCGTAGGACTCGGCGTCATCGCGATGGCGGCTGCGTTCATTGGCCGCGACACGTGGCGCTACTCGATCCTCACCGTGATTGCCGGAGCTGTTCTGCTTCTCTGGGGGATCAAGAGAAACGGTACCTATCTGCGCGAAGCGTTTGTGCGCGGTGATCGGGCCAAACCCAAGATCGTCGAGGGAGCGAGGCGCATCAGATAG
>DATBRO010000151.1:0-23441 GCA_036560265.1 Gemmatimonadaceae bacterium | reverse complement strand
AGGTCGGGCCGGCGCGCCCGCAGCCAGCGCCTGCCGGATGGCGTGGGCAAGACAGACGCGTCGAGATCCGTCACGACCATGTCGTCACCCAACGCACCCGACTCCGCGATGACATCCCCATATCGCGCATGGAAGCCTCGCGTCGTTAGGCTGCTCGGCGCCGCCACCGGCGCAGCAACGGCCGCACTGTCAAGACCTCACCTACGGCACTGATCGCAAAGGCGCCGAAGCAGATGAGGAAGAGCACTCCGACTGCGATGCGGAGGTACGCGAGCGCGGTGGTGTTGGAATCAGTACTTGCAGGTGGGGCAAGTTGGAGTTGCGTGATCACGGCATCGCTGTGTTGCTCACGAACGCCAGTCGCTTCCCGTCCGGCGCCCACGACGGCACGTTGATCGTTCCCTGACCGCCATACAGATACGCGATCACTCGCGCCGGTCCGCCACCGATGGGCATCAATCGAAGAAGCACGTGCTTGTAGAACGGATGATCGTCCGCGGCGACGTCCGGCGGAAACGCGATGTACGCGATCCACTTGCCGTCCGGCGAGATGTGCGGGAACCAGTTGTTGAAGCCGTCGTTCGTGATCTGCTCCTGCCCGCTCCCGTCGGGTCGCATGCGCCAGATCTGCATCCGTCCGGTGCGCGCCGAGTTGAAGTAGATGTACCGGCCATCTGGCGTGTACTCCGGACCGTCGTCCAATCCCGGCGCGGACGTGAGACGGATCTCGTTGCCACCGGTGAGGGCCACTTTGTAGACGTCAAACTCCCTGTCTCGTTGGCCGGTGTACACCAGCCAGCGGCCGTCGGGAGACCAGCCGTGCAAATACGACGGACTCTTCGCGGTCGCGCGCGCCGGCGTGCCGCCGGTTACTGGCACGGTATAGACGACCGAACGGCCGCTGTCCTCAACCGCCCCGTGACTAATCCCCAACGTCTTGCCATCGAATGACAACACGTGATCGTTGTTGTTGCGCGTTGCGAAGCCGGTGTTGATCATTTCGGCCACACGCGAAGCGAGGTCGAAGCGGTAGAGACGACCTTCCTGCGCGTAGATGAGCGCCTTGCCGTCGGGAGTCCAGTTGGGCGCCTGAAATGATCCACGGTACTGATGCACGATCGTCGCGTTCCCAGTCGCGACGTCGAGAATCTCGAGGTTGCTGCCGATGTACTCGCGATAGGCCACGAAGTCCTTCTTCGCCGGCACCGTGATGCGCACGTTGCCGAACTCGGCGCGCTCAATGACGGTGTCGTTATGCGCGCACACGAAGAGGCCGACGTACACGGCGTCGGGAAGAGACACGCCGGTAAGCTGCTGCGTGACGAGCGTGTCGCCGAACCGCGCGACTGACATGGTGTAGACGCCGTCGCGCCGCTCGAGCTGGATCACCGCGTCCGCCGCGGAAGAGGGCAGGCTGTCGCGCGACTTCTGCTCCTCCGTAGTGCCGCCGGTTGCGCGGCGAAACTGGAGCGACATCAGTCCGTTGCCGTGCAGCGCCGCCGTCACGTGCGCGCCGTTGGTCTCGAGCGACGGACGAATGGTCCAGCCGATCTTGCGATGCGGGTCGCCGCCAGCGCCGAGAAAGCGGGCCCGCGCGGAGAGAATGAAATTGCCGCCCTGCTGTTTGAAAAGGAAATGAAAGTCGTCGCGGTCGTTCCACATGTTCTGACCTGAGCCCGCGATCAGATATGTCTGCCGCTGCTGGTCGTACGATGCGGATCCCAAATGTGCGACGCGGCCGACGTCGCTCTGCGCGTCGAAGACACCAACGAGAGAAGGGCTCTGAGCTCCGACACGCTCGCGCGGCGACGCCACCAACAGAACAAGTGCAATCAGATAACGCGCGCGCCTCATGTCCCCAGATTGCTACTGCCGAATCATTCTCCGCAACCCACGCCGCAGTAACTCGCGAGACGTGGCAGAATGGTCAGGATGCGCAGGCCGAACTCGGTGTTGCTTGCGATCCAGTTGGGACGGAGATCCGCCACCCAGCCGCCTTTGCAGGCACGAATGCACTGGTGCTTGGGCCTGCCTGGATGCGCGAGGACGACGGTCGCAGGGTGCCCAGAGAAAGGGACTTGGCGTTTGTCCACGTGAAGGTGGTTGTATCCGCAGTGCCGTCCTCGCGCACCCCAATCACACGGAACGTCGCTGTGGGGGGCAGTGTGAAGCATGCCTGCGACGTAGTAATGAGTCCGAGGTCGAGCGACCAGAGCCCGCCGGGCGTGTTAGGCTGGACACTCGGGAACGCAAGGACTCGGAGGGAATCGCAGGGTCCCGCCAGGCAGGTTTCGTTGGTGACGAGCAGCGTCACGCCGGAACGAGGCGCATCGATCGAAGAGCAGGAAAGAGCCACGAAAACAAGGAACGAAACCGCCCAGCGTGTGACGCGCACGTCCCTTCGCATTTCGAATTTCGTCAGATGGTTCATCGCTGGATGCCGAATGCCGCACTTACGAGTCCGAGCGCTTGGTAACGCAGTGCATCCTCCGGGTGGAGAACCTGCGACGGCGTCAACATCGGCAGCTCAGCTGCTTTTCTTTCCGGGCTTCTTCGTCGTGATAACGATTACTCCATTGGCGCCACGCATGCCGTACATCGCTGTGTCCTCGGGGTTCTTCAACACCTTGATCGTGTCGATGTCGTGCGGACTGACGCCAAGCAGCGCACCGCCGGGACCTGCCGTTATCGGCATCTCGTCGATCACGAACAGCGGCTCGCTATTGGCGCTGAACGACGAACTGCCCCGGATCCGAATTGAGAGGCCACCGTTGCTGGTGCGTGAGACCAAGAGACCGGGTGCCTTGGCCTGAAGCACCTTCTCGATCGACTCGCCGCCGCCTCGTTCGATGTCTGCCTGCGTGGCTGTCGGCTTGGCAACCGGCTCCGGGCGAGCCTTGCCGGAAGCACAGCCGGACGCGAGTCCGATGAGCGCACAGAATGAGAGCGCGGCGTGTGATAAGGATGACGTCATAAGAGTTGGCGGCCCGAACCGCTTGGAGGAAATGGAGCTCGCGTCGGGCGGGCTGTCCGACGCTGCTTCTGGATTTAGCGCGGTGCACGCGTACCGCAAGAGTGCCGCGTGATGTGAGTCTGGTCGGATTTTGTCCCGCGCCCAGCCGCCGCTATTGACTCGGCACCCGCGCCGAGCGTACGCTCGGCAGTACGATAACGATTGCAGTGATTCGGTGATCGCCTCCGTGCGCACGCATGACATCGTCTGCCATGCGGCCGTCACCACGGAGGGTTTTCTTCCCATGCATATGCCCGCGATCAGACACTGGACCATCGAGCAGCTCCAGCTTCTGCCGGAGGACGGCAACAAGTACGAGTTGGTGCGCGGCGAGCTGTTCGTGACGCCGGCGCCGACCTTCGGTCACGAGACTGTCGTCTCGATTCTCCACTCGCTCCTCGAGCCGTACGTCCGCGCCCACGCGCTCGGGCGCATCTACCGTCCGCGCGCTGTTGTCCGGGTGCGTCCGTATAGCGAAGTGGAACCGGACCTGATGGTACGGCCGGTTGCGCCACCGCGAACCACCTGGGAGCGCGCGCCCATTCCGATACTCGTGGTCGAGGTCACATCGGAGACCACTCGGCGGCGCGATTACGTCGACAAGAGACAGCTGTATCTCGATCTGAAGATTCCGGAATACTGGATCGTCGACACGGAAAGCCGGGAGGTGCACGTCGTTCGGCCGGGAGAGCAGGATGTCGTAGTCGCGGCCGAGCTCACGTGGCATCCCGCGTCTGCGCCGCTGCCGTTCCAGCTCGACGTCGTGTCAGTGTTCCGCGAGGCACTGGGATAGCGCGACCTGCGTCATTACGCGGAGGCCATCAGTCGGATGATCTCGTCGTGCACATGGCCGTTCGAGAAGACCGCGGACCCGGTCGTCCAATCGTATCGGCCATCGATGTCCGTAAACCGTCCGCCGGCTTCTTCCACGATCAGCAGGGGACCGGCAAGGTCCCACGGACCCGCCAACAAGAAGATCGTAACGTCGCACGTGCCGGACGCCACGAGCAGCGCAGGATGGTCGCCGTGCGGCTGTGGTTTCGTCGCGCTCGCGAGAGTAGCAGCAATCCGTTTTGCGCGATCGCCGCGCACCCAGTCTTCCGGAGGCACTCGGCTGCGTGCCGACTCAACGGCTCGCGTCTCACTCACGTGGAGACGGCGCGGTTCCGACTGCGACGATGCATCGGTGAAAAAGGCGCCGTGTCCGCGGGCCGCCGAATAGCGCCTGTTGCGCGCGGGCTGATCGCAGACGCTCACCATGATCACGCCGTCGATCTCCAACGCGATGAGCGTAGCCCAATCGTCTGAGCCCGCCGCGAATTCCACCGTCCCGTCGATTCCGTCAACAATCCAGCGGCGAGTCCCCGAGCCGGTCTGTCCGCGCTCTTCGCCAAGTACGGCATCGGTTGGTCGCTCGCGGAGGAGACACGCGCGGATTTCGTCCTCGACGGCGAGGTCCGCCTCGGTGGCAAGGCTTCCGTCGCTCTTGGACCATTGACGCAGCTCTGACTCGCGGCGGAAATGCGACAGCGTCACCGCTCGCGCGGTGTCCGCAAGTTGATGGGCCAGCTTCAAGTCTGCTTCGAGGGTCCCGTTACGGCGCACGCGAAAACTCGGCGGCAGCGCTCACATTGCCCGCTTGGTCCACCGCGCTCACCAGCACGCGCTCGGGGTCGGCGTCGAGCGTGATCGCCGTCGTGTTTCCGAAGACGACGCGCGACGTCCAGCGGCCCCGCCTCCACCAGCTCCCGCGACTTCGCACACGCACGAGCCACCACCGCGAAGTTTCCCCCGCGCCTGGCGTGATCTGCAAGGTGCGTCCGGACACGGTGATCGTGGGCGCCGGCGGTGGGACGCTGTCCAGCCACGGCGAAGCAGGAACGAGCGCGCGCTCCGCGTAGAGCGGCCGGATCGTCGCGAGCACGGCACCGTTGTTCCGCTTGAGCGTCGTCGTGGTGTTGAACATGATGTCGCCCGGATCCCGGAGCCGAGTGCGGATCAGCTTGACCTGGTCCGCGATCTCGTTCGTACCGAACGCCGTTGGCGTGCCACTGTTCACGCGATACGTCGCGAGTCCCGGCCAGATGTGCCGGCCCAGGACGTTCTCGCCGATCCACCAGTCGAGGAGCGCGGGGAAGCTCTGTTGCGGTGAACCGATGGCCCAGTAGAGCTGTGGCGTGAGATAGTCCACCCAGCCGGAGCGCAGCCACTTTCGCGAGTCGGCGTAGATCTTCGCGTAGGCGTCGAATCCCGCGACGCTCGGCGGGTTGCCGGGCCGCCAGATGCCGAAGGGTGACATGCCGACCTTGATGTCCGGCTTGAGCTGATGCGCTTCGTGATACAACCTCTCGATGAACTTGTCGATGTTCTCGCGGCGCCAGTCGTCGCGCGCCAGCGTCGATCCGCCGCGCGCGTAGGTCGCGCTGTCCGGAAAGTCGAGCTCGCGGCCGCTCGAATCCTTCTCGGGGTACGGATAGAAGTAGTCATCGGCGTGAATGCCATCGATGTCGTAGCGGCGTAGGATGTCCGTGAGGACGCGCATCACGTGCTCCTGCACCGCGGTGTCCCCCGGATCGAGCCAGAGCTGTGCGCCGTACACGCGCACCAGATCCCTGCGCGCGTTGAAGAGATGCGCCGGCGCGAGCGCGGCACTGTCCTTCGCGTTGCCCGCGCGGAACGGGTTGATCCACGCGTGCAGCTCGAGCCCGCGCGCATGCGCTTCCGCGACCGCGAAGGCCAATGGGTCATAGCCCGGATCGCTGCCCTGATGCCCGGTGAGCAGCGCCGCCCATGGTTCGAGCGACGACTGATACACGGCATCGGCAGCGGGTCGCACCTGGAACACGATGGTGTTGAACCCGCTCGACGCGGCACGGTCGAGAATGTCGATCAGCTCCGCGCGCTGCCGCTCGGCGGTGAGCGTGTCCTTCGACGGCCAGTCGATGTTGCGGACGGTTGCGACCCAGAGGCCGCGCATCTCGCGCGCGACGGAGGGCTCCGGCGTTGGTGCTGTCGACGGACGGACGCAGCCGGCAACGAGGAGTGATGCGCAGAGTAGAGAGGCAGAGCGCAAAGCTGACGATGGCATACGGCGGATTAGCTCACACGGTTGATACGCGCCAACACTGCCGCGACTGCAAAGGCAACGACAAATGCCGGTACGAAGGTGATGGCGGGCCACGCGACGAATGCGATGAGCCATTTTGCCTCGAGCGCCGAGCTGACCATCAGCTTGTGAACGGACGCGGCGACCGCGAGACCGAAACCGCCGATTGCCGATGCCAGCGCCGCATGCAAGGCAGTCGTGCGAGGCGAGTAGCGTAGTCGAAAATGTTCGTACCCAATCTGTGCCGCGAACACCACACCGCTCACCACCCACGCAGCCCATCGCCAGAACTGTGCATGCGTGGTGGGATAGGCGAATACCCTGCCGATGACCACGTATGCGGCGCCGGCGAGCAGCACCGCACGGATCCAGACCCGCCGGTCAGTGGTGGTCATGTATCACCGTGAAAGCGTCTGCGCGAGAAGCTCGGGCATCGCGTGCAAGTGGTCGATGTGATCCGGGCCGGAATTCCCAGCGAAGCCTAATAGCTCGAAGCGGCCGGCGCGGACCTGGCTGAGCTGCTGCATACCGCGAGGACCCCAACGCATTACCGGCGTGCGGTGCAGCCCGAGCGCCTGAAGCAGCCAGTCGGCCGTCTCGGTGGTGCTGGCGAATGTGCCGGGGAAGATCTCCGAGTGTGTGATGACGAAACGCTTCTCGCCGCGGATGGCTGCCCGAGCGAAGTCGCGGAACGCGACGAGATTCGTGCTGTCCAGAGCGCCACCGGTTGCGAGCACCGTGCCCTCGGGCACGTACGACGTGTGCATGCCGTCGAGCAGCAGCACCGCATCCACGCGCGCGAAATGCTGCGGCTCACGGAGGATCGCGCGCACGGCGCCGTGGCCTGCGGAAAACCCGACCAGCGTCACTCGGCCGACGCGCGCTGTTGTTCCGATCGCTGCTGACACCTCGCGCGTCACGCCGGCGAGCAGCGAGTCGAAGGTCGCGGGATCGGCGAAGGCGCGGTGATACACGCCGGAGCCGGCGCCGAGGTTCACGACCGCCGCCACAGTGTGACCGCCGAGCCTCGCGACCGCCTGCTCTGGCAACCACGCGGCGCCGAGGAAGTGCACGACCAGATCGACCACGTCGCTCGCGCGCGCCTCGTCGGGTACGAAGAGCTCGACGGGCTTGTCCGCCGGGCCGGCGAACGAGCGCGTGACGCCGCGGAGCTGCGAAGGCGCGAGACGCTCGTGCGCGCGCGTTTGCTCGACCATCGGCGACGGGTTTTGCGCCGCAACTGGTGGCGCAGGAATCTGCGCGGAGGCTGCGATGGCCCCGGCACTGAGGGTGATCGCTACGAGATAACGCTCAATCACGCCTTCTCCCCAAGACTGAATTCAAACGCATACCTTTTGGAAGACAGCCAGCGCCATGCTTCGCTCCATCTTTAGCCTGCGTGGCGCCGGCGATTATGATGTCCAAAGCAGCGACCTGGTGACAATACGCGCAACGGAGCCCGATATGATCGACGACATGGGAATCTTTCGCACGACAATCAGTGTTGCGCACCACGCCAGGCCAGCGCACAAGCGCACGCTGAGCGATGTGATGGTCGATACCGGCAGCGAGTACAACTGGATTCCCCGGGACGTCCTCGAGGATCTCGGCGTCGAGCCGGAACGCATTGACATGTTCGAGACGGCTGACGGCAGAGTCTTGAGTCGCCAAGTCGGGTTTGCTCGCGTTTTCGCTGGCGAGCGCTCGGCGATCACCGCCGTCGCGTTCGCTGAACCCGGCGACATGGTGCTGCTCGGGGCATACGGGCTCGAGGGCATGAACCTGCGAATCGACCTCGGTCGCAAGGAGCTCGTCCCGGCGGGTCCGGTGCCCGTCGCCGTCGCTGCGTAATCTCCGGAGTGGCTCGCGTTCGACCGTCAGCTACGACGCACGGTCGAGCATTGTTCGTTGCACGAACGACTCTGCCACCATGCCATGCTCGGCGAACGCTTGTTGCATCGCCTGCGCTACGGGTGCCACCACGTCCTGCGTGGCGATAGCCAGCACCGTCGACCCCGATCCGCTGAGCGTCGCGCCGAAGGCACCGGCCGCGCAAGCGGCGCCAATGACCTCTGTGTATGCCGGAACGAGGTGGCGCCGATAGGGCACGTGCAGCACGTCATCGAGCGCGATTCGCAACAGCGCGCTGTCGCCGGTGACGAGTCCGTGTGCCAGTGCCGCCGCCTTTCCGGCTGCCTGCACGGCGACGCGGTGCGGAACTTCGCGGGGCAAGATCGCGCGAGCCGCCGCGGTCTCCACTATGACGGACGGGACGACGAACGCGAACGCCAGACTCCGATGTACGCCGATGGGTGCGAAGACCCAGCGCCGCGAATCCTCGCCCGTCCTTGGCACACCGAGCACCGCGCCGCCGAACACCGTGGGGGCGACGTTGTCGGGGTGGCCCTCCACCTCAGAGCAGAGCTCCGCGAGCTGCTGCCGATCGAGCCCGAGCTCGAGCGCCGCATTGGCCAACGCCGCGCCCGCCACGAGCGCTGTGGACGAAGCGCCGAGCCCGCGACCGATCGGAATGTCCGAGTGGAGTTTGAAGTCGAGCCGTCGAGGAAGCGCTCGGCCGCGCATCTTGCAGGCCGCCGAAAAACCCGCGACGACGGCGTCATCGGCTGGTGGCAGCACGAGCGACGCGAGCGTTCCGTCGCGATGCATCGTCAGCTCGGGCGCGTCCCCCCCTCGTGCAGAATCTTCACTTGCCACGACGGACGCGGTGAGCCAACGGTCGACGGCGAAGCCGATGCAGTCGAACCCAGCGCCAACGTTAGCGGTGGAGGCAGGGACACGCACTCGAGCGCTGTGCGACTCGGTCATTCCGTCCCGTGCCGGCGCGCCGAGGCAAGCACACGCTCCACCGCGCTCAAGTCTGCGTCGATCTCGATGGGGCGGTTTGCATACGCCGGCGCCGGTTCTGTTTCGCGGTGGTACTGAAGCAGGATGTCCGCATCCTTGAGGACGTGTCCCGTGAGCACGGCGACGACCGCGTCCCGCGGACCGATGACGCCGCGCGACACGAGCTCACGCACGCCGGCGACGCTTGCCGCGCTCGCCGGCTCGCAGCCGACACCGGAGGCGTCCACCACTGCCTTTGCATCGAGGATCGCGGTGTCCGGGACATCGAGCACCACGCCGTTGGTCTCACGGATGACGCGCACCGCGCGGCTATACGACGCGGGATCGCCGATGCGGATCGCCGTTGCCGCGGTTTCGGCGCGCACGGTGTGGCGCTTGCGGAAGTTGTCGCGAAAGCTCGCCGCGAAGGGCGCGGCGCCGGACGCTTGCACGGCGGCGATGCGCGGCATCGTGTCGATGAGCCCGAGCTCCGCGGCCTCATGGAGCGCGGCGCCGAATGCCGACGTGTTCCCGAGGTTGCCGGCGGGGAGCACGATCCAGTCCGGGGCGCGCCAGCCGAGCTGCTGGAGCAACTCGAGCACGATCGTCTTCTGTCCGGCGATGCGATATGGGTTGACGGAGTTGGCGAGATACACGCCGTGTCGTTCGGCGGCTTCGCGTGCGAGTCGCAGACAATCATCGAAGTCGCCGCGCACGAGCAGCGTATGCGCGCCGTAGGCCAGCGATTGCGCGAGCTTGCCGAGCGACACCTGTCCGCTCGGCACCAGTACCAGCGCGGGTAGGCCGGCCTGCGCCGCATATGCGGCGAGCGACGCGGACGTGTTGCCGGTGGAGGCGCACGCGACCGCCGACGCGCCGACGCGCCGCGCCTGCGTGACCGCAACCGTCATCCCGCGATCCTTGAACGATCCGGTGGGATTCGCGCCCTCGTGCTTCATGAGCAGCGTGTCCACTCCGCACCACCGCGCGACGGACGCTCGGCGTAGCAGCGGCGTGTTCCCCTCGGGGTGCGTCACCACGTCGGCCGCGTCCGCGTCAGGCAGCACGAGCTCGCGGTAGCGCCACACGCCGGACGCGTCGAGCGGAATCACGTCGTTCGTCAGCACATCGAAGGTGGACGCCGGCGATCGCCGCGCGTCAAAACGCGCGCGCAGCGCCTGACCGCGCTCGGCCGGCGCGTCGTAACGCAGCGAGAGCAGACCGCCGCATGTCGGGCACCGCATGGCCGTGTCACGCGGGCCGAGCTCGGCGCCGCAGTCGTCGCAGCGCTGGCTCGTGGTCATGGTCGCGCTCAGCGCGACCCCGCGAGCTTGAGCAAGTCGTTCAGCACGCCCGCCGCCGTGACTGCCACGCCGGCGCCAGGCCCGGTGATGACGATCGGATTGGTGCGGTAGCGCGTCGTCGTGATCGCGAATTGGTTGTCGGTGCCGGTGAGTGACGCGAAAGAGCTGCCGAGGTCCACGCCGACGAGACCGACGTGTACGCCCGTGGGGCTCACGGTCGCGCGGTAACGCAGGACCGTGTTCGACGCTCGCGCGCGTTCCACGCGCTCGCGCCAGAGGGAATCCATCTCCTCGAGCCGCGCGATGAAATCGGCGGCGGGCACGCCGCGGAATGCCTCCGGCACCAACGACTCCACCTGAACCGACTCGACCTCGCCCTCGAAGCCGAGCAACCGTCCGAGGATCAGCGCCTTGCGTGCGACGTCCATTCCCGAGAGGTCCTCGCGCGGATCCGGCTCCGTGTAGCCCGCGGCCATCGCGGCGCGCAGCGCGGTGGAGAAAAGTGTCCCGCGTCCGAGCTCGCCGAAAAGATAGCCCAACGTTCCCGATGGGCAGCCCTCGATGGTGAGCACCTCGTCGCCCGACTCCTGGAGCTTGCGGATGGTATCGATGATCGGGAGGCCGGCGCCCACGGTCGCTTCGTGCAGCAGACGCCGGCCGCGCGCCGCCGCCGACCGCGCCAAGCCTCCGCCTTTCTTGGTGCCACGCGGCGACGCGAGCGGCTTCTTGTTGGCGAGCACGATGTCCATCCCGCGGCGCAGCGCTGTTTCGAGCACGGCGCTCGTGTCTCCGGCGGTCACGTCCACGAGAATCGGGCGCGAGAGGGCATGACGCGCCACGTCGGCAAGCGCATCCTGCGCGCTCGCGCGCACGCCACCACGCACTTCGGCGAGTGAGACGCCGGACTGCTTGCGGCTCGTGAGCGACGCCAGCCGGCGCGGCGAAAGGCCGCGAGGGTCGAACACGTAGCCGCTGCTGTCGATCACCGCCACCACGCGCACGCCGCGCGGCGCGCGTGTCGTCACCTTGCCGAGCTGTGTGACGAGCTCGCGTCCGATGCGGCCATAACCGAGGATCACCACATCGGCCTTGCTCGACACCGCGGCCGCGCCGCCGCCAATCTTGCTCAGGCGGAATGCGGCGTGCACGGCGCGCTGCACGCGCGCAGCGCTCCGCTCGTCGACGACGACGGAGATGTTCAGCTCGGACGCGCCCTGTGCGATGGCGATCACGCTGGTCTTCGACGCGGCGATGGCGTCGAACAGGCGCGCGGCGACGCCGATGGTACCGGCCATACCGAGCCCGACGACGGCGAGAATCGCCGTACCGGGACGCACGTCGATGCTCTCGACCTCTCCCTGCGCGAGCTGCTGCGCGAACGCGGAGCGCAGCGCCTTGTCCGCGTCACGCGCGACAGCGTCGGGCACCGCGAGACAGATCGAGTGCTCCGACGACGCCTGCGAGATGAGCGCGACGGAGATGCCCACGCCCTGGAGCGCGCCGAATGCGCGAGCGGCGATCCCCGGCACCCCGACCATGCCGTCGCCGGAGATCGTGATGATCGCCTGCTTGCCGATCGCCGTGATCGCGCGCACCGGATGCCGCTTCTCGGCGGCGCGATCGCGCCGCGCGGAGATCTCCGTGCCCGGCGCGTCGGGGTCGGCGAGCGGGCGAATGAAGAGGCGCGTCTTGTCGCCGAGCCCCAGCAGCGCGCGCGGGTGCAGCAGCTTGGCGCCATAGTACGCGAGCTCCGCAGCTTCGCGTACGTGGACGCGGGGGATGAGCCGCGCGTCCGGGACGACCCGCGGATCAGCCGTCAGCACGCCGGGCACGTCCTTCCAGAGCGTGACGGTCGACGCACCGAGCGCTCGCGCGAGCAGCGTCGCGGTGAGGTCGGAGCCGCCGCGTCCGAGCGTGACGATCGCGCCATCCGGGCCGCTGGCAAGAAAGCCGGGGAGCACCGGGACGATGTGGCGCTCGATGCGCGGCACGAGCTGCTCGCGCACGGCGCTCGCGGTGCGCGCGAAGTCAGGGGCGGCGTCGCCGTGGCGTCCGTTCGCGTAAACGACGCACGCCGCGTCCACATACTCGGCGCGCACGCCGCTCGCGCAAAGTGCCGCGGTCAGCAGGCGCGCGGAGAGGCGCTCTCCGCGCGCGATGATGCGATCCGTCATTGCCGCGGAGAGACGCTCGCGAGCGGCGACGAGTTGTTGCGCGATTTGCGCGAGGTCGGCGAGCTCACGGTCTATCGTGGCCACGAGCTCTTTGGCCTGCGTCGGCTCTGTCGCCAGCTCGGTCGCCGCCGCGACGTGCCGCTTCCGGAGAGCGATGATCGCTTTCTTTGCGGCACCGCGTTCACCATGCGCGGCGAACGCGGCAATCTCGAGGAGCGCGTCCGTGACGCCGCCCATCGCCGACGCGACGATGACAACACCGCGAATCTGATGTTTGGCGACGATCCTGACGGCGTGACGGATCGCTTCCGCATTGGCGAGCGCGACGCCGCCGAACTTATGGACGACAGCGTTCATGCAGCGGCCGTATAACGTGGCGCCGTCAACTCCACCTGCCCGTTAGCTGGCGCGTTTGAGAACTCGAACTTCCTTCGCGAGCCGCGGGCCGAGCTCATCGCGCTGGGTCTCGAGATCGAACCGGGCTTGAAGGTTGAGCCAAAACCGTTCTGTGGTGCCGAAGTAGCGTCCGAGGCGGAGTGCGGTGTCCGCGGAGATAGCGCGCTTGCCATGCACAATCTCATTGATGCGGCGGGGCGGGACGCTGATATCCTGCGCCAGTCGATACTGAGTCACCTCCAGCGGCTCGAGAAATTCGGCCGCCAGGATTTCTCCGGGATGGATAGGACGGTGTCTACGGGTAGCCATAGGTGCCTCTAGTGGTAATCGACGATCTCGACGTCATGCGCGTCAGCACCAGTCCATCGGAAGCAGACGCGCCATTGATTGTTGACGCGGATACTGTGTTGACCGGCACGCGCTCCTTTGAGCTTCTCTAGTCTATTGCCGGGAGGGACCCGGAGGTCTTCCAGGCGCTCAGCGGCATCGACAAGGACGAGCATTCGCAGCATCACGCGTTGGAGATCCGCCGGAAAGCGGCGCGGCGACTCGCGAGCAAACAGGCGTGCCGTTTCGCGTTCGGCGAAGCTCCGAATCACCAGTAGATATTAACGCGTCGCGTTATTATCCGCAAGAACTCATCACGTCGACGCAACGTGACGAATGCGTGGCGATTAATCCTCCTCCTTCGTATCGCGAGCGAGGCACGCTCGAAGATCCGCCGTTAACTTCCGCATCTCATGGCGACAACAATCGTGCGTCACGGCCCAACCGTGCGCCGCGAGGACGTGCCTCTCCACGACGACGTGCGATGGCTCGCCGCCGCCCTCGGCCGTGCCATTCGACGCCTCGAGGGCGAGTCCGCGTTCGAAACCGTGGAATCCTTGCGCCGCGCCTGCCGCGCGCGGCGACACGGCGCTCCCGATGCGCCATCGCTCGACGAGCTGCTCGCGCAGATCGAAGCGCTCCCCATCGAGCCCCTCGCCGTCACTGCGCGCGCTTTCACATTGTTCTTTCTGCTCATCAACACAGCGGAGCAGGTGCATCGCGTCCGCCGCGCGCGCGCGTACCGCCGCGTGGACAACGCCGAGCCGCAGCCGGGCTCCGCGCGGTGGGCGATGCAGGCGCTGCACGCCCGCGGTCGTGATGCCGCCGAAGTGGAGCGTGCGCTGCTTCGCCTCGACGTCCGCCCCGTGCTCACCGCGCATCCCACGGAGTCCACGCGCCGCACGCTGCTCCAGCTGCAGGCACGCGTCGCCGAGCTGCTCCTCGCTGGTGACGACGCGCCACCGGGCGAGCGCCGCCAGATCGAGGAGTCGCTCGACGGCGAGATAGAGCTCCTCTGGGTCACGGCGGAAGTGCGGCAGGACCGTCCATCGGTTAAAGACGAGGTGAGCACCGTGCTCTGGTACCTCGAGACGCGGCTGCTCGACGCCGGCGCCGGCGCGCGCAACGCGCTCATTCGGGCCTTCGAGGACGAATTCGCAGTCACGTCCGCCGCAGCCTCCGCCGTCACGTCCGCTTTTGTGCCTCTGCGGTTTGGGAACTGGGTCGGCGGCGATCGTGACGGCAATCCCAATGTCACGCCGGACATCACCCTCGCCACCGCGCGACGCGCCAGCTACGCAATCCTTGGCCGCTATGCCGACACGCTGCGTGAGCTCGTGGACCGAATCTCTGTGTCGGCCGCGCTCGCGCCGCCAGTCGGTGAGCTGCGCGCCTCGATCGAGTCGGACCGCGCTCTGCTCCCCGAGATCTACGAGGCGAACCACAATCGGAACGCCGACGAGCCACTACGTTTCAAACTCACCTTCATGGCCGAGCGCGTCGAGGCGGCGCGCCGGCTCACCGCTGCGCGCGACGCGGGACGCGTGGCGGACGAACCGGCGGCGTACACCGAGGTCGCCCAGCTCGAGCGCGACCTCCAGCTCGTGCGCGACGGCATGGTGACCGCCGGCGCGACGCAGGCCAGCCGCATGACCATCGACCCGCTCATCGCGACGGTGCGGGCGCACGGTTTCCACGGCTTCCTCATGGACGTGCGCGACCACGCGCAGGTGCACCGCGCCGCGCTGGACGACATCGCCGCGCAACTCGGCGTCAAAAAACTCGCGGGCTCCGCACTGCGCGCGGAGCTCAGTGGACGCCGACCGCTCGTCAACGCCCACTTGCCGCTGAGCGAAGACACCCAGCGTTTGCTCGACACCTTCCGCGCCATCGACGTGATTCAAAAGGAGATGGGGGAGCGCGCCGCGAGCACCTACATCGTCTCGATGACCGCCGAGCCCGACGATCTACTGCGCGTCCTGTTGCTCGCGCGCGAGACCGGGCTCGTGGACCTCGCCGCCGATCCGCCAGTCTCGCGCCTCGACGTCGTGCCGCTGTTCGAGACTCTCGCCGATCTCGAGGGCGCTCCCGCGGTGATGCGCGCGCTGCTCGACGATCCGCTGTACAAGCGCCAGCTCGTCGCGCGCGACGATCTCCAGGAGATCATGATCGGCTATTCCGATTCGGGGAAGGACGCCGGTATCCTCGCGTCGTCCTGGGCGCTGTACCAAGCGCAAGAGGCGCTCGCGTCCGTGTTTCGCGACGCCGGGGTGGAGCTGCGCTTCTTTCACGGCCGAGGCGGAAGCGTGGGACGCGGCGGCGGATCGCCCGTCGCGCGCGCGCTCGCCGCGCTCCCTCCCGGCACCGTGAACGGGCGCATCAAGATCACCGAGCAGGGTGAGATCGTCTCGCAGCAGTTCGGGCTCCTCCCCGTCGCCGAGCGCACCCTCGAAGTCACTCTGACCGGGACGCTGCTCCAGGACTTTGATTTGGTGCCGAGTGCCACTGCCGAGGAAGGGCGCGAGTTCCGCGACGTCATGGCGGACCTCTCGGCGCGTGGGCTCGCCGTGTACAGGGACATGGTGCACGAGCACGACGCACTCTTCGCGATGTTCCGCGCGGTAACGCCGATCGACGAGTTGGCGGACGCGCGCTTCGGATCGCGGCCCGCGTACCGGCCGGGCGCGGGCGCGGGGATCACGGGCATCAGGGCAATCCCGTGGGGTTTTGGCTGGACGCAGATCCGACTGATGCTCCCCGGCTGGCTCGGCGCCGGAACAGCGCTGTCGCACTACACCTCCACGCCCCGCGGCCTGGACGTGATGCGTCGCATGGCCCGGCGCTGGCCGTTCTTCGATGACCTGCTGGGCAAGATCGAGATGGTGTGCGCCAAAGCCGATCTCGAGATCGCGCGCGCGTACGTTCGCAATCTGGGCGGCGACGCTGCGCTCCTGTCACGGCTGGAGCTCGAGTTCGAGAACACCGTGCAGGCGGTGCTGCTCATCCGCGAAAGCGAGATCCTGCTGCGGGAGAACGCGGTGCTCCAATCAGCGATCGCGCTGCGCAATCCGTACGTCGATCCGTTGTCGCTGATTCAGATCGCGCTGTTGAAGCGGAAGCGTCAGTTGGCCAGTGACGAAGGCGCGCGCAAGCCAGTGGATGCCGTGCTCGCGACTACGCTGAGCGGAATTGCGCAGGGGCTGCGAAATACCGGGTAGTGCGCTGCCCGGTTACGTCGACGTCGCAAAAGACTCGAGGTGTGGGGTACCATCACGGTCGGCTCTGGATTAGGTTATTCCGAACATCATGCTGAACCTCTTCGCAACCCACCATCACGCGCACCACGACCTCCATCGAGGCCGGGGCACGCTGCGTACTGACGGATGAGTTTCTAAGAAGAGTTCAAGCGCACGCGACGCCTCGGCCTGTCCTTTCGGACGGGCCTTTTTCTTTTCCTCATGACACTTCGCATAGCACTTCCAAACAAGGGCCGACTGGCCGACGACACGCGACAGCTGTTCGTTGACGCCGGACTCGACGTGCGCGCGTCGAGCGAGCGCGCGCTCTCGGCGTCACTCGGCGGCGAATTCGAGGCGATCTTCGTGCGCGCTCAGGATGTCCCCGAGTTCATCGCCGACGGCGCGGCCGACGCCGGCGTCACCGGATGGGATCTCGTGAGCGAGACGCAACGCCCCCTGCAGCAGCTGCTGGATCTCGGATTCGGCGCGTGCCGCGTGGTCGTAGCGGCGAAAGAAGACGCCGGCATTGCGACGATTGCCGACATCCCGAGCGGCAGCCGCGTCGCGACGGTCTTTCCGCGAATCACGCGCAACTATTTCGACGGGCTGGGGAAACCGGTCGAGATCGTACCGATGTCCGGTGCAGCGGAGATCGCCCCGCATCTCGGGATCGCCAACCTCATCGTGGACATCACGTCCACGGGTTCGACGTTGAGGACGAATGGGCTCGTCGAGGTGGGGACGATCCTGTGCTCGACGGCGCGGTTGGTGGCCGCGTGCGACGCGGCGTCGCGGCCGCTTGACGAGCTGGTGATGGCGCTCGCGTCCGTGATTCGCGCGCGGGGCCAGCGGTATCTCATGGCGAACGTGCCGAAACAATCACTGAACCGCGTGAAGGAAGTGCTGCCCGGACTCAACGGACCCACGGTGATCGACATCGTCAACGGCGGCCGGTTCGTCGCGGTGCACGCCGTCGTCGCGGCAGAAGGCATCTATCGAACGATCGCGACGCTGAAGCAAATCGGTGCCGAGGGCGTGTTGGTGACCCGGATCGAGAGGTTGATGCCGTGAGTCTCTTCGCGCAGGTCGGTCGGGTCTCGGACAACGTTCGGCTGCGGCAGCGATCGGGAACGACGGTGGAGCTGCGCGTGCAAGTGTCGGCGATCATCGCGCGCGTTCGACGTGAGGGTGACACCGCCCTCGCCGCGATGGCGCAGGAGCTCGACGGCCTCACGATCGATCCGTCGGCGCTGGAGGTATCGAGAGGGCGTTGGGAGCGCGCGTTGGCGTCGACTCCACCGGAGCTGCGCCGAGCCATGGAGCGCTCGGCGCGCAACATCCGTGCGGCCAGCGAAGCGTTCATGCCCACGCTCTGCGAGGTAGAGACGGAACCGGGGGTCGTCGTGGGGAAACGGCCGGATCCGCTGGAGCGTGTCGGTGTGTACGTGCCTGGCGGACGCGCGTCGTACCCCAGCTCGCTGCTCATGGGAGCGATACCGGCTCGTGTGGCTGGCGTGCGCGACGTGATCGTCTGCACGCCGGGAGCCACAGCGGCGACCCTGGCGGTGGCCGCGATCGCGGGCGTGGATCGGGTGTTCGAGATCGGCGGCGCGGGAGCGATCGCCGCGCTCGCGTATGGCACCGCGACCGTGCCGGCCGTGGACAAGATCGTCGGGCCGGGGAACGCATATGTGACCGAAGCAAAGCTGCAGGTGCTGGGCGAATGTGCGATCGACTCGCCAGCGGGGCCGAGCGAGTTGCTGGTGATCATGGACGACAGCGCGGACGTCGCGGCGGTCGCGCGCGAGCTGATCGCGCAGGCGGAGCACGATCCACGCGCCGTCGTGGCGGCTGTCGCCATCGAGGGCGACGGGGCCGAGGTGAGCGCGCGTTTGATGGAAACGGTGCGGCATCTCGTGCGCGCGGACGCGCAGGGACCGGACGTGATCGCCCGGCGCGACATCGTGCTCGCGGCGCTGCGATCAGGCGGCGCGGTGCTCAGCGCCCGGTGCGTGGACGAAGCGATTCGCTTTGCCAACGCGATGGCGGCGGAGCACGTGCTGGTCGCGACGCGCGAGCCGGATTGCGTGTTGGCTCAACTCCGAAATGCCGGGACCGTATTCGTGGGAGTCGCGAGCTCCGTGACCTTCGGCGATTACATGACGGGCGCGAATCACGTGCTGCCCACGAGCGGGTTCGCGCGAAGCTACTCCGGTCTCTCGGTGCTCGACTTCCTGCGCTGGACGTCGTACCAGCGGGTCACACGCGACGCGGCCGCGCGATTGGCGGAAGACGTGGCGCTCTTCGCCGAGGCGGAAGCGCTGTATGGCCACGCCACGGCGGCGCGGAGCTGGGGATGATGAAGCTGACAACCCGCATGGCGGACGTGTTGCTCTACGCGCCCAACCGTGCGCCCTGCGCGGTCGATCTGTCCGACAACACGAACCAGTGGGGCGCGGCGCCGTCGGCGATGCGCGCGCTCAAGGACGCGCCGGTCGCATTGGCGACGCGATATCCGCCGGTGTATGCGGATGAGCTGAAGCGGGCGCTCGCGGCGTATCTGGACGTGGACGTCTCGACGATCGTAACAGGGTGCGGATCGGACGACGTCCTCGATGCCACGATGCGCGCATTCGGCATGCCGGGAAGCGCCGTGTCGTACGCGGAGCCCACGTTCCCGATGATTCCCACGTTCGCGCGTATGAACGGGCTGGAGCCGGCGCCGGTTCGTTTGAAGGCTGCATGGGAGCTGGACGCGCAGGCGTTGCTGTCGCGGCGCGCGGCGCTTACCTACATCTGCTCGCCGAACAATCCAACCGGCCGCGCGTTTGGGCCCGACGTCATCAGCGGCGTGGTGAGCGAGGCGAGCGGCGTCATCGTGATCGACGAAGCGTACGCGGAGTTCGCGGATTGGTCGGCAGTGCCGCTGCTCGCGGCCAATGAGCGACTCGTCGTCGTGCGGACGATGTCGAAGGCGTGGGGACTTGCCGGTCTGCGTATCGGCTACGGGGCGTGCTCCACGCCGGATCTGGCGCGCGAGATCGAGAAGGCGCGCGGGCCGTACAAGGTGAACGCCGCCGCCAACGCGGCCGCGCTCGCGGCGCTGCAAGACGACGCCGGTTGGATGCGCGACCGCGTACGCGACGCGCGCGAATCGCGCGCGTGTCTCGCCCGGCGACTGGCGGCAATGGGACTCGAGGCCGTGCCAAGCGATGCCAACTTCGTGTTTGTCCCGATGTCCGGCGGCGTCGCGGTCGAGAAAGCCATGCGCGAGCGCGGCGTGGCGATCCGCGCATTCCGCGAGGGAATTCGTATCACGGTAGGCCCGTGGCCGTTGATGGAGTCGTGTCTGGAGGCACTCGCCGCATGCGTGTGACGATCTTCGACTCCGGCGCGGGGAACCTGCACTCGCTCGCGAAGGCGCTTGCGTCGTCCGACACGTCGGTGCGCATCGAGGCCGACGCGGAGCGTGCGTCGGATACGGACCTGCTCGTGCTGCCGGGCGTCGGCGCGTTCGGCCCGGCGGCGGAAAAGGTGCGGGATCTACGCGACGCCATCGTCGGCGGGTTGCCCACGATCGGCATCTGCCTCGGCATGCAGCTCCTGTTCGAAACCAGCGACGAAGGTGGCGGAGGCGGACTCGGGGTCTTGAGCGGGAGCGTGCGGCGCCTACGCGGCCGTCGTGTTCCTCACATGGGGTGGAACGATGTCATTCCGAGCGCGGCGAGGAGTCTGCAGTCACTTGCGGGCGAGCAACTCGAAGAGCTCCCCATCGCCTATTACGCCAACAGCTACGTCTGCGAGCCGACAGATCCCGGCATCGTGACCGCGTGGAGCAACCACGAGGGCGAATGGTTTCCAGCGATCGTGCGACAGGCCAACGTGGTCGGCGTCCAGTTTCATCCGGAGAAGAGCTCGCGCGCCGGCGTCACCTTTCTCAACAGCTTGCTGTGGAGCGCAGCGCGATGATCGTCGTACCAGCCATCGATCTCCGCGCGGGCGCGTGCGTCCAGCTCGTGGGCGGATCGTATGCCGCGGAACGGGTGCGGCGCCCGGACGCGGTGGGCGTTGCGCTCGAATGGGAACGCGAGGGGTTCCGCCGGGTCCATGTGGTAGACCTGGACGCGGCGACCGGGCGAGGAAACAACGGCGACCTGGTGCGCGAGGTCGTGCAGGCGACCGCGATGCAGGCGTCGGTTGGCGGCGGCGTGCGAAGCGTCGGCGCAATCGAGCAGCTGCTCGCGGATGGCGCGGACCGGGTCGTCGTGGGAACGCGCGCCATCGAGGACCGCGCGTGGCTAGAGGGCGCGGCGACGTCGTTTCCCGGGCGACTGGTCGTCGCCGCGGACGTCGGCGACCGCACGGTGCGGGTCGCGGGATGGGCGCGCAGCGCGGATCGCAACGTCATGGACGTCGTCGTGGAGCTGAACGATCTGCCGCTCGCGGGCATTCTCGTGACCGCGGTCCACGCGGAAGGGCGCCAGCAAGGATGCGACGCGGATCTCATGCGCGCGGTGTGTGGCGTGGCGACGCTGCCCGTGTTTGCGGCAGGCGGCATCGCGAGCGTGTACGACCTACGCGCGCTCGAAGCGTGTGGAGCGACGGAAGCGGTCGTGGGGATGGCGTTGTACACCGGCACGCTCACGGGACGCGCGTGTCTCGAGGCGTTCGCCGCATGAGCGGACGGGTCGCGGGAGCGGGAGACATCGTTCGCAAGACACGGGAGACCACGGTCCGTGTCGCGCTCCAACTCGGGACGGGCATGGCGACTGTCGAGACGAGCGTACCCTTTCTTGACCACATGCTGGTGACGCTGGCGCGCTACAGCGGTTTGGATCTGCGCGTCGAGGCACGCGGCGATCTTCGCCATCACATCATCGAGGACGTGGCGATCGTGATGGGAGACGCACTCCGAGCGCTGAGCGGTCACGGCAAGGGAATCGCGCGTTACGGCGATCGCACGGTGCCCATGGACGATGCGCTGGTACAGGTCGTGATCGACGTCGGCGGCAGGTCCTACTATGAGGGCAAGCTGCCGTCCACGATGTACGAGCACTGGATGCGGTCGTTCGCGACGCACGCGGGTGCGACGGTGCACGTGGCGGTCCGTCGCGGCCGCGATCGGCACCACGTGATCGAGGCAGCATTCAAGGCGCTGGGGTTCGCGCTGGGGCAGGCCCTTCGCGAAGCGGACGACGTCATGAGCACGAAGGGGGCGGTGTGGTCACGCGTCGAGTAATCGTGTGTCTCGACGTGAGGGACGGACGCGTGGTGAAGGGAGTCGAGTTCACCGGTCTGCGCGACATGGGTGATCCGACGGAGCTGGCCGAGCGCTATGAGAACGAGGGGGCCGACGAGATCGTGCTACTGGACATCACTGGGCGAGGCAATGACCTAGACATCGTGCGTCGCGCGGCGGAGCGCGTCTTCGTTCCGCTGACCGTCGGTGGTGGTGTTCGAAGCCGGGACGACGTGAGCGCGCTGCTGCGCGCGGGGGCCGACAAGGTGTCGATCAATTCCGCTGCCGTCGCGCAACCGGAGCTGATCTCTACGTGCGCGCGCAAGTTCGGATCGCAGTGCGTGGTGGCGTCGATCGACGTTCGTGGCGGACGCGTGTGGGTGAACGGTGGTCGCGTCGAGACATCGCTCGACGCTATCGAGTGGGCCCGGCGCTGCGCGGAGCTAGGCGCAGGCGAAATCCTGCTGACGTCGATCGAGCGGGACGGCACGCGCACGGGATACGACGTCGAGCTCACGCGCGCCGTCGCGGACGTGGTGAGCGTGCCCGTCGTAGCGTCGGGGGGAGCGGGGAACGCGGAGCATGTCGTGGAGGCGCTGCGCGTGGCCGACGCCGCGTTGGTCGCCGGCATCGTGCATGAACGCGCAGTGTCCGTCGCGGAGATCAAGCGCACACTATGCGACAACGGCGTGCCGACCAGGACGACGTATGCCGCGTGAGCAGATGAACGCAGGGTCGCACGCATCGCTCGAGAGTGTTCTGGAGCTCGCGCATGTCACGGGCGACGCGGCGATGCGGTACTTCCGGCAACCGCTCAAGGTCGAGACGAAGGCCGACGGATCGCCCGTTACGATCGCCGATCGCTCGGCCGAAACCGAGGCGCGCGCCTGGATCGAGCGCCACTTTCCCGACGACGCGGTCGTGGGCGAGGAACAGGGCGGCACCCGTGGCGGCGCCAAACGCCAGTGGCTGATCGACCCGATCGACGGGACGAAGGCGTTCGTGCGCGGCGTTCCGTTGTGGTCCACGCTGATTGCCTTGGCCGAAGACGGTCGCGTTATCGCTGGAGCCGCATACTTCCCCGCGGTGGCCGAAATCGTCGGCGCGGCGCTCGGGTGCGGCGCGTTCTGCAACGGCGCACCATGTCGCGTGTCCGCGGTGAGCGATCTGAAGCGGGCCACGGTGTTGACCACCGACACATGCTTTGTGCACGGCACTCGGCGTCAGCGTGCGTTCGAGGAGCTGGCGCGCGCGGCGGCGGTGGCGCGCACGTGGGGTGATGGCTACGGCTATCTCATGGTCGCGACCGGGCGCGCCGAGATCATGGTCGATGAAGTAGTGAACGAGTGGGACATCGCGCCATGGAGAGTGATCGTGGAGGAGGCGGGTGGCGTGGTAAATGATTGGGAGGTGGGCGCGCTCGCCACGAATGCGGCGCTTGCGGAAGAAGTACAACGGCGGCTCGCGACGTGATCGATCTCGACGCGCTGGATTTCGCCAAGAATGGCGGCGTCGTCACGGTGGTGACGCAGGACGCGGTCACGGGAGCGGTGCTGATGGTGGCGCACGCCGACCGCGCGGCATTGGCGCGCACGACCGAGACGGGCGAGATGCACTACACGTCGAGCACACGGGGGCTGTGGCGCAAAGGCGCGACATCGGGAAACGTGCAGCGCGTGGTGAGCATCACCGCGGACTGCGACGGGGACGCCGTATTAGCGCGCGTCCGGCCAGCGGGCCCCGCATGTCACACCGGTGACATCACCTGCTTCGACGCCGTGGACGGCGGTGGCGACGCG
>DATBRO010000150.1:0-5618 GCA_036560265.1 Gemmatimonadaceae bacterium | reverse complement strand
CCGAACCCGACGCAGATCGGAAGAGTCGTTGCCTTCCGAAGACGCGCAATCGTCTCGGGCAGATCGCGGGGCAGTTGCTCGCGCGCGCCCGTGACACCGAGGCGGCTGATGAGATAGACGAAGCCACTGCCGTGTCGCGCGATGTGGGCCATGCGCTCGGCCGGCGTGGTCGGCGCAACGAGCCGAATGAACGCGAGCGGCCCGGACGCGAAGCGCTGCTCGAGCGACGGATCGGATCCCACGGGCAGATCGGTGATCAGCACGCCGTGCGCTCCCGCGCTATGCGCACGATCGAGCGCGTCGGGCCCCGCGGCCAGCACGGGGTTCAGGTAGCTGAAAAGGACGACCGGCACCGAAAGCCTCGCTTGCGCGATGAGCTCCAGGACCTTGTCGTATGTCATCCCGTGCGCGAGCGCGCGCTGCGAGCTCGCCTGAATGACCGGCCCATCCGCCATGGGGTCGGAAAAGGGCACGCCCACCTCGATGATGTCGGCGCCCGCTTGCTCCAGAGCGCCCAGCAGCTCGAGTGAGCGCTGGGGATCAGGATGACCGGCGGTGACGTACACGACCAGCGCCCGGCGATTCTCTTTTCGGAGCGTCGCGAAGCGCTGTGCGAGCGGCGACACGTTCGCTTCGCTCAGTGCAGGCTCTTCAGACGAAATAGTCGCTGACACGAATGCCGTATCGCTCCGGGTTTTCCGTTTTGATGATGGTCCGCACGAACGTACCGTCCTCTCTCCGATCGGCGAGATCCACGATCGTTCCCGGAGAAGTCAGATTGCCCATCGGGTCGCCGATCACCTTCACGATCGGGCGCGCGAGCATTTCCGGCAGCGGATTCACCGCGTGCACGATTCCGAGCTCGAAGGTGTCGAGAACGACCACGGTGCCGGGCGGATAGATCCCCGTGAGATTGATGAACGCCTTCACGACGATGGGATCCATGCCGCGGCGCGGATTGTCGCGCATCTCGCGCATGACCTCGGCTGGATTGATGGGCACCGTCTGATACGCCCGGCGACTCGTTGCCGCGTCGAACCCGTCGGCGGCCGCGACGATCTTGCTGTACATGCTCATCACTCTCGGGCGGATCGGCTTCGGGTAGCCGGTGAGATCCGCTTTCATGTGGTGCTCCATCGCGACGACCATGCTGCGGTAGGGGTATTCCTGTGTGCCGCGAATCTGGAAGAGCGTGAGCACGCCGAGCCACGGATGCGCGGCGATCATTCGCCAGTCGGCGTCCGTCAGCGTGCCGGTCTTGTTCAGGACGTCGACGGGCACGCGCGACTTCCCGATGTCGTGGAAAAGCGCAGCCATGCCGAGGTCGTACAACTGTATTTTGGTGAGCCCCAATCGCTTTCCGAGCGCGACCGAGAAGATGCAGACGTTGACGCTGTGGGTGAACGTGTATTCGTCGTAGTCGCGGATCGTGGTCAAGCCGATGAGCGACGTCTCCTCGTTCAGGATCTGATCGACGATGCCCTGCACGACGCGTTTGATCTTCTTGATGTTGGGACTCTTTCCCATCCGAACGGACGTCATCAGGTCCTTCGTCACCGTTACGGATTGCGAATACGTCTTCTTCGCCCGCTCCTTCGCGCGCTCGCGATCCTCGCTGTCTTCCTCGCCGGGCGGCATCAGCGCGATATCCTGCACGTCGGTGGCGGCCATCTTCGCCACGATTTCGTTCATCCGCTCGTGCGGATCGGCAATCGCGACGACTTGCACGAGCGTGAGGAACACCTGCCAGTCGCGAGCCGACACGGCACCGGTGACGTGCATGGTGCCGATGCCGCAGGCACGGAACACCGACAGCACGTGGCTGAAGCTCGCGTAGTTGTCGAGGTCGAGCCGGAGGCGGGTCGCGTTCACGAAGATGAATTCGCCGGAGACGCGGACGTCGAGCTCGTGCTCGCTCGACACGAATTCCTGGGTCAGTGCCGCGAGGTCGGCCAACGCTTTCTGAACGGCGGAGTTCTCGAGAGGATACAGTTTGATCGCTCGCAGCGCGGTGTAAAACGCCAGGATGAAGCCGCGACCTTTGAGCCGCACGAACGAATCGATCGCGCCCTCACCTGCCGGCGCGGCGATCGATACCGTCCGACGCGGCGTGGGCGTGCCGGCAGTCGGTCCGGTCATGATGCCGCTCCGGGCGCGGGCCCGCCCCCGCGGAGTGCGCGACTGACTGCGTTCCGCACGACGATGTCCTTCTCGCCCGCGGCTCGCTGGAGAGACTCCTGCGCCTTCTTACTGGCCACTCTCCCCAACGCCATCGCGGCGCACGCCCGCAACTCCGGATCCTCGCGGCGCCCCAACAGCGATTTGCCGTTGAGCAATCCGTGGAGGAACGGAACTCCGGCGTCCCCGCACATCGCTCCGTACGCCTCGAAGAAAGCCATTTTCTCCGTGAGGTCGGCCTGGCGAATTGCCTTTCCCTTCACCGTCGTTTCGAGACGGCTCAGCACACCGCGATGGGAGCGCGCGCCAAGCGCTCGCACGGCGGCCACGCGCACGTCCCGATCCGCGTCGTCGACTGCGCGCTCCAAGGCCTGGAGTGCGCCGCCGGACCCGATTTCACCGAGCGCCGCAACACCCGTTTGACGCAGCTCGACGTCGCCACCACCGAGGATCTTCGATATTGGCGCGACCGCGGCGGGCGTCTTGAGGACGCCCGAGCGACGAATCGCTTCCTTCGCCACGGTTCGGTCGGCCGAGCCGATGAGTTTGACTAGCTCGCCGGTGTTGGCCGACGCGAGGCGATCCGCGGCCTGCTGCACGAGCTCACGTACCCGCTGGTTTTGCAGCCGCGGCAGCCACGAGAAGATCGTCCCCAACGCGCCGGGCTGCAGTCGCTGGAACAACTCGTTGAGCTCTGCCTGCGACGGCAGGTCGGCCGACTCGTCGAGACCCTGAACGAGCTGCGACACCGACTCGGGCGCACTCAACCGGTCGGGCAGACGACCGACGCGCTCGCGCTGCTCGTCGGTAATGTTCGCCCCTCGCTGCACGACGACCTGAGACTCCGTAAGAATGTACGCGACGTTGTTGAAGCGATTGGCCGACAGCAGCAGCAGCATGAGGTTCTCGAGCAGCTCGCTGATCTCCTCACGTATTTCCGGCGCTGCCTGGTGCTCATAAATGTCGAACAGAGTCGAAATGACGTTCTTGCGAAGATCGCTCGCGTACTCACGTTCGATCTCGTGCCGCAGATAGTCGAGCTCCTTCTCGTCCAGGAAGTACAGCGTTGCGTCGAAATCCTGGAGATTGATGACATCCGGGTGTGATTCCTCGGCCTTCTGGTGCGCGCTCGCCTGCACGCGCTCTGGTGTGGCAACCTCGGGTCGCGGACCACCGTCTTGCGGTGGCGGCGCGGCCTCGACGCCGAGATCGACGTACCGGTACTGCAGGAATGCGAAATCCGCCTCCCACAGCATGGTGAGCAAGTCGTCTTCGTCTGGCGCCGCTTTGCGCACGCGCTGAAGGATCTCGAAGAGCTTTACGAGCTCCTCGTCCTCGAATCCCCGCGTGAACGTCACTTCACGCACGCCGTCCTTGAAGAACGTCCAGGGCAAACTGTCCGCGGCCTTCGTGGGCTCCGTCAGGACGGGCCGGCCGAGCCAGCGCATCTCCGTTTCGGTGAATCGGAGCGCAAACTCCTCGGTGTGTTGCCAGATAGGCGGGAACGCCGCGCGAGCGGCGTCGATCGCGCCTTTGTATACCGGGTTGTTCGGCAGGTACAGCTGATGTGCCCGGACAGCTTTGACGAAGAGCTGAAGTAGCGCTTCGATCGGCGCTGGGGGAAATGGCAGTTCCTGCTGACCCGTGTCCCCCGCGGGCGGGGTGGCGGTGGGGAGAGTCACGTGCCCAAGATATTCATTTGCATCACTTGCGCTACGTCTTTGTCGCCTCTCCCGCTGACGCAAATCACAACCACGTCGTCGTCCTTCCAGCGACCCTGCTGCTGCGTGACCCAGGACACGGCGTGCGCGGATTCCAGTGCCGGAATGATTCCCTCCAGCCGCGCGAGCGCGGCGAACCCCTGGAGCGCGTCGCGGTCGGTGACCGCCACATACTTCGCCCGACCGGTGCTCTTGAGGTACGCGTGCTCGGGCCCGACACCGGGGTAATCCAATCCCGCGGAGATAGAATGCGCGGGATGCACCTGGCCGGCGCTATCCTGCAGCAAATAGCTCAGCGATCCATGGAGAACGCCGGGCGTTCCCTTCGCGAGCGACGCGGAATGGCGTTCGGTATCGAGTCCCTCGCCCGCTGCCTCGACTCCGATCAGCTCGACGTCTTTGTCTTCGAGGAACGCGTAGAAGATTCCCATCGCGTTGGAGCCACCGCCGACGCACGCGACGATCGTGGTCGGTAATCGCCCGACGCGCTCGCGGACCTGCTCCCGCGTCTCGCGTCCAATGATCGCCTGGAAGTCACGCACCATCCGAGGATATGGCGCGGGTCCCACGACCGATCCAATCACGTAATGGCTCGTATCCACGGTGGCGACCCAGTCGCGAATGGCTTCCGTCGTCGCGTCCTTCAGCGTCCGCGTTCCGGACGTGACCGGGATGACTTCGGCGCCCATGAGCCGCATGCGATAGACGTTCAGCTCCTGCCGGCGCATGTCCTCTTCGCCCATGTACACCACGCACTCGAGATTGTATCGGGCGCACACCGTCGCCGTTGCGACGCCATGCTGTCCCGCGCCGGTCTCCGCGATGATGCGCCGCTTCCCCATGCGGCGCGCGAGCAGCACCTGGCCGATCGTGTTGTTGATCTTGTGCGCGCCCGTGTGATTCAAATCCTCGCGCTTGAGCAGCACGCGCGTGCCCACCTGCGCCGAGAGACGCGGGGCCTCGCTCAACGGCGAGGGACGACCGACGTACGTCCGGTGCAGTTCGGCGATCTCACGCTGGAACGCGGCGTCCGACATGGCGGACGCGAACGCCGTCTCGAGCTCGTCGAGCGCCGGAATCAGCGTCTCCGGCACATAGCGGCCGCCGAACGACCCGAAGCGGTCCTGCGCGATTGTCTCGGCTGTCGGGGCTGTCGGGGCTGTCGGGGCTGTCATCGTATCTGCATGGCGTGCACGGCGTCGCGGAATGCGCGCATCCGACCGTGATCCTTTACTCCAACCCGCGCTTCGACTCCTGAGGACACATCGACGACATCCGGATGTAGCTCGTCGACCGCGGACGCGACGTTTTCCGGTCGCAATCCTCCGGCGAGCACGAGCCGGGCCCGACGCGTACGGAATGTCTCCATCCGCTCGCGCAATTCGTTCCAATGGAGCGCGACTCCCGTTCCCCCGAGCTTGCCCGGCACTCGCGCGTCGAGCACGACGGCGTCGGCGACGTCGAATAAATCCGACGCGGCCATGGGAACCGCGGACCCCCCCCCGATCCGCAGCACTGCCCACACTTGGCCACTCCAGAGTCCGCGCACGTCCGCGATGACTCGCGCGTCCGGATCGGCGTGGAGCTGTACGACATCGAGCCCGAGTCGATCTGCGCGGACGGCGACTTGCTCAGGCGAGGCGTCGCCGAACACTCCGACTCGAGCGACGCCCGCACCGGACGGCACCGCCGACAAAACCGCGATGGCGGCGTCGTCGG
>DATBRO010000149.1:0-3462 GCA_036560265.1 Gemmatimonadaceae bacterium | reverse complement strand
GGTCCGCAGCAGCGCATGGTGCTTCTCGAGCGCCGCGAGCTCGGCGACGACCGCGTGTACTTGTACGACGTCACCTTTGCGAACGGCTCTCGTCTCGTGCGCGTAGGGCTAGCGCCGGACGACCGCGTCTCGTCGTTCTCGGTACGTTCAAGGCCTTAAAGCATTAACACAGAGGACACAGAGGACGCAGAGGAAAGCGCTCAACCAGTCCTCCGTGATCTCTGTGTCCTCTGTGTTGAATGCTTTTGGTTGTTTTCGTCTGGCAGAAACTGCTCAATGGAGTAACGCTCCAATCATGGACGCAAAGCCTGGACTGTTCATCGCGCTAGGATTCTTCACGGCGTTTTACCTGTGGATCCTGATCGCCGCGCTACGACGCCGCGCGAAGAGCGAGCCCGTACGTCCCAAGCCGAAAGCCGCGGCCACGGGGTTTGTCACCGCGTTCTTCGACACGCTTGGCATCGGGTCCTTTGCGACGACGACGTCGATCTTCCGGCAGTGGCATGTCGTCGACGACGCGCTGTTGCCCGGCACGCTCAACGTCGGGATCACGCTGCCGACCGTCGTGCAGGCGTACATCTACACGGGACTCATTCCCGTGGATTCGCGCACGTTGATTCTCATGATCGCCGCCTCCGTCGTCGGCGCATGGCTCGGCGCCGGCATCGTGGCGCGGTGGCCAAAGCCCCGCATCCAGCTCGGCATGGGAACCGCCCTGTTGATCGCCGCCGGAATCTTCCTCGGGCAGGCGCTCGCGTTTCTGCCGTCGCCCGGGGTCGCCCTCGGCCTCACGGGCGGCAAGCTCGCAGTCGCCATCGCCGGCAACTTTATGCTCGGCGCGCTCATGACCCTCGGCATCGGGCTCTACGCGCCGTGCATGATTCTCGTGAGCCTCCTGGGCCTCACGCCGACGGCGGCGTTTCCGATCATGATGGGCTCTTGCGCCTTTCTCATGCCGGTCGCGAGCGCGCGGTTCGTCAAGCTCGATCGCTACGACGTGCGCGCGGCGCTCGGCCTTGCGATCGGCAGCATACCCGCGGTGTTTCTCGCGGCGTTCATCGTAAAATCCCTCAATCTCACCGCGGTACGCTGGCTCGTCATCGTGGTCGTCGTGTACACCGCGATTGGCCTGTTGCGTGCCGCGCGACGCGAAGCGGCAAAAGCGCAGACGGCCATCGCACCCGCGTGAAATGAAGCTCGACAGCTGCCTCGAACTCCCTCAACAAAGAAACGGAGTTAGAGATCGCTCGGATCGTCTGCGACGTCTGCGAAAAAATGTTTGACGTCGAGCACGAAGGGCTCTGTCGCCATCTCGGGCTGCCAGACGAGTCGCTCATCGAGAAGCGCGGCGCGCTCATCGCCGGGACGCCACACTTCGAACGCTTCCGCGGCGCCGTCGACAACCCAGTAGTCCGGCACCCCATGTTTCTGGAAAAAGCGGCGCTTCGTGATGCGATCGTGACGTATCGATCCGGTTGACAGCACCTCCACGGCCAACAGAAGTCGCGTGACCGGATCATCGGAACGCGGCCGTTTGCCGTTGACCGCTGGGATGACGAACAGATCCGGCTCGAAGTAGTTCTGCGGAACCAGTCGCACTTCGCCGGGACCGAGCCTGACTTCGCCCAACTTGTGGCGCTGTACGTACTCGTGGAGCACAATATGAAGCTCGCCCACAATCCGCTGGTGTCGCCCACTCGGCCCCGGCGTCACGAGGAGCTCTCCGTCGACCAGCTCGTAGCGCGGCGTGAGTCCCTCGCGCGCGTCGATGAGACCCTCGACTTCGTCGATGGTCCAGCGATGCTTCTCGATAACGGGCATGGACATAAGGTGCTCGGCTCGGCGTGTGAGAGGCAAGCGGACATGAGCCATCGTGGGACCACTCCGCGCGCCAGCCGTCATCAAAGGGTTGCAGTGTGATTCAAAAGTGCAGCAGAGCATATTCTGACCATGCGCAACTCTCCCGCAGAGCTCGCCCCCCCTGTTTTCCGCGCGATCGGTCACGATCTCGTGGATCGCATCGCGGATTTCCTCGCCACTCTTCCCGACAAGCCCGTCGCGCCGGCGCTGACGCCGCGCGAGATGCACGCGCGACTCGGCACGACCGATTCAGTTCCGGAGCGCGGTGAAGACGCTGCCGCGATCGCGAAGCACGCCGTGGAGCTCGTGATCGGGAACTCGACGTTCAACGGCCACCCGCGATTTTTCGGCTACATCACGTCGTCCGCGTCGCCGATCGGCGCGCTCGCGGACATGCTCGCGGCGAGTGTCAATCCCAACTGTGGCGCGTGGTCGCTCTCGCCCGTCGCGTCGGAGATCGAGAAGCAATCCGTCCATTGGATTGCCGACCTAATCGGATATCCAACAGCTTGCGGCGGGCTGCTCGTGAGCGGCGGCAACATGGCGAACATGGTCTGTCTCATCGCGGCCATTCGCGCGCAGGCCGGTTGGGACGTCCGCCAGCTCGGCGTCGCGGGCGGACAGTCGCTCAGAGTCTACGCGTCGGCCGAAGTCCATACGTGGCTCCAAAAGGGCGCGGACGTCTGCGGGCTCGGCACCAACGCGGTACGGTCCGTTCCCGTCGACGAGACACTCGCGATGGATGCGGGAGCGCTGGAGCGAATGATCGCGGAGGATCGCAAGGCGGGTCACCGGCCGGCGGTCGTCATCGGCACCGCTGGCTCGGTCAGTACGGGCGCGATCGATCCGCTGCCGCAGCTCGCCGCGTTGTGCAAGCGCGAGAAGATCTGGTTTCACGTGGACGGGGCATACGGCGCGCCCGCCGCGGTGCTCCCGGATGCGCCGGCCGCGCTGCGCGCGATGTCGCTCGCGGATTCTGTCGCGGTCGATCCGCACAAGTGGCTGTACGCGCCCATCGAGGCGGGCTGCTCGCTCGTCCGCGATCCCGAGAAGCTGCGCAACGCGTTCTCCTTTCATCCGCCCTACTATCGCTTCGAGGGCGACGCCGAGGATCCGCCGACCAACTTCTACGAGTGGGGGCCGCAGAACTCGCGCGGCTTCCGCGCGCTCAAGGTGTGGATGACGATCCGCCAGGTGGGTCGCGATGGCTACGTGCGCATGATCCGCGACGACATCGCGCTCACGCGCGAGCTCTGCGATCTCGTGCGGAAGCAGAAGGAGCTGGAAATGCTGACGTACTCGCTGAGCATCACGACATTCAGATATGTCGGTGCCAAGTCACGGGACGAGAAGTATCTCAACGAATTGAACGCGGCGATCCTCGAGAAGCTCCAGAAGGACGGCAGCGTCTATCCGTCGAACGCGGTGATCGGCGGACGCTTCGCGATTCGGGCGTGCATCGTCAACTTCCGCACGCAAAGCGCGGATGTACGCGCTCTCGTGGAGGCGACGGTCGCCGCAGGACGCGCGCTCGATAGTAGCACGTGACTCGATGACCATCGGCTCGTTCGCCGCGCTTTCGCTTCTCTGCATCGTCGCCGC
>DATBRO010000148.1:0-11527 GCA_036560265.1 Gemmatimonadaceae bacterium | reverse complement strand
GAAAGCCGAGGCCCAGGCTTCGCCGCCGATTGACGTACTGCAGCGCTTCGATGCGCTGCGTCGGGGTGATGCCTCGAAAGGAGGGGTCCTTCTCGTCGAGAATGGGTTCCTGCATCCGATTTGAGTCTACCGTCGCGTCCGCCGGCTTCAAGGGGATCACCAGACGTCTGGCGTCAGACGTCCGACGTCTGGAGTGGTGGCGAACCGACTGCAGTTATTAGACGGCTGGCTACTTCCCGAAGTATCAATCCGGAGTCCCCAAATAGTTGTCGATCTGAGCCCGCTGGAGTTGTCCCGAAAAGTCGACGTAGCCGACCTTCGTTTCCGAGTAGAATTCGTACACTTCCCAGCCGCCTTCCCGGTGTCCGTTTCCTGTCTGTTTGACACCACCAAAAGGCAGATGTGCCTCTGCCCCGATGGTCGGCGCGTTGACGTACGTGATCCCGTTCTCCAGCTCGTTCTGCGCGCGGAAAGCGACGTCGATGTCGTGAGTGTATACAGAGGACGAGAGCCCGTACTTCACGCCGTTGTTGATCGCGAATGCCTCGTCCACGGTTGTGACTCGCATCACCGAAAGCACGGGACCGAAAATCTCCTCCTGCTCGATGCGCATCCCCGGCTTTACGCGCGCGAAGATCGTGGGCTCGAAGAAGAAGCCGTTCTCCTTCCCACTCCCGACTGCCCGCTTCCCACCGATCAGTAAGTCGGCGCCTTCCTTCACCCCAATATCGACATACTGTTCGACTTTCTTGAGGGCAGACTCGTTGATGAGCGGGCCGACGTCCGTTCCCTTCGCCCGCCCGTCGCCGAGCTTCAGCGCGCGCACGCGATCCACCAAGCGGCTGAGTAACTCGTCGTGCACGCCGTCCTGCAGCACGAGGCGACTGGTCGCCGTGCAGCGCTGGCCGGTCGTGCCGAAAGCGCCCCAAAGCACGCCGTCGAGCGCGAGCTCCAGGTTCGCGTCGTCGAGCACGATCATCGCGTTCTTCCCGCCCATCTCGAGCGAGAGACGCTTGTGCATACGACCGCACGTCTCACCGACGATGCGCCCCGTCTCCGTCGAGCCGGTGAACGAGATGACGGGCACCCTGGGATGCTCCACCAGCGCTTTGCCCGCGACCTCGCCCTGTCCGTGCACCAGCTGGATGACCTCGGGCGGGAGCCCGGCCTCGAGTAGACATTCGACGAGCGCGGTCGCTGTGTGCGGGACGTCCTCGGCGGGTTTCAGAATCACCGCATTCCCGCACGTCAGCGCGGGAAACGCCTTCCACGTCGGGATCGCCATCGGAAAGTTGAACGGCGTCACCAATCCGCAGACGCCAATCGGCCTGCGAAAGCTCATCGCCCACTTGCTGCGCAACTCGCTCGGCACCGTCTTGCCGAACAGCCGCCGGCCTTCGCTCGCGGCGTAGTACGCGGTGTCGATCCCCTCCTGCACGTCACCGCGCGTTTCGGTGAGCGGCTTTCCCATCTCGCGCGTCATGAGGTCCGCGATCTCTTCCTTTCGCTTCGTCATGACGTCGCCGACCTTGCGCAGCACGTCGCCGCGCGCCGGCGCAGGGGTCGCGCGCCAGATTTCGAACCCACGCTGCGCCGATTGCACCGCGCAGTCCACGTCCTTCGCATTCGACAGCGGGAACTTTCCGATGACGTCATCCCAGTTCGCGGGATTGCGGTTCTCGAAGTAGTCGCCGCTGCTCGGCTCCTGCCACTTGCCGCCGATGAAGTTTTTGAACGTTTTCATATTGGAAACCGATTGAACCGCAGAGGACGCGGAGGACGCAGAGAATTCAAAGCAATTGGACCGGGAAGGAGGCGAAGGTCGCGAAGGCCGACAAGACTGTTCTTCCTTCGCGTCCTTCGTGGTTCAATCTCTGTTCGAAGTTCTCTGCGTCCTCTGCGTCCTCCGCGGTGATTACGTGGTTGGTGACGGAGCTCGAATCGTGCATGACCACGGGAGTGCCTGCTTGGCGTACCCAATTCGGGGCAAGATCTCGGTCGCGCCGAGCACCAGTCCCCATACTATTAGAAGGATAGACAGCGCGTGCGCGCGCCCGGTCCGGTGGCGCCAGGTCCAGACGGCGCTCCAGATTCCGCTGCCCGCAACGGCCGTGACCGCGACGAGGTAGCCGGCAAGGCCGGGCCCACAGCGGTTCGCGTACGGCCAGAAGAGAATTCCGACGCCGAGCGCGACGGACAACGCGAGCCGCAAGAGTGCGGGCCAGGATGCGGTCGCCTCGCGCTGCGCCTCGACGCGCGCGATTTGCGATGGCCGCGCATCCGGTTTTTGTGGGAAAAGCTGTGCGTCCGACACCGACTCGAGCTGCTTGTCGATCTTCGCGAGCTCCTTGTCCCAGTCTCGGCTGGTCACGTACTCTCCCGTGTCAGCGCGTAACGCTCGATCTTCTTGTACAGATTGGATCGCGGCATGTCGAGCGTGCGCGCCGTCTCGCTCACGTTCCAGTCGTGCTCCCGCAGCTTGGCCAGCAGGAACGCGCGCTCCGCCGCCTGCTTGAACTCCTCGAACGTCTTGCACTCGAGCAGCGAGCCGATCCCGGCCTGGTCCGCGTCTCGGCGTCCGACGAGGCGATCCACGTCTTCGGTCCCGATGCGCGGGCCCGTCGACAGAATCAGCAATCGCTCGACCGTGTTCCGCAGCTCGCGCACGTTCCCTTGCCAGTCGAGCTGCTGGAGTCGCGCCACGGCTTCCGGCGAGACGACTCGCGGCGGCATCCCCTCGCCGCGCGTGAGCTGCTCCACGAAGTGCCCGATGAGGAGCGGGATGTCCTCGCGGCGCTCACGCAGCGGCGGCACGTGTAGGGGAACGACGTTCAATCGGTAGTAGAGATCTTCGCGAAACCGCCCCTCGGCGATTTCGGTCTCCACGTTCTTGTTCGTCGCCGCGAGAACGCGGACATCCACCTGCACCGGCTTCGATCCGCCGATACGAGTGACCATCCCGTCCTGCAGGACACGCAGTACTTTCGCCTGCGCGGCAAGCGACATGTCGCCCACCTCATCGAGAAAGATGGTACCGCCATCCGCCTGCTCGAATTTTCCGGCGCGATCGGCCACGGCGCCCGTGAACGACCCCTTCATGTGGCCGAACAGTTCGCTCTCGATCAGTTCTGAAGGAATCGCGGCGCAGTTCACTTCGACGAACGGCCCGTCCGCGCGTGTCGACTGTTTGTGAATCGCGCGCGCCACGAGCTCCTTGCCCGTTCCGTTCTCCCCCGTGATGAGGACGCGTCCGGGAGTCTTGGCGACCTTCTCGATCTTGTCGGTCACGGCGCGAATCGCATAGGAGCGACCCACGATCTCGAAGCGCGACTCGATAGTCTCTCGCAGACGCGCGTTCTCCTCGTGGAGATCGAGGTGTGAGAGCGCGTTACGCAGCGTGACGAGGATGCGGTCGGTATCGAGCGGCTTCTCGAGGATGTCGTACGCGCCCCGCTGCGTGGCCTCGACCGCGGTTTGAATCGTCGCGTGCCCGCTGATCATCACGACGACCGCGGAAGGATCGATCTCGCGCAGCCGCTTGAGCGCCTCGAGGCCGTCGATGCCGGCCATTTTCACGTCGAGAAACACGAGATGCGGGCGGAAGCTCTGGTACTGCGTGATCCCGTCCGTCGCGTTGTCCGCCGAGCGCACGTCGTAGCCCTCGAACTCGAGCAGCTGTCCGAGGGCTTGGCGAATCCCGGTCTCGTCGTCGACGATCAGAACTTTACGCATGAGAAACGGGAAATTGGGAATAGGGAATAGGGAATAGGGCAACTACAAAGGCGGGATTGGGAAAGGGAAAGCCGAAAGGGAATCGATTCCCTATCACATTCCCTTTCCCTTTCCCGCCGTCGTAGTTGCCCAATTCCCTATTCCCCATTCCCCATTCCCTTTCCTTACGGCGTCCTCGCCGTCTTGTATAAGGTGATCTGTCCATTGGACACCCGCACGTCACCGATGTATGGCGGCGTCCTGAGCGGCAGCCCGTCGGGCGCGAGGTCCGGCGTCCGCATGGTGTGCGACATCTGGTTGATCACCCGGGGAATGAGCGCCTGGGGCAGACTCAGGTTGCCGATCTTTGCTTCCTTCACTTGCAACTCCGCGACTCCCGGCCGAACGATGTGGAGCGTGCCACCCAACTGAACGCGTTCGCGTTCTCCAAGGAGGGCCGAGAGCGGACCGAGGCTGCCGCTGCCGCCCAGACTCTTGGTCGCGACGATCGCGCGCACGTACAGCCGGTCCCCGATCGCCGCGGCTTGAATGCTGTCCGCGTCGGCCGGGAAGAAACGCGTCATCTGCATGAAGATGTACGCGGCCAGGTCGCCCGGCGCGACATTCACGTAGACCGGCCCGCGCGGCGAGTTGAGTTGTTGGAGCGCAGTCCCCGCGCGGGTCGCGCCGTCAGGCGTCAGCGGCTGCCACGTCTCGGCGGCGCGTGCGCCGCTTTCGGCGGCTGACGGTCGGCCAAATCGGATCCACCCTGTCTTGTACGCCCAAAAGGCGACGACCGCCAACAACGCGAGGACGACCAGGCAACCGAGCTTTTTCATACACCCCATGTCAGTGTGATCGCAGTGGCGCTGAATGCAGGCATTCGTATTTCGCTGCCGCACCCAGGTTGCTCTTCATCAGGTCGATCGACTGCACAGCGCTCTCCTCCTCGAAGTCCACTTTCTTGCTGGCGCGCGACAACTGACGCAATTCCTCGACGTTCGTGCGATCCTTGACGCGCGCGAGCGTGAGATGCGGCCGGAACGCGCGCCCCTCGAGCTCGAGCCCGTGCGTCTCGCATGCCAGCTCGACGTCGTGATGCAGCAGCTCGAGGCGGGGATCGCGATGGATACCCATCCATACGACGCGCGCGCGGCGAAAGTTCGGAAAGGCCCCGATCTCGCCCAGGTGCATCGTGAATTGCCGGTGGCGCCACGCCACGTCGCTCACCGACTCGCTCAGCGCCGGAACGATTTCCTCGGACTGCTCGCCAAGGAATTTGAGCGTCAAGTGCAAGCGCGTCTCGTCCACCCAGCTCAGCGTCGGTGCCGCCGTCCGCAGGGCTGCGGTGGCGTCGACGATCGCGCGACGCACGTCGGGCTCGAGATTAATGGCCAGGAAGAGCCGCACCGCCCTCGAGCACGTTCAGAGATCCCGAGCGGAATCCGCGAGGGTCCAGCTCGACCTTCGTGAACCCGGCGGCCATCACGGCATTGGCCACCGACTCAAATGCCGCGCCGGCGCGCCAGCGCTGGAGGAGCGCGCGGTCGATCTCCACGCGCGCGAGCTCGCCGTAGTGGCGGACGCGCAGGTTCCCGGTGATGCCGAGGTCGCGAAGGGCGGACTCGGCCAGCTCCACCTGGTGGAGCCGCTCTGGGGTCACGGCCGTACCATAAGGAAGTCGCGACGCCAGACACGGCGACGACGGCCGGTCCCACCAGGGCCAGCCCCGCTCGCGGGTCCGCTCGCGAATTTCGGCTTTCGTGAGCCCGACGTCAGCCAACGGGGCGCGGACGCCTTGCTCGACGGCCGCCCGACTACCCGGGCGATAGTCGTTCAGGTCGTCCGCGTTTGTCCCGTCGACGAGCGTCTCGAATCCACGCCCGCGCGCAATCGGGTACAGCGTCAGCCACAGGACACTCTTACAGAAGTAGCAGCGGTTGGCGGGATTCGACGCGTAACGCGGGTCCGACAGCTCTCCCGTCTCGACCTCGAGCATCGGGATGCCAATCGCGCGAGCAACGACGATCGCGTGGTTTTCCTCGTTGCCCGCGAGCGAGTCGCTGCGACCGATGAGCGCGAGGCTATGTGTCTCGCCGAGCGTCTCGAGCGTGACCGCCGCGAGGTACGCCGAGTCGACTCCACCGCTGAATCCGATAGCGACTCGTCGCTGACCGAGGAGCCATGCGACCAGCGCTTGCTCCTTCGCCTCTACCGTCACCGGGTTCGCGACCCCTTCGTCCATGGCGGAAACGTAGTCGGAACCGAGCTATCTTGCCGAGGTCTTCCCTTCAAATACTTTGGGTCCATGAGACGCCGTCGGATCGCGTGGATGACGCGCCTCGCGCGGGTGGCGCGGCGCGCCTGGCCTCTGCTGGCCGGTTCCGCTGTCGCGGGAAACTCCGCCCGCGCTCAATGTCCCGATGGCTCGCCACCGCCGTGCCGGACGGCGCCCGCGCGGCGCGTCGATCCCCCGCTGGATTCTCGTACGTGGATCGTCCTGCCCTTCGAGAACGTCGCACGAAGCAACGACCTCGAATGGCTGCGCGACGCCAGCGCGAATCTCCTGTATCTGGACCTCTCACGCTGGACCGACATTCGCGTGGTGGACGACGAGCGCGTTTCCGATCTGCTCCGCGTAGTGCGGAGCGGTGGAGAGCGGCCCCTCGCGTTGAGCACCGGTCTGACCGTCGCGCGCCGTGCTGGTGCGCGACAGCTGATCATGGGCGATGTCATACGGGCGGGCAGTCGCATCGCCGTCATCGCCAAGGTCTTCGACGTTCGAAACGGACAGCGGGTGCGCTCCGTTCGGGAGGAGGCCACGAGCGCCGATTCGATGTTCGCGGTATTCAGCAAGTTGGCGCGCGGCGTGCTCGACGTTGCCCCACCTGAAGGCGCCAATGTCGGCGCGCTCGGCACTGCCAGCGTTGACGCCTACAAGGAGTACCTGACAGGAGTCACGGCGCTGAACGCGTTTGATCTGCCTCAAGCCAATCGACGCTTCGATCGGGCGTTACAGTTGGATAGTGCGTTTGCGCTCGCGCACTACAAGTTTGCATTATCGCTGCTGTGGGGCTCCGCGCGTGATCCGCGCGGCCGTGAGCACGCCGAAGCCGCGCTGCGACTGTCGGGGAAGCTGCCGGCGCGCGAGCGCACGCTGATCAGGGCATTTGCCTTCTTTCCCCGCGGCGAGTACGGGGCGATGTGCGACGCACTCGCTCCGCTGGTACGCGCGGACTCATCGGATGTCGACGCGATGGCGGGCCTGGCCGATTGCATGTACCACGACGACGTCGTCATTCAAGTGGGCAGCGACACGAGCGCGCGCCGTTTCCGCAGCAGTCGTCATGAATCCATGCGGCTGTTTCGCAAGGTTCTGCAGCTCGACCCGACGTATCATCTGGCGTATCAGCACCTCGTCGACGCCTACATGGCGACACTGCGCTTCGGACGCCCGTCCACAGAATCCCCATCGTCGGCGGTTGCGACGGCGTACCTCGCCATCGTGGGTCGAGACGCGGATACCGTGGTCACAGCGCCGACGAGACTGCGCGCGGGAACGCCGCAGTTCGACAGTGCGCGATACGATCTTTCCACGCTGCGGTCCAGGCGTCGCAACCTCCAAGCAGCGGACGCCATGGCCGCCGAGTGGCTTGCGGCAGCACCAAACGAGCCGCGCGCGCATCGAGCGATGGCCCGAACGTCGCTGGCGCTCGGAAGCCTGGCCACAGCACGCGAGCACCTCGCCAAGTCGCGTGGCAACTTGTCACAGAGCGACTCCGTTACCGTGCCACTCGATTGGCTCGACGTCTCATTGCGCTTGTTTCGAGTGCCGGATGTCGCTCGACTGGCTGATTCAATGGCGGCGTCGGCGCCAACGAGCTCGAATCGCGAGGTCCTCGCCTTCGCGTCCGTACTGCGCGGGAGATTTGGTGTCGCCGATTCGCAGGTCGCGGCCACCAGCGGTGCCCGACTTGGCCCGGTTTTGTCACGCTATCAGCACTTCGCTGTCCGGGCCGTGCTCGGTCTGCCGGCGGACAGCGCGGTGCTGCTGGAGATGCAATTGCCCGGGCCCCCTGAGATGGCGGCTTCGCGCGCCCAACCGACGCTGATGTTCGCGCTGCGCCACCCGCGTGCGCTGTGGCCGCGGCTGGATTCGCTTCCGGCGGATCTCTGTCTCCGGCCCGCCGCCGCTCTCGCTCGCGGTGACACATCGGCTCTTCGTCGTGCCGCCCGGGCGCTTGATTCCGCGTCGCGCGCGACATTTGCGGGATTGAGCGGGGATCGCTGTGGTTTTGTAGTCGCGGCCGACGCATACCTCGCGTTACGCGACTCGGTGAACGCGCGGCGAGTGGTCGTGTGGGCGCTCGACACCGCGCTTGCCACGGCTCCCATCACGTTTCCCGTTGAACCGGGGTATCCGTTTGGACTGCTCTTTCCTCGGATCATGCTGCTCCGCGCCGACCTCGAGGCGGCCATGGGTAGCCCGGAGGGCGCAAGACTTTGGTATCGCCGAGTGCTGGATCTCTGGGCGCCAGCGGACGCCGAATTGCAGCCACTGCTCGATCGGGTACGTCGCTCCTACGCGGCGGTAGGCGGCAGCTGACGTTTTGCCTCGGTATGTCTTGTGCACACGGCCGGTACATGCGAATCCCGCACGTACCGGCCGCGTGCTTGTGCGCTTCGATTCTCATTGCGTGCGCGAGTCTGCAGATCCCCGCGCCCGCCCCTCCCGCTGGAAAGGGACCTGGAACCACCACGGCGAGCACGGGCTCTGTTGCGGCCGACGTTGTCGCGTACACGAACCAGGCGCGCGCGCGAAACGGGCTGCCCGCGTTCGCTACCAACTCGAAGTTGATGGACGCCGCGCGCATTCACGCGCAGCAGATGGCGCAGTTTCAACGGGCCGACCACTCGATCACCGGGGCGCAGTACCCAACATTGGTGACGCGGCTCCAGGCGGTCGGCTACAACTACTCGAACGCGGCGGAGAACGTCGCGTGGAATCAGCGCGACGCACAGAGCGTCGTGAATACCTGGATGAACTCGAGCGGCCACCGAGCGAACATCCTCGACCCGAATCTCAAGGAAATCGGCGCGGCCATGGCGCGCAGCTCGAAGGGCGAGCCGTACTGGATCCAGGTGTTCGGTACGCCCCGATAGACCGTTGACATATCAAAATAACTTGATATTATCACGACCATGACTACCGCCACCGCTCCCGATCTCTCCCGCGCCGTCGAGCTGTTCCACGCGCTCTCCGACGAGACGCGGCTCGAGATCGTGCGCCGGCTTCGCGGGGGCGAGCGCTGCGTATGCGACCTCACCGATCTACTCGACGCGTCGCAGTCGCGGCTTTCCTTTCATATGAAGGTGTTGAAGGACGCCGGCCTCGTCTCCGACCGGCGCGAGGGCCGCTGGATTCATTACTCGCTCAACCGCGACGCGTTCAGCGAAGTCCAGGAGCTGCTTGGGGACATGAAGCCGTCCTCGCGCCGCCTCACGGTGAAACAGGACGACGACTGTTGCTGACGGGGTGACGGGGGGGGGGAACCCGCTCTTTTTTTTTCTCTGATCTATCAACTTTTTTTGATTACTGTGTCATTCCGAGCGCAGCGAGGAATCTGCAGTTTCACCAAGCCGACTGCAGATCCCTCGTCGCTTCGCTCCTCGGGATGACAGGCAACGAGGAATCCAATGACGCCGCCGAACCCTGTGCCAAACGACATCGAGGGAATCCGCGAAACCGTTCAAGCGCGGTACGCCGCCATCGCCGAACGCGTCGCGGAAGGCGCACCTGCCGCGTCGTGTTGCGGGGGGCCATCTGGCTCGAGCGGCTGTTGCGGCGCGACCGGCGAAGCGTGGGATCCGATCACGTCCGATCTCTACGACGCCGGACAGACGGCCGGCATTCCCGCCGAGGCGCTGCTCGCGTCGCTTGGCTGCGGCAATCCAACGGCGCTCGCGGACTTGCACCAAGGCGAGACGGTGCTCGATCTCGGCTCCGGCGGCGGCATCGACGTTCTGCTCTCCGCGAAGCGTGTCGGGCCCACGGGCAAGGCGTACGGACTCGACATGACCGACGAGATGCTCGCGCTGGCGCTCGAGAACAAGGTGAAGGCCGGCGCGACGAACGTCGAGTTTCTCAAGGGACACATCGAGTCGATTCCGCTCCCGTCGAATACGGTCGACGTCATCATCTCGAACTGCGTCATCAATCTGTCGGGCGACAAACGCAGGGTTTTGTCCGAGGCGTTCCGCGTCCTCAAGCCCGGTGGCAGATTCGCCGTGAGCGACATTGTCACGCGCGGTGAGATGCCCGACGAAGTCCGACGCAGCATGGAGCTGTGGAGTGGCTGCGTCGCGGGTGCGCTCGACGAGCAGGAGTTCTTGAATCTGCTGGGCGACGTCGGCTTCGAGAACGCGAGCATCGAGCCTACGCGCGTATATACTGCCGAGGATGGTGCCGCGCTGCTGGACGGCACCGGTCTCGATCCGGAAATCGGGAAGCAACTGGAAGGCAAATTCATGAGCGGTTTCGTCCGGGCGACCAAGCCGGGATCGACGCATGCCGTTGCAACGCGTACGCTCGCGACCGCCGAAGCCTCGACGCGCAGCTGCGGCTGCGCCGTCGACTGCTGCGCATAAGAGGACGACAACGATGATTGCTTCGACTGCAAACTCACGCGCCGCGACGATTCGGGCGGCGACGCCGGCCGATCTGCCGCGCGTCGAACGGTTACTGGAAGCGAGCGACCTCCCGCTGGCCGGCGTGCGCGATGCGCTAGGCGACTTCGTCGTCGCCGAAGCGGACGGTGAGCTCGTGGGCGTCGCGGGTCTCGAGATCTGCTGCGACGACGCGCTCCTGCGTTCGGTCGCGGTACACCCGGATTGGCGCAGCAAGGGCGTGGGACGCGCGCTCGTCACGCGCGCGATCTCCGACGCCGAGGCGCGCGGCATTCAGGCGCTGTACCTGCTGACGACGACGGCCGAGCGATACTTCCCGAGCTTCGGCTTTCAGAAGATTACGCGCGAAGAAGTTCCGCAGGCGGTGCGCGAGACGGACGAGTTCACGAAAGCGTGTCCCGCGTCTGCCGCGGTCATGAGCCGCCAGCTGCACGCGAACTAGCCCGTCGTGCGCTACGCGCTGATCTCCGACATTCACGCGAACCTGCCGGCGCTCACCGCCGTCTTGGGCGACATCGCCGGCAAGCAGGACATCGGCGCGACGTATCATCTTGGCGATCTCGTTGGCTACGCGCCGTGGCCGGATGAGACGGTGGAAATGCTGCGGGATGCGGAGATCCCCGGGATCGCGGGGAATTACGATTCCACCGTCGCGACCGACTACAAGCATTGCGGTTGTCGCTACGAGGATCCTCGGCAGGAAGAGCTGTCGCACGTCAGCTACGAGTGGACGCGACGACACACCGATGCGTCGACCAAGCGGTATCTCGGCTCCCTTCCCTTTCGCATCGACCTGCGTCCGCTGGGCGGACATCTCACCGGACCGACCGTAATCCTCGTGCACGGTACGCCCACGCTGAACACCGTGTACTGGACCCAAGACCGTCCCGCGTCGTTCTGTACCAAGATGGCGGACGTCGCGGGGGCGAAAGCGGGCGACGTCGTGGTCTTTGGTCACACGCACCTGCCGTATCAACGCGTCGTCGAGGGAGTCCACTTCATCAATACCGGGAGCGTCGGACGACCCAAGGACGGCGATTGGCGCGCGGGCTATGCGGTGCTCGACGTCGACGCGTCGAACGTCCACGTGGACTTCATTCGCGTCGAATACGATCTCAAGACCGCGATG
>DATBRO010000147.1:0-6169 GCA_036560265.1 Gemmatimonadaceae bacterium | reverse complement strand
TCACAAGGAGCCCGGCAACGACGACGAGTTGGCTTACCGCGGCCATTCAGCGAATCTACTAGTCATGCGATTGGACAAATGGCTCTGGGCCGCGCGGTTCTTCAAGACTCGGTCGCTGGCCGCGTCCGAAGTGGACGGCGGTCATGTCGAGCTGAATGGCGAGCGAGCCAAGCCGGCAAAACAGATCAAGCTGGGAGACGAGCTACGCATCCGGATCAGGCAGTCGACGCACGTCGTGCACGTTCGCGGATTGTCCGAGCGGCGCGGCCCCGCAAAGGAAGCGCAACTTCTCTACGAGGAGACGCCCGCCAGCAAGGAGGAGCGCGAGCGACTCGCCGAGCAACGCCGGCTGGCGCCCACGCCGGCGTACGAGGAAGGCGGGCGACCCTCGAAGCGCGACCGGCGCGACATGTCGAAGGTCAAGCGCCGCTATTAGCGCTTCGCGACCGGGATGACGAGCTTCTCGGCGGTGTGAGTTTCGGAGAAGCGCACGACTTTCGTAGCGGTGAGACCTGCTTTCTTGCCGGCCGCGAAGATCTCGGTGTCCTTCACCTTCGAGGCGGCGCCTTTGGGGTGAATGACCCAGACGGCGCCATCGCGCGCGATGCTCTTCGCGACCGAGACGAGCTTTTTCAACGCGGCGGGTGCGTCCGCCCACAGGAACACGACATTCGTGCCTTTCGCCGTCTTGCCGGGCGTCACCGACTGGACGCGCCCCTCGAGCCGCTTCACGAACGCGGTGTCCGATTCGCCGATGATCGCCACGGTGTGCGTCGGCTTGAGATCCAGCTTGTCGAGCAGCCCCTTGGGCGAACGGATGCGTTGAGCCCAGAGCTCGGCTTTTTCCCCGAGCTCGATGGCGAGCGCGCCCGACGGCGCGTCGATCAGGAGGTCGCCGCCGGCGGCACGGGGATTTCGGAGCGATCGCAGTGGCAGCTTGACGCGATAGCCGTCGGCGCCGCGGAAGATCAGTTCATCCGTCTCGAGGAGCGCGCGTCCCGCGTGGCGCGCGCCGTTCTCACGCAGAACGCAGTTGGCCTCGGTGCCCACGGTCAGTCGGCAGCCTTGGCGGCTGCCGCGGCGGACGCGATGCGAAGGAGGTCCTGCTGCGAGCGACTCTGTTGCAACAGCTCGATCGCGCGAGTGAGGGCGCGGTCTTCCCCGAGCGTGCGCCTCTTGGCCTCGGCGTCGCCAAACGCGCGACGCGCGATCCGGTGCGCGAGCCATTCGCTCAACAGCGCGGTCGCGACGCTATCGTAACGTGCGTCGATGTTCACGCCCGACGTCTTGAGCCGGCGACGCAACTCCGCGCTCCACACGGGCGTGACCGCGAAGTCGCGGGCCACTTTCTCTCGCAGCTCGCCGGAGTACTGCTGGAGCACGGTCTGAATTTGTGGTCCCTTCGCGGCGACAGAGCGGAGGAATTCCTGCCGCAGGGTGGACGTCGTGTCCTCGCGTATGAAGAAGTCGGGGACGATGCCGCCGCCGCCGTATACCACGCGGCCCGCGTCGCTGCGGAATTTCGGGCGCTTCGCGCGCGACTGCTCCGTCTCCGCGGAATCGGGCGCGCCTTCGACGATGCGCCCGTCCTCGAGCCGGCCCTCCAGCACGCGGCCGTCTTCCGTGATCCGGCGCTCGCGATGAATCGAGCGTCCGCTCGGCGTATACCACTTCCCCGTGGTCAGCTTGAGCGAATAGCCGCCGTCCAGACCGTACAGGGACTGCACGAGTCCCTTGCCGTACGTGGTCGCGCCGAGCACCAGCGCACGATCGTGGTCCTGGAGCGCGCCGGCGACGATTTCGGACGCCGACGCCGTGCCGCCGTCGGTGAGCACGACGAGCGGAATGCCTTGGGCGGCGTGATCCCCGCTTGTCTTCGAGACCTCGTCCGCGGCTCCACGCGCTCGAACGGTGACGATGTCCTGGCTGTCCTTGAGAAACAGGCTGCTGACATGCAGCGCCTGCTCGACGATTCCGCCGCCGTTGTCACGGAGGTCGAGGACCAGGCCTTTCGCGCCTTGAGCAAGGACCTTGTTCACCGCGGCTTCGACTTCCTCCGTCGCGTTTTCGTTGAACGTCTGGAGCGGGATGTAGCCCACGCCGTTCACGACCGTCGTATACGGCACCGCGGGCACATGCACTTCGCGGCGCGTGAAGGTGAGCCGAATCGGCGTCGGGACGCTTGGACGAGCGAAGGTCACCGTCACACGCGATCCCGGTGATCCGCGCAGCCGATCCGAGACCTTCGTGATACCCCAGCGAGCGGTCGCGCTGTCCGCGATCGCGGTGATGCGATCGCCTTCGCGCACACCCGCTTCGTCCGCGGGCGTGTTCGGAAACACGCGCTGCACCGTGATCGCGTGCTGGTCGTCCTCGAGGAGCAGCATGCCGGTGCCGCCGTACCGTCCATTCGTGCCGCGCGAGAACTCGTCGCTCTCTTTGGGCGTGAACAGCTCGGTGTAAGGATCGTGAAGCTCTTTCACGAGTCCGCGCGCCGCGCGCGCCAGCAGCTCGTTGTTGTTCAGCGTGTCGACGTACTGCCGCGACACGAGAGCAAGCACCTGCTCGAACAGCTTCGCGTTCGCACGAAGCGGGGGCTCCTGAAGCAGGAAGCCGCCCGCGACAATCGGGACAAGGAGGAGCGCGGCGACGAGCGTTGTACGGTGGCGGGACATTGAGGGCGGGAAGGTCTCTCAAGAAGCGGGGACGTACGCTTTAAGTCAACGGCGGATAGGTGACGTTTGTCATCCTGAGGAGCGCAGCGACGAAGGATCCAGCCAAGTAGAGTGCATCCTTCGCTTCGCTCAGGATGACAAGTCTCCCATGTCCGCCTTACGCGTCAGCGCCTTTTGGGTTTCCGGCGGGCCACCAGCCAGATTTCGCCCATGTCAGTGACGTCTGAGCTCACGATCACAGAAGCTGAAAAGCGATCGGCGTCCGCCTCGGAATGGCGGGCGATGCTCGCGATCGCGGTACCGGTCGTCGTGGTGCAGGTGGGGATGATGCTCATGGGCGTGGTGGATACGCTCATTATCGGGCGTTTCTCGGCCCAGGCGCTGGCAGCCGTTGCTCTCGGGAATCTGTACTTCTACAACGTGATCGTGATCGCGATCGGCACGGTCATGACGCTCGATCCGTTGGTCGCGCAGGCGGTGGGCGCGAACGATCGCGTCGCGATCACGCGTGCCATCCAGCGAGGATTGCTTCTCGCGTTGGGGCTGGGCGTCCTGTCCGTGGTTCCCATGCTGCCAGCCGCTTCACTGTTGCGGCTCTTTCGGCAGCCCCCCGAGGTCATCCCGTCCGTCGCGACATACGTCCACATAAGCGCGGCGGGTCTTGTCCCCTTCCTGGTGTTCGTGGTCTTGCGGCAAACCCTGCAAGCCATCGCACGACTGGCGCCGATCGTGGTGACGATCATCGCGGCCAACGTTCTCAATGCGGTTCTGAACTGGGTGTTGATCTTCGGTCATCTTGGCGCTCCGCCCCTCGGAGTCGCCGGCAGCGCGGTGGCGACGCTGATCAGTCGGTGGGCGATGTGCCTAGTGCTGCTCGCACTCGCGTGGCGCGAGCTACGTCCGCACCTGATCAAACTGGATCCCGCGAGTCTCGCCTTTGGGCCGGTCTGGCGTATGCTGATGCTCGGACTTCCCATCGGCTTGCAGCAATTCCTCGAGGTCAGCGCGTTCGGCGCGATCGGGCTTCTCACCGGCACGCTCGGCGCCATCCAGGTTGCGGCATATCAGGTCGCGCTGAACCTCGCCGCGCTCACCTTCATGGTTCCGCTTGGCGTCGCGTCCGCGGCGGCTGTCCGCGTCGGCCACGCCGTTGGCGCGGGTGACATGCCGCGCGCCAGGCTGGCCGCACGCATCGCGTACCTGCTGGGTGGTGGCTTCATGTCGCTGACCGCCGTGCTCTTTCTCCTGGCACCGCGTTTCTTCGCCACGCTGTATTCGCGGGATGCCGCGCTCATCGCGTCAGCGGCGGCGCTAATTCCGATTGCTGGCGTGTTTCAGATCTTCGACGGCACGCAGTCGGTGGGCGCGGGCGTGCTCCGGGGACTCGGCGACACCCGTGTGCCTCTGATCGCGATGTTGTCGGGCTATTGGCTGATTGGCGTGCCTGTCAGCGTCGGGCTGGGATTCTACAGTGGGATGGGGTCGGAGGGACTTTGGTGGGGGTTCGTCGCGGGACTGGCGACCGTCGCGGTCTTTCTTCTGTTACGAGTTCGCGTCCTTTTTCGGCGTGGAGTCTCGCGCGTCCTCGTGGATGCGCCGAGGTAGGCGCCACGGTGGAAGAACTGCTTCACGCAGTTCTTCCTCCTAGGGAGCTCGAGGCCGCACGAGAAACGTGATCGCGTCAACGGCAGAACGAAACCGTGCCTCGCGGTCGCCGCCGATGTCGACGTAGCGCAGGCCCACGTCGTCGAGCTTCTGCTTGAAGAGGTCGTGCATCTCGTCGCGGCGTTCGCCACGATCGCGGACGCCATCGGCGATCCACGGAATGTCGGGCTTCAGCAGCAAGTACAGCTGGGCTGCGCGAGCTCGCGCCTCATTCTCGATCCACGCCGGGCTGCGACCGAAGTAATGCTCGCAGTACACCACGGTGCTCACGAGATCGGTATCCAGGATCACGAGGTCCTTGGCGAGCGCGATGGCCGCGTCCTCGGACGCGATCTGTCCGCGAGCGATCGCGCCGTGATCGGCAAATCCGAGCTTCCCTCCCCGTTCGGCCGAGTAGTCGCGCACGAATTCTTCGGCGACTGGTGCGCCGAAATGTTGGCCGAGCCGGTGCGCGAGCTCCGTCTTTCCCGTGGACTCCGAGCCGGTGAGAACGACCTTGATCACGCCGGCGTGGGCGCGGGGTGGGGCGCAATCGCGTGGCCCCGCATGTAGGTGGCGCGCCACTCGACGAGCCCTTTGATCGCGAGGAGAAGGAGAACGCTGTAGAGCGCGGCGGTGGGATACAGGCCCTTGATCAACAACACGGGCACGTAGACCATGTTCACGACAATCCACAGAATCCAGTTCTCCAGCAGCTTTCGCGTCATCATCCACTGGGCGATCAGACTCACGGTCGTCGTCGCCGCATCGATGTAGGGAAACGCGACGCCCTTGAGCCGCGACATCACGATTCCGTCGAGACACCAGAAGGCCACGCCGATGATGGCGCACCAAAACCACACGCGGCGACTCGCCCGACTGACCGCCAACTCGGAATGCGCCTCGCCGCCATACAGCCACTGGTACCATCCATACACGGACATCACGAGAAAGAAGACCTGTAGACCCGCATCCGAATACAGGCCGGCGCGCAGATACACGACGATGTACATCGCGACGCTCACGATGGCCGTCGGCCAGTTCCAGATGTTCTCGCGCGCCGCGAGATACACGCTCACAGCAGTAATGACGGCGGCCGTCCACTCGAGGACCACGAGCCAGTGCGTCGCGAGCCAGCTCACGCGCTCCGCTCCATCCGCAGCTCCGCCTCCAGGCTCTCGCGATTGCGATGGATCGTCGCGACGGCGAGCTCCTTGCCGCCAGCCAGGTATTTCACGGCGCAATCCTGCTTTGCCGGATCGCCGTCGATCGTCGTTCTATCCCAGCGCTCGGCGTGACCGACATACCTGATCGCTACGTCGTAGTGCATGCTCCAGAAGAACGGCACGGCGTCGAAGCGCTCGTTTGCGCCGAGGACATTGCGCGCCGCAGCCTGCCCCTGCCGCTGCGCGACTACCCAGTGCTCGACGCGAATCGCGGCCCCACTGTGCGGGTCGGGCCAGCGTGCAATGTCGCCGGCTGCATAGATGTTCGGTGCGCTCGTCTCGAGACGCTCGTTGACGATCACGCCTTTCTCTTGGCGGAGACCCGCGGCCTCGGCCAATTGGGTTCGCGGCCGGACACCGACGCCGGCCACGATGACATCGGCGGCGAGCTTCGATCCGTCGTCCAGCACGAGGTACCCGCGCTCGAGCGATTTCGCCATGCGGCCAAGGTGGAAGACGACGCCCTTCTCTTCGTGCAGCGATCGGATGAGGTCGCCCAGCTCGGCACCCAGGACGCGCTCGAGGGGACGCGCGTCGGGCGCCGCCACGTGCACTTCGAGTCCTCGCGTCCGCAGCGACGCGGCGACTTCGAGTCCGATGAAGCTCGCCCCGAGGACGACGACG
>DATBRO010000146.1:0-3550 GCA_036560265.1 Gemmatimonadaceae bacterium | reverse complement strand
GTGTTGCCGTCGTACAGCCGCCCGTTCTTCATGACCATCCGCACGGAGTTCGTGTTGCGAATGTTCTCGAGCGGATTGAGATCGAGTACCAGGAAATCCGCGAGCTTGCCCGCTTCGATCGAGCCGAGGTCGAGGCCGAGGCCGATGCCCTCGGCGCCCAGAATCGTGGCGCAGCGCAGCACGTCCATGTTCGACATGCCGCCGGCCGCGAGCGACCACATCTCCCAGTGGTAACCAAGCCCTTGCAGCTGGCCGTGGCTGCCGACGCCGATCTTGCCGCCGGCTTTTACGATCGCGGCGGCGCCCTTCGCGTGTTTGTCGAAGACATGCTCCTCGCGCATGTACCATCCGCCGCCATTCCCACCGCCGAACTGGCCGCGCACGCGTCGGCGCGATTTCGCGGCAAGCTCCTCGTACGGCGTGAAGCGGCGCAGCTTGGGATCGTCGTACACAATCTCGCTCGCGTACCAGAAGTTCTCGCCGAACGGACCGTTGTACGAGACGAGCAGCGTCGGCGTGTACGTGATTCCGCTTTGCGCATATAGCGAAACAACGTCCTTGTAATACGGAAAGGCGGGGATCGCGTGCTCCTGCCCGGGATAGCCGTCGATCGCCATCGTGAAGTCGTAGCGCGTGTCCAGCGCGCCCTCGGTGGTCGGCATGATGTTCTGCTCGCGCGCCGCCATGAGAATCCACTGTCGCTGCTGGCGGTTGCCGGCGATGTACATCTTGAGCGTGTGCGTGTCGTAGTACTGGCTGTAGCGCCGTAACACGCGACGCGCATGATCGAGGTCACGGATGTCGTCGGCCAGGAGTGGAGCATACGACGGGTTGAAGACGCCGGGACCCGTCGAATAAATCCGCGGCCCGATCGCGGTTCCGGCCGTCACCGCATCTTCGTACGACAACACATCGGTCGTTCCGGTCTGCGGATCGCGCGTCGTCGTGACGCCGTACGCGAGATTCGCGAGATACGACCAGGGTTGCGCCTGATGCACGCCGAAGATCGTGCTGAACGCGACGTGCGCGTGGGTGTCGACGAATCCGGGTATGATCGTCTTGCCGCGGACGTTGATGACTTGAGCGCCCGCCGGCACCTGCACCTGGCCGCTCGGCCCGGCCGCCACGATGCGGTTGTTGCGCACGAGGACATCGCCGTTCTCGATGACTTCGTCACCCTTCATGGTGACGATGCGCGCGCCCCTGAAGACCGCGGTGCCCTGCGGGATGTCGCGCTGCGCCCGGAGCGTGATCCGCGTCTCGACTGGTTGATAGCGCCCTGCCTGCGCCGCGGGGCCGGCGCGACGTGCTGTAGTATCGGCGGGGGGGCGTGCGGTGTCGCCGCGCGCGCGAGCTGCCTGCTCGATGGAGTCATCCACCTGACGCGCGCGATCGAGGTCGTACACGAAATGCGAGTGGCCGATCGACCAGTGCACCAGCTTCCCGTCGCCGCTCCAGGAGGGAAATTGGCCGCCGACGTCGGTGATACGGCGCACGGGAACTTCCGCATTCTCGGGATTGGCGAGATTGATCGTCGCCGGTTCGCCGGTGACGATGAGCGGCACGACATAGAGATCGGCCGCGATCTGCACGAGGACCTGATCGCCCGTCGGCGAGATCTGCGCCGACAATGCCGCCGTGGGCTGCGGCGCCTCGGGCAAGCGCGCGCCGGTGATGCGCAGATGCGTGCGCTGGTCGGTCCCGTCCCACCGAATCGAGACGAGCCCGTCACCGGAGCTGTACAGATAGATGCGCGTGGAGTCACTGGTGAAGTGGGGATTGCCGCGCCCGAACGCGGACGCGATGTAGTTCGCGCGCCCTCCGTTGCTCGATACCCACACGAGCTCCGTGGGGCCCTCGAAGCCGCCGGACTCGCGCACCGTCTGCGCCGGGCTGCGCAACAGCACGATGCGACTACCGTCGGGCGAAAAGGCGGGCTCGGTGTAGTACGCGTTCGCCTGCGTCAGCTGGACCGGGCGTCCCCCTGTCGAGCGGACTTTGTAGAGCTGGCCGCCGTCGCGCGTCCACGTGACGTAGGCGAGCCACTGACCGTCGGGCGACCACGCCGGTTCGGCCTCGGTCCCCTCGAGAGAGCTGATGCGACGTGGCGTGCCGGCCGGATAGTCCATGACGTAAAGCTTGTCCATCGCGACGAACGCGAGCTGACGCCCGTCGGGTGATGGCACCGCGTCCCGGATCTGCCGCACGATGAACTCGGCGGAATCGGTGACGCGGTAGTTGAACGCGAGCTTGGGCCCGATCTCGAGTTGCGTCTGGACGCGGAAGGGAATCGGCGACGCCTCGCTGCCGTCCACGGGCACGCGCCAGATCTTTCCGCCGTACGAGACGATGACCGCGCGCGAGTCGGGCGTGAAGGAGTAGCCCGGCAGCGCATCGAGCGACGCGACAGATTCCTGCTCGTCGCGCTGCACGGGATACGCGAGCCAGCGCTCCTGACTCGATTCCAATTCGCGGATGCGCAAGCCTGTCTGCGCCTCATAGCGCGACCCGTAGACGAGGTACTTCCCGTCCGGCGACAGCGCGGGACGGAACGCTCCACCCAACAGATTCGCCCGCGGTTCGCGACGTCCCGTCTGCCGGTCGAAAGTCACGAGCGTGAACTGCGGCAGACCCGCATTGTACTCCCACGCGCCGAAGCGCTGGCCGAACCAGATGTAGCGATCATCCTTGCCGAACGCGGCGCCCATGAGATTGAGCGGGAACGATCCCGCCGGGAGCGGCTGCGGATCGCGCACGAGCTGCACGCCGGCACCGCCGTCGCGATGAAACATCCATGGCTTCGACGGGCCGATCGCGGTGGGCGATCGCGAGACAACGATGTATTTGCCGTCGGGGGTCCACTCCGGCGAGCGATACCGGTTCGTCCTACCCTTCGTGACCTGCTTCGTCTGCTTGCTCTGAACGTCGATGGTCCAGACGTTGTCGGCGCCGTCGCGATCCGACGTGAACACGACGGAGCGCCCGTCCGGCGAGAAGCGCGGCTGCGCGTCGTACGCCATGCCGCGCGTGAGCTGCGTCGCGGTGCCGCCGGCGATCGGGAGCGTGTACAGATCGCCGAGGAGATCGAACACGATCGTCTGCCCGTCGGGACTCACGTCGAGCGAGATCCACGTTCCTTCGTCGACGTCGAGATTGATCGTGCGTCCTGACTGGAGCGGAAGATCCTGACGCGGAGTCGGCGGAGCCGCTTGCGCGAGTAGGGAGGAAGGATTACAGAGGAACGAGACGATGAGAGCAATGGCAATGCGAGGCGTGCGCATGAGGCGTCGAGGTAGAAGTGAAGGGAGCGTAGAGTCTGTCGTGGCGGGTGGTCGCCGGCTAGAGCGCTCGCGGAGCCGGCACTGACCGAAGCGAACGTGTTCATCACGATGCCCGCTTGCGATACGCGGGGCTCCGCGTCAGATCTTCACGCTCATGCTGAAAGTGCGAGGACCCAACATTCGGGTTCCGCCCGCGATCTTCCTGGCTGGATTCCTGGTGGGGCTGTGGCTCGAGGGGGCGGCCGCCAGGATTCCGCTCATGAGTGGAC
>DATBRO010000145.1:0-40538 GCA_036560265.1 Gemmatimonadaceae bacterium | reverse complement strand
GATCTTCTCGAGGTGTGCAAGGTTCTCGACCTCGACGACGACCGCGCCGTTCACCTTCCCGTCCATCGTGTGCAGGTCGAGACTGCGAATGTCGGTCCCCGTTCCAGTCACCGCTGCGGCAAGGTCGGCGTAGAGGCCGCGACGATCCGACGCTTCCAGCGCGAGCCGAACGGTGAAGCGCTCGCCTTCCGCTTCCTGCCAGTCGATCTCGAGGCGACGCTCCGGCTCATGCGCAAGCAGCAACAGGTTCGGACAGTCCGCCCGGTGGATGCTCACGCCTCGGCCACGCGTGACGTAGCCGACCACCGGGTCACCCGGCACCGGCTGACAACATTGCGCGTACCGCACCATCACACCGTCTACGCCCTGGATCCGAACGCCCTTGCTGCCGCGCACGCGATCGACGAGCCGCTCGACGATTGTCGGTGGTTTCGGCGGCTCCGGCGTCTCGAGCTCGGGATGCAACTGCCGGATCACTGCGGCGATCTGTACGTCGCCCTGCCCGATAGACGCCAGCAAGTGCGTCGAGTCGTTGAGGTTCAACGCCTTCGCGACCTTTTTGAGATCCTCTTCACTCGCCTTGGGAATGCGGCGGCGCCGCAACTCGCGCTCGAAGATCTCCTGCCCGATGCGCTGCGCGGACTGATGCTCTTCGCGCTTGAGGACTTGCCGGATCTTGTGGCGCGCGCGACCCGTCCGCACGTGCGCGAGCCAATCCCGCGTCGGCTTCGCCGTCGCTGACCGGATGATCTCCACCGTCTCCGAGTTCCGGAGGGGGCGCGACAGCGGCGCGATGCGCCCGTTGATCTTCGCGCCCGCACAATGCAAGCCGATCTCGGTGTGCACCGCGAACGCAAAATCGATCGGCGTCGCGCCTTTGGGGAGCTGGATCACGTCGCCGGTGGGCGTGAAGACGAAGATCTCGTCCTGATACAGATCGAGCTTCAGGAACTCGAGGAACTCGTCCGGCGTCTTGGCATCGAGCTGCAGCTCCAACACCTGCCTGAACCAGGTGAGATGCCGGTCGAGCTCGTCCGCGCTTTTCGCGTCCTCCTTGTAGAGCCAGTGGGCCGCGATTCCGAAGTCCGCCGTGCGGTGCATCTCGCGCGTGCGAATCTGGACTTCGTAGAGCTGCCCACCCGGCCCGAACACGGTGGTGTGCAGCGACTGGTAGCCGTTCGACTTGGGCTGGGCGATGTAGTCCTTGATGCGTTCCTGTACGGGCGTCCACCGGTCGTGCACGATACCGAGCGCGTGATAGCAGTCCGGCACTGTGTTCACGAGCACGCGGATCGCGAGCAGGTCGTAGATCTCCTCGTACGGCTTCTGGCGCTGGAGCATCTTCTTGTAAATCGACCAGAGATGCTTCGGACGGCCCGTGACCTCGTATTCCTTGATGCCGGCCTCCCGCAGCGACTTGTCGAGCGGATCGCGGAACGCGGCGATCAGCTTTTCGCGCTCGGTGCGCTTCTGCGCGACCTTCTTGGCGAGCGATTTGTACTCGGCGGTCTCGATGTGCTTGAACGACAGGTCCTCGAGCTCCCACCGCATCTTCGCCATTCCGAAGCGGTGCGCCAGAGGAGCGTAGAGGTCGCGCGTCTCGGCGGCGATGCGCTTCCGCTTTTCGTCCGGAAGTGCATCCAGCGTACGCATGTTGTGGAGCCGATCCGCCAACTTCACGATGATGACGCGCGCGTCCTTGGCGATGGAGAGCAGCAGCTTGCGATAGCTCTCGACCTGGCGCTCTTCTTTCGTTCCACCGGAGGGGAGCTTCGCGATCTTGGTGAGGCCGTCGACAATGCCGGCGATCTCCTTGCCGAACTCGCGCTCCACGTCCGCGACCGTCACGCGCGTGTCCTCGACCACGTCGTGGATCAGCCCGCACGCGACGGTGACGGAATCCAGCTGGAGCTCCGCGAGGATCTTGGCTACTTCGACGCAGTGCGTTACGAACGGATCGCCCGACAGTCGCGTCTGACCCTTGTGCGCCTCGGCGCTGAAGCGATAGGCGTGCGCGAGCAGCTCGCGGTCGAGTCGTTCCGTCTCGAACGCGTCCGCCCACCCCGGGATCAGCTCATTGAGCGCCGTAGCCGTCACAACAGCCCTGCCTCCGCGAAACTTGTGTATCGCCCTCTTCCGATGATTACATGATCGTGCACCGGAATGTCCAGCAGTCGCCCGGCCGCGACCAGTTGATCCGTGACATTGCGGTCGTCCGCCGACGGTGACGGGTCGCCACTCGGATGGTTGTGCACCAGGATGATCGCCGCCGCCCGTTCCGCAATAGCCTCTCGGAACACCTCGCGCGGATGGACGAGAGACGAATTAAGAATACCTCGCGTGACGGTGATGTCGCGCTCCAAGCGATGCTGCGCGTCGAGAACCGCCACGTGGAACTCCTCTACCGGCAAATCTTCGAGTCGGGGCGCGAAAACCGCCACGACATCCCGCGGCGAACGGATCGGTGTTGCCTCATCCCGACTCTCAGCCGCCATGCGTCTCCCCAACTCGAGCGCCGCATGGATCATCACCGCCCGTGCACGACCCACCCCGACGTGTGTCGTCAGCACGGCCACCGGACTCGCCGCGACACGCCGGAGTGACCCGTGCGCGGATCCGAGTATCTCTTGACCGACACGAAGCACCGACCGGCCGCGTCCTCCCGTGCCAAGCACGATTGCGAGGAGCTCCGCAGTCGATAGTGCATGCGCACCCAGGTCCACCAACCGCTCCCGGGGTCGATCAGATCGCGGCAGCTCTCGAATTGTAAGCGCTTGCGAGCTCATTATGTCATCCCCGGGCAGAGCAAGGAACCTGTAGTTCGAATAACGGCAGGTCCTTCGTTTCGCTCAGGATGACATCAATGTCGCGCTCAGGATCACGATATCATTGCGCGTCGGTTCAGAGCGTCGCGCCATGGCACTTTTTGAACTTCTTGCCCGACCCGCACGGACACGGGTCGTTGCGACCCACGCTCGACCAATCCACGTCGCCCAAAGGTTGCGAGTTGAGCGAGCGGGCCCGACCCGCGCCGATAACCACCGGGTCCTTTTTTGCGAGCACGCTCGGCTTCGGCGGCTCGTCGGGGGCGATGTCGAGGGTCGCGTCCTCACCTTGCGGTTCGGGCGCGGTGTCCGAGTCCTCAAGAATGCCGAGCGCGTTGTAGCGCTTGGCCGGTGGACGCATCGGGGGACGCGTGCCGCGCCGACGCCCGCCGCGTGGTCCATCGCCATCGCCGTCACCGTCGCGTCCCGCGTCCGCGCTGCCGGGGGGCGGCCCGAATTGCAGTTGCACCTTCAGGAAGCGATCCGCGAACGTGTTGTAGATGTCGTTCATCAGATCCACGAACATCGTGTACGCCTCCTGCTTGTACTCCACGAGCGGGTCCTTCTGTCCCCAGGACCGGTAGTGAATCGCGTTGCGCAGCTGGTCGAGATCGTAGAGGTGATCCTTCCACTTCTCGTCCAGCACGTTGAGCATGACGAGCGCAAGCAGCCGATCGCCATAGCCGATTCCGAGCTCGTCTCGAATGGCGTCGAGGCTTTCCAGCTTCTTGGCGAACGCTGTCCGTGCGGCCTCCACGGTGGCCGCCTGGACGCCCGCGACCGATGTTGGGCGGAGATCCGGTGTCTCGAGCTCGGGAATCTGCAACAGATAGTGCATCAGCAGGTCCTGTCGCAGCAGATCGATGTCCCAATCCAGCTCCGACTCGTACTCGGCGAGAAAGGTCTCGACGCGCACCGAGACGGCCTTCTCGATCATCCGGATCGCTTCGCCCTTGAGCTCCTCGCCTCCTTCCAGCGCGAACAACCGCAGTGAATAGATCACCTCGCGCTGCTGGTTCATCACGTCGTCGTACTCGAGGAGTCGTTTCCGGGCCTGGAAGTTCTGGAGCTCGACGCGTTTCTGGGCCTGCTCGATGGACCGCGTGATGAGTGGATGCGTGAGCACCTCGCCTTCCTTCGCGCCCAGCCGATCCATGAGCTTCGCGATGCGGTCGGACCCGAAGAGCCGCATGAGGTCGTCTTCGAGCGACAGGAAGAACTGCGACGCGCCGGGATCGCCCTGGCGCCCCGCCCGCCCACGCAGCTGACGGTCGATGCGTCGTGCTTCGTGCCGCTCCGAGCCGACGATGTGGAGCCCGCCGCACTCGATCACGTCGACCGGGTTGCCATCCATGTCCTTGATGACCGACGGCTTCGGCTCCTTCACACCCTCGCCAAGTTTGATGTCGGTGCCACGGCCGGCCATGTTCGTCGCGATCGTGATGCCGCCGCCCTGGCCGGCGCCGGCGACGATTTCGGCTTCGCGCTCGTGATACTTGGCGTTCAGCACGCTGTGCTTCAGTCCCGCGCGCTGAAACATCTTCGAGAGCGTTTCCGACGCGTCCACGCTCGCGGTGCCGACGAGGACGGGATACCCGAGCTCGTGCAACCGCTTGGTTTCCTCGACGATCGCGTTGTACTTCTCGCGCCGCGTCTTGTACACGAGATCCTGGCGGTCCTCGCGAATCATCGGCTGATTCGTCGGAACGACGGCGACGTCGAGCTTGTAGATCTGATGGAACTCGGACTCTTCCGTCTCGGCAGTGCCGGTCATGCCCGCGAGTTTGTCGTACATGCGGAAGTAGTTCTGAATCGTGATCGTCGCGAGCGTTTGCGTCTCGCCTTTGACCTTCACGCCCTCTTTCGCTTCGACTGCCTGGTGGAGCCCCTCCGACCAGCGGCGTCCGATCATCGTGCGGCCGGTGAACTCGTCGACGATCAGAACTTCCGGCCCCTGCTCTCCAGGCTGCACCACGTAGTTGACGTCGCGCTCGTACAGCGCGTGCGCCCGCAACAGCTGATGGACGATGTGCAGCTTCTCGGACTTGGTCGCGTACGCGATCTCGAGCTCGCGCTTGGCCGCGAGCTTCTCCTCGGGCGAAAGCGACGGATCGTGCTCCACGCGATGCGTCTCGATCGAGATGTCGGGCAGCACGAATGAGTCGCGGTCGTTCGGCGACATGTAGTCCACGCCGACGTCCGTGAGATGCACCGAGTGACCGCGCTCGTCGAGCACGAAGAGCAGGTCGTTCTCCGAATCGCGGAACTGCTGCTTCGCCGCCGGCAGCTTCCGGTCGGCGATGTGCTCGAGCTCCATCTTCTGCACGAGCTGCTTGTTGCCCTGCTCCTGTAAGACCTTCAGCAGACGCTTGTTCTTCGGATGGCCCAGATGCGCCTTGTAAAGTTTCAGCGCCGCTTCCTGCGTGTCGCCGCGCTCGAGCGCGCGCTCCGCTTCGGCCACCAGGGTGTTCACAAGCTCCGTTTGGCGACGGAAGAGACGACCGACGGCGGCGTTGTGCTCGAAGAACATCGCGTCGTTCTCGTTGCCGACCGGGCCCGAGATGATGAGCGGCGTTCGTGCCTCGTCGATCAGCACCGAGTCCACTTCGTCGACGATGGCAAACACGTGGCCGCGCTGGACGCGCTGCTCCGGCGACACGACCATGTTGTCGCGGAGATAATCGAAGCCGAACTCGTTGTTGGTGCCGTAGGTGATGTCGCACATGTACGCCGCGCGACGCTCCGGCGTACCTGGCTCCGTGTCGTCGATGCACCCGACGGTCAGGCCGAGGTATTTGTAGACGTGACCCATCCATTGCGAGTCACGGCGCGCCAGGTACGAGTTGACGGTGACGAGGTGGGCGCCCTTGCCCGGCAACGAGTTCAGATACAGAGGCAGAGTCGCCACGAGCGTCTTGCCCTCGCCCGTCGCCATTTCCGCGATTCGGCCGAAGTGCAGCTCGATGCCGCCCATGAGCTGTACGTCGTACGGCACCATGTCCCAGGTGAGCTCGTGCGCCGTGACCATCACCGTCGTCCCGAGCAGCCGGCGCGCGGCCACGCGGACGGTCGCGAACGTCTCGGGTAGAATCTCGTCGAGCGTTTCAGCGATCGTCTCGCGCAGTTCGCCCTCGACTCCGCCGCGACCGTCGGGGCCGCCGAGCTCCTGATCGATGCGCTCGCGCTCCGAAGGGTCCTTCGCCGTGCGCTTTTGCTCCTTGAGCTCGGCGATGCGGACTTCCAGGTCAGCCGTCCGATCCGCAATCAACGCTCGAAACTTCGACGTCTGGCTCCGCAGCTCCTCCTCGGAAACGCGCTGCAGCTTCTCATCCCATTCGTTGATCTGATCTACGATGGGTTGAATGCGGCGCCGCTCCCGTTCATGCCGGGAACCCACGACGGCGCTAATGACGCGTTTCAGCATCGGACCCCTAACGATATAATCCGTCACGCGCGATGTACGCGGCGACGTTGTCAGTGACAAAGCCTCGAATCGGTCTTCCACTCCGGACACGCTCGCGGATCTCGGTCGACGAGACGTCGACGCGTCGGGTCGGCAGTCGCACGATTGCTCGCGCGTCTACACCGGCCGGAAGCGCCGGCAGCCGGCCCTCCCCTTCCCGCTCCAGCACGGCGAGCCGCGCGAGTTGCAGAATTCGCTCCGGCTCCCGCCATTGCGCGAAGGTCGCGAGCACGTCCGCTCCCGCGAGGAGAAATCGCTCGGCCGCCGGATAGGCGGCGGCAAAGTGATTCACCGTGTCCACCGTGAAAGATAATCCCGCCCGCTCCACTTCGACCGTGGACACCTCGAAGCGGGCGTCGCCACCGACCAAGAGTCTGACCATGGCCAGGCGCTGCTCCGCCGTGGCCGAGGCACGGCCAATCTTCAGCGGCTGGGTCGCGGCCGGAACGAAGACGACGCGATCGAGCGACAGCTGCTCCAAGGCGTCTTCCGCGGCGAGCAGGTGGCCGACGTGCGGTGGATCGAAGCTGCCGCCGAAGATGGCGAGACGCACCGGTCAGTCACCGCGCGACGCCGGCCGCGGCGGCGCCACGGTGGGCGCTTCCGGCGGCTTCACGTCGCCGCAGACGCGCTCGACATCCCGGTCGCCCGGATAGCCCTGCCGGAGTTTCGTGCAGGTGTCGGTGTAATCGTCGCGGTACCGGATTGCCCTGTAGGATTCCGCGAGTCGCAGCAAGGCGTCGCGCGCCCGCGGCACGTGCGGCCACCGCTCGATGATGTACTTGAAGTACAGGATCGCGGAGTCGAACGCTTTTTGACGAAAGTAGAACTTGCCCGTCTCGTAGTTCTTCGTCGCGAACCATTGCTCCAGGTCCGCGATCTCGCGCCGCGCGGTTTCCGCGTGCTCGCTAGTCTCGCCGTAGAGTCCCAGGAGCGTGTTGTACGTCGCGAGCGCGGTCTCGCCGTAGGTGGCATCCAGTGTCGGCTTCCGCCACAGCCGGCGGTACGCCCGCGCAGCCTCCAACGCCGCGTCGTCGGCGAGCGTGTCGTCGGGAAAAGACTCATAGAGCCGAGTGAAGCTTTGCGCGGCGAGAAGGTGCTCGCGCTCGTGCTCGTGGGCGTTTCCCAGATACCAGTAGGAGCGCGGCAGCAATGTGTCGCGCGCCGGCAGATCGGCGGTCAGCTTTTCGAACGCGAGAATCGCGTTCCCCCAATGCTTTCGCTGGTACTCGTGCCGCGCAGCCGAGTACAGCGATTCATTCGTAGGAAACTTGCTGACGCGAAAACCTCCACGGCAGGCCCCCACCGTCATCGCGGCTGCCGCCGCGATGGCGACGCATGTGAAAGTCCGTACGTGCATATGGGATCGAAGTACCCGACGTGTGTCGCCGGGTTCAGCTCCGCTCGCTTAACTTGCGAGCGAGCATCGAGCGATACGTCTCCAGACGGGGCTCTTCCGGGTGACGCTCGGATGCGCCCTCCCAGACCGACTTCGCCGTGTCCAAGTCTCCTGCAAGATAAGCAGCCAGGCCGCGCAGCAGCATGGCCTCGAGCCAGTTCGGACTGACTCGCAGCACCTCGTCGAGCTCTCGCGATGCGTCCTCGGGCTGTCCCGCGTCGAGCAAGGTTCGCGCGAGCTCGAGGCGCAGGTCGGCGAATCCGGGGCGGAGCGACAAGCCGCTCTGGAACTGCGCGGCGGCGGGACCAAGCGCACCGGCCTCTCGGTATGCGCGGCCGAGGTCAGCGTGCATGTTCGCCAAGCGGTTGGCCACCATGCTCGGAAACCCGGACGAGTCGGGGCGCCCCAACTCCTGCGCCCGGACGATGGCGTCGGCCGCTTCCGAGGCGCGACCGAGATCGCTAAGGACAATCGCTCGATTGAGGTGGGCCTCGACGTAGCGCGGGTTGAGACGGATGGCCTCATCGAAGGATCGCAGCGCTTCCTCGCGCCATTCCAACAGCGCGTAACACATCCCCAACAGGTGATGCGTGTCGGCGTACGCTTGACCCGACTCGATCGCGGACGACAGCAGGAGCGCCGCGCCGCGATAGTCGCGCGCGGCGAAGCGCTCGTGCGCGACCGTGAGAAGATCAGCCCCGGCTTCCAACAGGCGTGTCGGTCGCGTGCGGCGCCATGCGCGATGTTCCCACGAGAGTTCGGAAGTACTCGATGGTACGTCGCACCCCCTCACGAACCGGGACTTTGGGTTCCCACCCGAGCATCGCGCGGGCCCTCGAAATATCCGGCTTCCGCACCTTGGGATCGTCTTGCGGCAGTGGCCGGTGCTCGATTGGCGACGTGCTTCCCGTCAGCTCCTTCACGAGCGTGGCAAGCTCGCCGACCGTGTACTCGTCGGGGTTGCCGATGTTGGTCGGCATCGAATCGCCGCGCATGAAGAGCGCATAGATCCCCTCTACCTCGTCGTCGACGTAGCAGAAGCTGCGCGTCTGCGATCCGTCACCGTAGATCGTGATGGGCTCGCGATTGAGCGCCTGGACGATGAAGTTGGAGACCACGCGTCCGTCGCGCGGCCGCATCCTCGGACCATACGTGTTGAAGATCCGAACGATGCGTGTGTCGATCGCGTGCGTGCGGTGGTAGGCCATCGTGAGGGCTTCGGCGAACCGCTTGGCCTCATCGTAGACGCCGCGCGGGCCGATGGGATTCACGTTGCCCCAGTACGATTCGCGCTGCGGATGCTCGAGCGGATCGCCGTACACTTCCGACGTGGAGGCGAGAAAGAATCGCGCGTTCTTCGCTTTCGCCAAGCCGAGCGCGTTGTGCGTCCCGAGGGAGCCGACTTTCAACGTCTGGATCGGCAGCTCGAGATAATCGACTGGGCTGGCCGGCGACGCAAAGTGAAGCACGCCGTCCAGGTGTCCGGGGACGTTGAGGTACGTGGAGACGTCATGCCGGATGAAACGAAAGCGCGCGTTACCGGTGAGGTGGGCCAGATTGTCCGGGTGGCCGGTAATCAGGTTGTCGATGCCAATGACTTCGTGCTCGTCGGCGAGGAAGCGGTCACAGAGGTGGGATCCGAGAAAGCCCGCGACGCCGGTGATCACGACCCTCATGCGCCAGCCTTTACGGCCCGCGACGTTGGTGATTTCGCCGACAGGGCGGCAGCGGCATCCGGGCCGCGACCGATCGAGTAATACTCGAAGCCCAGCTGCTGCATCTTAGTCGGCGCGTACAAATTCCGCCCATCGACGATGAGGGGCCGGCGCAGCAGCGTGCGTATGCGCTCGAAGTCCGGATGCCGGTACTCGTTCCAGTCCGTGATCACCGCCAGCGCGTCGGCATCTCGCAGCGCCTCGTAACTGCTCTCGGCGAACGTGACCCGACCGTCGAGTCGCCGTCGTGCCTCCGGGATCGCGACGGGATCGTGCGCGACGATGCCGGCGCCGGCGCCCAGGAGATCCTCGATGACCGTGAGCGCGGGCGAGTCTCGCATGTCATCGGTGTTCGCCTTGAAGGCAAGACCCCAGATGGCGACGCGGGCACCGCGGACCTTCGACCCGAGAGCGGCGATGAGCTTTTCACCGACCCGGTGCTTCTGTCGCGCATTCACGGTCTCGACGGCCTCGAGCACCTCGAGGCTCACGCCGCTATCCCGGGCGGTCATCGCGAGCGCCTTCACGTCCTTTGGAAAGCACGACCCGCCGTAGCCCGGGCCCGGAAAAAGGAAGGAGGGACCGATCCGTTCGTCGCTACCGATGCCACGCCGGACGAGATCGACGTTTGCGCCGACGCGCTCGCAGAGATTCGCGATTTCGTTCATGAACGAGATGCGCGTCGCCAGCATCGCGTTGGCCGCGTACTTCGTCATCTCGGCCGAGGGAATGTCCATGAAGATGATCGGTCGTCCGGTGCGAACGAACGGCGCGTACAGCTCGGCCATGACGCTTCGCGCATGATCGGTCTCGACGCCAAGCACCACCCGATCGGGCTTCATGAAATCATCTACGGCCGCGCCTTCCTTCAGAAACTCCGGATTGCTCACCATGTGGAACGTGTGCTGCCCGTGCTTGGTTATCACCTCGGCGACGCGCGCCGCGGTGCCCACGGGCACGGTGGACTTCGTGACCACGACGAGCTCGCGTCGCATCGAGGTTCCAATCGTCTTCGCGACGTCGAGCACATGGCGCAAATCGGCCGAGCCATCCTCATCGGGCGGCGTGCCGACGGCGATGAATACCACGTCCGCTTCGCCGATCGACCAGGCGACGTCCGTCGTGAAGGACAGTCGTCCGGCTCGTTGATTGCGCTCGACGTATGCTTCGAGCCCCGGCTCGTAGATGGGTAGCTCATTCCGTTTCAGTCCATCGATCTTTTTCGCATCGACGTCGGCGCAAATCACGTCGTTCCCCGTTTCGGCCAGACACGCGCCGACCACCAAGCCGACGTAGCCCGTGCCGATCACGGAGATGTTCACATCAGCTCCGGCGTCATGGCCGTCGGCTTCGACGTGCTGAGCGACACGATGCGCGCCTGACCGGGCTTGGTTCGCGCGGTGGCGTTCCGCGTGTCCACGACGAGGTTCGCGCCATCTACAAGGCGCTGATAGTCGATGCTGCTGTGATTCGTCACGATCACGACGGCGTCGCTCCGCTTCAGTTCGTCGTTGGTGAGCGCGACACTCTCGTGGCGAACGCCGTCCTCCTGGAAGGTCGGCACGTATGGATCGTGGTACGCCACGTCGGCACCGAGGGCCTCGAGCAGCCGCATGATGTCGAGCGCGGGGCTTTCGCGCACATCGTCGACATCAGCCTTGTATGCGACGCCAAGAACGATGATGCGGCTGCCATTCACGGCTTTGCGCTCGTCGTTCAGCGCCGACGCGATCTTCTCGACGACGTACGATGGCATCTCGCTGTTGATCTCGCTCGCGAGATCGATGAAGCGGGTCTTGTAGTTCAGCGTGCGCATCTTCCACGCGAGATAGTGCGGATCGAGCGGGATGCAGTGACCGCCGATGCCCGGCCCCGGCGTGAAGCGCATGAACCCGAACGGCTTCGTCGCCGCCGCGTCGATGACCTCCCACACGTTCACGCCGAGCTTGTCGCACACGATCGCCATCTCGTTCACCATTCCGATGTTCACGGCGCGAAAGGTGTTCTCCAGCAGTTTCGTGAGCTCCGCGGCTTCCGGCGAGGACACCGGGACGACGCGCTCGATGCACGCGCCGTAGAGCGCCACGGCGACGTCCGTGCAGTCGGCGGTGATGCCTCCCACGACTTTCGGCGTGTTGTGCGTGTTCCAGCGGGCATTCCCGGGGTCGACGCGCTCCGGACTGAACGCGAGAAACACGTCCCGGCCGACGACGAGGCCGTGGGACTCCATCGCCGGCTGCAACATTTCGCGCGTCGTGCCGGGGTACGTCGTGCTTTCGAGCACGATGACCTGACCGGGCCGCGCCGACCGCGCCACGCTGTCCACGGCCGAGAGCACGTACGACATGTCCGGGTCGCGCGTCTTGGCGAGCGGTGTCGGGACAGCGATCGACATTGCGTCAACCTCGCCCAATCCGGACGCGTCCGTCGTCGCCTCGAACCGGCCCTCGTTCAGCAGTGCCGCGACCGCGCTCGCCGGTACGTCCGCGATGTGCGACCGGCCGTCGTTGAGCAGCTTCACGACGCGCTCGCTGACGTCGTAGCCCACCACCCGGAAGCCGGCACGCGCAAACTCGACGGCCAGAGGAAGTCCGACGTAGCCGAGGCCGATGATGCCAACGCGAGCGGTGCGGCGCTCGATCTTGTCGAGAAGAAGATCCTTCGTGAGCATTGATCCTATCGCGAGTAAAAGTGCCGGACGGCACTGACCACTTCATCCAACTGGCCGCGGCTCAACTCAGGATACACGGGAAGAGAAATCACTTCTTTGGCCGCCCGTTCGGACTCGGGAAAGGCGCCTTCCTTATATCCGAGGTACGCGAAGCACGGTTGCAGATGCAGCGGCAGCGGATAATACACGTAGTTGCCGATCTTCCGCGCGTTCAGATGCTTTTGCAGCTCCTCGCGGCGTTGGACGCGCAGCGTGTACTGATTGAAGATCGACACGTTGTTCGGATCGACGAATGGCGTCACGACCTCAGGAATGTCCGCCAGGGCCTGATCGTAGTATCGAGCGTTTTCGCGCCGCTTCGCGCTCCAACTCTCGAGATGCGGGAGCTTCGCGCGAAGGACCGCAGCCTGAAGGGCGTCGAGGCGACTGTTGAATCCGACCTCTTCGTGATAATACGTTTTGAGACCGCCGTGCGTCCGTAAACGGCGGAGGCGGTCGGCAAGTTTGTCGTCTTGCGTGACCATCATGCCGCCGTCGCCGTAGCCGCCGAGATTCTTGGACGGATAGAAGCTGAACGTCCCGATGGTCGCGGCCTCGCCGGCCATCCGTTCCGTACCGTCGATACCCCGCTTCGCGCCGATCGTCTGCGCGGCGTCTTCGATGATCGGAATGGACGGCATCAGCTCGTGGATCCGTTCGAGCGCCGCCATCTGGCCGAACAGATCGACGGGAACGATGGCCTTCGTGCGTGACGTGACCGCCGTCTTTGCCGCGGCCGGATCGATGTTGAACGTTTTCGGTTCGATGTCGACGAACACGGGCCTCGCGCCGACATTGTGAATCGTGCCGGCGGTCGCGAAGAAGGTGAAGGGCGTGGTGATGATTTCATCGCCGCGGCCGATATCGAGCGCGCGATATGCCAACAGCAACGCATCCGTGCCGCTCGCACAGCCGATGGCGTGCTTGGTCCGCGAAAGCTTCGCGACGTCGGCCTCCAACTTCACGACCTCATCGCCGAGGATGAAGACTTGCGAGTCGACGACGTCCATGATGCGCGCGACGACGTCGTCGCGAATCGTGGCATGTTGGGCTTTCAGATCCAGCAGTGGTACTGGCATACTCAATTATAGTGATCCGCGCAGAGGGAGCGGGACGTCGCGCCCGGTCTTTGCGGACTCGTAAATGCCGAGAATCAGCTCGAGCGATTTTCTGCCCGCTCGGCCATCCGTCTCGGGCTGCGCCTCGCCCCGAAGAACCGACAACACGTTGCGGTAATAGCCTTCGTGCCCAAAGCCATAGACGCCGGGCGGGTGCGTCGTCACGGATTCGATCAATTTGTCGTCGTCGTCATAATCCGCGAACGACCAGTGTTCCACCTTGTTCACAGCGGTTCCGCCGATCTTCGCCGAGCCGCGTTCCCCGATGATGGCGATCGAGCCCTCCCAGTTGCGCGGATACGTGAGAACGTTCACCTCGATCACGCCGATCGCGCCGCTGCGGAACTTGAGCACGGCGACGCCGGAGTCCTCGGCCTCGATCTTTCGTCCCTGTGTGGCTGTTTTGGCGACGACGCTCTCGACGGGCCCGACCAGCCACTGGATGAGATCCACGTAATGCGACGCCTGGTTCATGAACGCGCCGCCGTCGAACTCCCACGTGCCGCGCCACGGCGCCGAATCGTAATACTCCTGTGGCCGATTCCATCGGACCGTGGTATTCGCGAGATAGATGCGACCGAAGCGGCCCTTGTCGACCGCGCGTTTGAGCAGTTGCACCGACGGATTTAGACGATTCTGCTTCACGACGAACAACGAGACGCCGGCGGCGTCACACGCCTGCACGAGCGCGTCCGCTTGCTCGAGCGAGATCGACATCGGCTTCTCGGTGATCACATGCTTTCCCGCGCGAGCGGCCGCGACTCCCTGCGCGGAGTGCAATCCGGACGGCGTACAGATCGTGACGACGCTGGCTTTTGCCGACTCGAGCATTTTGGTGTAATCCGTGAACCACGGAACACCCTGCTCGTCGCCCACCACGCGAGCGCGTTCCTCGACGACGTCGCATACCGCGCTCAATCGCAAGCCGTCGACGTTGTGGATCGCATCGAAGTGATTCTTGCTGATGCGTCCACAGCCGACGAGCGCAATTTGAAACTCACGAGGAGCGGGTTTCGGCGGGCTCATTTCCTGGGAGAGTTGGTGCGGCGGATTCCCTCGCCGGAGCGTTCGTAGGACGTTCCGCATACTCCGCACGTTCCGATGCCGCTATCCGGCAGGCGCTCCCCGCACTGGCACATCCAGCCGACGCGACGTGCCGGGACGCCGACAACCAGCGCGTATGCGGCCACGTCCTTCGTCACGACGGCGCCGGCGCCGACAAAGCTGTACTCGCCAAGCGTGATGCCGCACACGATGGTCGCATTCGCGGCGATGGTGGTTCCCCGCCGCACGAGGGTCTTGCGATACTCGTTCTTCCGGGACACGTGACTGCGCGGATTCATGACGTTCGTGAAGACCATCGATGGTCCACAGAACACGTCGTCCTCGAGCGTCACGCCCTCGTAGACCGAAACGTTGTTCTGGATTTTCACGTTGTTGCCGATCCGCACGCGATTCATCACGACGACGTTCTGCCCGAGGCTGCACCGGTCGCCGATGACGACATCGGGCATCACATGGCAAAAGTGCCATATCTTCGTGCCCTTTCCGATTTGCGCCCCCTCGTCGACGTAGCTCGATTCGTGGACGAAACTCGGCTCTCGGTCGGGTGCCCGCGCTTTAGCGCGGGCGGGTACTCTCGGCTTTCGGCTCTCTCGGCGCACGCTTTTCGTCACGCGACGACTCCGAGCTCGCGCTGCCATTCCTGTAAGGGCTTCACGCTCGGCTTCCGGGATCTGAGCGCGAGAATGGCGTCGCATGCCGCGTTGGCCGCAGACATGGTCGTCGTGTACGCGACCTTGTTGCGGAGCGCCGCTTCGCGAAGGATGTAGTCGTCCACCTGTGCGTGCTTGCCGAGCGGCGTGTTGATGAGCAATTGGACGTCGCCATTCACGACGTAGTCGAGACAGTTCGGCCTTCCCTCGTGCACCTTGAAAACGGGCGTGACGGGAACGCCCCGCGCGCGCAGGTATTTGGCCGTGCCGGTCGTGGCCATGATGTGAAAGCCCAGCTCTTGGAATCGGCGGGCGATCGGAGTCACCGTCGGCTTGTCCGGATCGTTGACCGTGACCAGAATGGTCCCTTCCAGGGGTAAGCCGTTCGACGCCGCCAGTTGCGCCTTGGCGAAGCTCCACCCGAAGGAGTCCGAGATGCCCATGACTTCACCGGTGGACCGCATCTCCGGTCCGAGCACAGGATCGGTGCCGGGAAACTTGTTGAAGGGGAACACCGCTTCCTTCACCGAGACGTAAGACGGAACTACCTCCTCAGTCAGTCCGACGTCCGCGAGCGACTCGCCGAGCATGACGCGCGCCGCCAGCGACGCCAGCGGCACGCCGATGGCCTTGGACACGAAGGGAATCGTTCGGCTCGCGCGCGGATTGACCTCGAGCACGTACACGACGCCGTTCTTGATCGCGTACTGCACGTTGATCAGGCCAACGACGCCAAGCGCGCGCGCCAACGCGATGGTCTGTTCGCGCATCGTTTCCATCGCGGCTTCGCCAATCAGGTAGGGCGGGAGGACGCACGCGGAATCACCGGAGTGAATGCCGGCGTCCTCGATGTGCTGCATGATGCCGCCGATTACTACGTCCGTGCCGTCGCTGATCGCGTCGACGTCGGCTTCGAAGGCATCCTCCAGGAACCGGTCGATCAGGACCGGACGCTCCTCTGACACGCGCGCCGCCGTGGCGAAGTATTCGCGTAACGAATCGGCGTCGTAGACGATCATCATGGCGCGGCCGCCCAGCACGTACGACGGGCGGACGAGCACCGGATATCCGATGCGCTCGGCGGCCTCGATCGCTTCGTCCACGCTCGTCGCCGTGCCGTTGGGCGGCTGTGTGATGTCCAGCTCGCGAACGATTTTCTCGAAGCGGCGTCGGTCCTCGGCGATGTCGATGGAATCCGGCGACGTTCCGAGAATGCGAACGCCCGCGGCCTCCAGCGGTCGCGTGAGCTTCAGAGGCGTCTGACCACCCAGCTGCACGATCACGCCGACCGGATCTTCCCGTTGGACGACCTCGAGGACGTCCTCGAGGGTGAGGGGCTCGAAGTACAGCTTGTCGGACGTGTCGTAGTCGGTGGAGACGGTCTCGGGGTTCGAGTTGATCATGATCGTCTCGTATCCCGCTTCCCGCAGCGCCATCACGGCGCGCACGCAACAATAGTCGAACTCCACGCCCTGACCGATCCGGTTCGGTCCGCTGCCGAGGATGACGACAGCGCGTCTTCCGGAACGTCCCGCCTCGCTCTCCTCGTCGTAGCAGCTGTAGAGGTACGGTGTCGCCGAGGGAAACTCACCCGCGCACGTGTCGACCATCTTGTACGCGGGTCGCACCTTCAGCTTCCAGCGACGCTCCCGAACGTCCTGCTCGGACTCTCCGCGGACGCCGCCGAGTTGCGCGTCCGAGAACCCCATTCGCTTCATGCGGCGGAGCTCGGCGGCGCCAACGTCGTCGTGCGAGGCGTACCAGCGCTCTGCGTCGACCAGCTCGCGCAATTGCTCGAGGAACCATGGATCGATCGCGGTGAGCTCGTGCAACTCCCGAACGGTGATGTCGCGTTCCAGCGCGCGCTTCACCTGGAAGATCCGTTCGGGCGTGGGCTGTCGGAGCGCTCCGCGCAGCGCCTCGAGGCTGTCGTCCGGCAAGCGATCGTCGATCGGGCGCACGCCGGTGCTCCACCCCGCTCTGCCGATCTCCAGTGCCCGGATGCCCTTCTGGAATGCCTCCTTGAACGTGCGTCCGATCGCCATGGACTCGCCGACGGATTTCATCTGCGTCGTGAGGTACGGGCTCGCCTTGGGGAACTTCTCGAACGCGAAACGCGGCACTTTCACGACGACGTAGTCCAGCACCGGCTCGAAGGACGCCGGCGTCGTCTTGGTGATGTCATTCGGGATCTCGTCGAGCCGATAGCCGACGGCGAGCTTGGCGCCGATGCGCGCGATTGGAAATCCGGTGGCCTTGGAGGCCAGCGCCGACGACCGCGAGACGCGCGGATTCATCTCGATGACGATCATCTCGCCGTCCACGGGATTGACCGCGAACTGAATGTTGCATCCGCCCGCCGCCACGCCGACTTCGCGAATGACCGCGCAGGCGGCGTCGCGCATCACTTGATACTCGCGGTCCGTGAGCGTCATCGCGGGTGCCACCGTAATGGAATCGCCGGTGTGCACCCCCATCGGATCGATGTTCTCGATGGAGCACACGATGACCACGTTGTCGTCGTGGTCGCGCATGACCTCGAGCTCGAACTCCTTCCACCCGAGCACGCTGCGCTCGACGAGCACCTGCGTGGTGGGCGATTCGTCGAGTCCCCGACGAACGATGTCCGTGAACTCTTCGCGGTTGTAGGCGATGCCGCCGCCGCTGCCGCCCAGCGTGTACGACGGCCGGATGATCGCGGGAAACGAAGTCCGCTCGACGATCGCTTCGGCTTCTTCGAGCGTGGTGGCGATCCCACCCGCCGCCACGGCCAGACCGATGCGCTGCATCGCTTCCGCGAACAGTTTCCGGTCCTCCGCGATCGCGATCGCGCGCGCGCTGGCACCGATGAGCTCCACGCCGTAACGCTCGAGAGCGCCGGATTCGGAGAGCGCCATCGAGACGTTCAGGGCTGTCTGTCCGCCCATCGTCGGCAGGAGCGCATCGGGCCGTTCCTTCTCGATGATCAACTCGACGAATTCTGCGGTCACCGGCTCGATGTACGTGCGATCGGCGACTTCGGGATCCGTCATGATCGTCGCCGGGTTCGAGTTGACGAGGACGACCTCGTACCCTTCTTCCCGCAGCGCTTTGGCGGCCTGGGTTCCCGAATAGTCGAACTCCGCCGCCTGCCCGATCACGATCGGGCCTGAGCCGATGACGAGGATACGATGCAGGTCAGCGCGGCGCGGCATGAATCAAGTCGTCGATGATGTCGTCGATCGAGCGCTTCGGCATCCACCCCGTGATCGCGTGCAACTTCCTGTTGTCCCCGACGAGAATCGGCACGTCTATGGACCGCAGTAACGAGGAATCACTGGAAATGTCGGCGGAAAGACCCACGCGTTTCAAGACGCGCTCCGCCAGCTCCCGGACCGTCGTCCCCTGACCACTACATACGTTATAGACCTCGCCGGACTGTCCTCGGTCGAGCAGCAGCATGTACGCATCCACGACGTCCGCGACGTGAAGGTAGTCGCGAATGACCTTGCCGTTTCCGATGCGCAGCGTGCCGCCAATTTTCGGCAGCTCTCGCGCCCGACGTACTAATGTGGGCAGCAGATAACTGTCGCCATGGCCCACACCCGAGTGATTGAAGCTGCGCGTGCAGATCACCTCGACGCCGGTGCTGCGGCAGGCCTGCAGCGACACGAGCTCCTGCGCCGCCTTGGCGGCGGCGTACGGCGTGAGCGGTCGCAGCGCGGCGGTTTCCGCGATGGGATACGCGGACGAATCTTGCGCGCCGTACTCCTCCGCGCTCCCGACGATCAGTGCGCGCACGCCGCTGGCGGGTGACAACGCCGCGAGCAGCCGCATCGCGCCCAGCGCGTTGATCTCGAACGCCCGAATCGGCGCCGCATTCGCTTCCGGGGCGAACGCGATGCCGGCGAGATGAACGACGCGATCAGGCGCGCTGGTCTCGACTGCGCGCCGCACGCTGTCGTCCGACGTCACGTCGAGTGGAGTCCAGCAAATCGCGCGCATCTCGTTCGGCGCGAGCGTCGGTGCGCGCGGCGGCCCGTCGAGCGTGCCCGCAAACACCGTCGCGCCACGCTCGAGCATGGCGCGAGACAACCATTGGCCGACGAAGCCGGCGCCGCCAGTGATCAGAACGCGTTGTGGCATGGTCGCGATGCTCTAGCCAGAGATCCGGTGCCGTTCGAGGTCAGCATCCACCATCATCCGTACCAGCTCGTGGAATGATACCTTCGGCTTCCAGCCAAACTTCGCCCGGGCTTTGCTCGCATCCGCCACCAGCAGATCGACCTCGGCGGGGCGGAAGTACTTCGAGTCTTGCTTGACGTAATCGCGATAATCCAAGCCGACGTGATTGAAGGCGACTTCGCACAGCTCGCGAACCGACCGTATGTCGCCGGTGCCGATCACGTAGTCGTCGGGCTCATGCTCCTGGAGCATCAACCACATGGCCTCGACGTAGTCGCCGGCGAAGCCCCAGTCGCGTCGCGCCTCGAGATTCCCGAGCCGGACTTCTGTTTGTTGGCCAAGCTTGATGCGCGCGACGGCGTCCGTGACTTTGCGCGTCACGAATTCGGTCCCGCGTCTCGGACTTTCATGATTGAAGAGAATTCCGGATACGGCATACAGCCCGAAGCTTTCGCGATAATTGACCGTGATCCAGTGCCCGTACACCTTCGCGACGCCGTACGGGCTGCGGGGATAGAAGGGCGTGGTCTCACGCTGCGGCGATTCGTGCACTTTCCCGAACATCTCGCTCGAGCTGGCCTGATAGAACCGCGCCTTCGGAGCCGCCTTCTTCATCGCCTCGAGCATCCGCGTCACGCCGAGCGCGGTGAACTCGCCGGTGAGCACGGGCTGCGGCCACGAGGCCTGGACAAAACTTTGCGCCGCGAGGTTGTAGATCTCGTCCGGCTGGCACTCGTGGACCGCGTCCGTCAGCGACGTTTGGTCGAGCAGGTCCGCCGACACGAGCTCGACACGATCGATGAGATGGCCGATGCGCTCGTACGGCGTCGTCGAGCTGCGCCGCACGACGCCGATCACCCGGTACCCCTTGTCGAGCAGCAGCTCGGCGAGGTATGAGCCGTCCTGGCCAGTTATACCCGTTATTAGCGCGGTAGGCATTTCAGGTTTCGCAGGTCATGCCCGGGACGGGGAATCCAAGTCGTGAGTCTCCAGTCATCCCGTGAGTCAGTTCATTAGTAACTACGAAACTGACGACTGCGTAACTGTCGACTCATGACTTGGATTCCCGTTGGATGTGCTTGACCCTTCCTATGAAAAAGGGGAGCGAAGCTCCCCTAATCAGCACGACTTCGGACCGTGGGATCAAGCGACGGCTGCGCCTCGCGGCGCTCGCTTGATCTTTCCGGCGTTCAGGCAGCCCGTGCACACTTTGACCTTGATGATCTTGCCGTCCGCTGCGACGACGCGCGCCACCTGAAGATTGGGCTTCCACGTGCGCCGCGTCTTGTTGTTCGCATGGGACACGTTGTTGCCGAACGCCACGCCCTTGCCGCAGGCGTAGCAGCGGTGTCGATCGATCGCCATGGTTACTCCTCCACCAGCTCGATGCGCGCCATCTCGGCGCCATCGCCTTTGCGGTGGCCTGTCTTGAGAATGCGAGTGTATCCGCCGGGACGCTTCGCGAACCGCGGACCGATCTCTCGAAACAGCTTGTCGGCCGTTTCGCGCTTGTGAATGTGGCGTACCGCGAGCCGCCGCGCGTGCAGCGTGCCCGTCCTCGCCTTGGTGATGAGCTTCTCGACGAACGGACGCAGTTCCTTGGCCTTCGCTTCCGTGGTCTCGATGGCGCCGCTCTCGATCAGCGACGACGCGAGATTCCGCATCAGCGCGAGCTTCTGCTCGCTCGTCCGGCGAAGCGAACGCCCCGCCTTGCGATGCCGCATTGCCTTACTCCTCCATATCGTCAGGAGCAGCCGCCGCGGCCTGACTCGGAGGCGTGCCCCAATCGAGCACGCGCAGACCGCCGTCAGCCTCTTCGAACCGCATCCCAAAGTTGAGCCGCTCGCGCTCGAGGAGATCGGCGATCTCCTGGAGCGACTTCTTGCCGAAATTCTTGACTTGCAGGATCTGGCTCTCGGTCTGGCGCACCAGGTCGCCGAGCGTCCGGATATTCGAGTTCTTCAGCGAGTTCACGGACCGCACCGAGAGCTCGAGATCGTCGATCGGCGTGCGGAGCTTGTGGGCCATCTTCCCAGCGTCGCCATCGCCCGATTCCATCGCCAACCCGAGCGGGGCCGACGCATGCGTTCCGAACTCGACGAAGTACTGGAAGTGCGTCTGCGCGAGCGCGGCCGCGTAACTCACCGCTTCTTCCGGTGAGATCGTGCCGTTGGTTTCGACGATCAGCGTCAAGCGATCATAGTCCGTGCGCTGTCCGACGCGCGTTTCGGCGACGGAGAAGTTTGCGCGCCGGACTGGATTGTAGATGCTGTCCACGCGAACGAGATCGACGGGGAGCCCGCGATCGAGCGGATGCTGGTCGGCCTCGACGTAGCCGCGCCCCTTGTTGACGTACAGCTCCATCGAGACGTCCTTGTCATCCTGCAGCGTGAACAGATGCTGCGTGGGATTCACGACGCGCGCGCCGGCAACGCTCTGTTGAATGTCGGCGGCTGTGACCGGACCCGCTTCGCCCTTCGCGACGCGCAGGACGACGTCCTCGACGCCCTCATCGAGCGTCAGCGTGAGCGCCTTGAGGTTCCCGATGATCTGATGAACATCCTCGACGACTCCCGGAATGGTCTGATGCTCGTGGACGACGCCGTCGATGCGGAACGCCCAGACCGCGGAACCGCGGAGCGATGACAGGAGCATGCGGCGCATCGCGTTGCCGAGGGTGTGTCCGAATCCGCGCTCGAGCGGCTGGAGGCGGAATTCAGCGACGTTGGGATTGTCGTCGCGTTTGGTGGACTCGACGAGTTGCGGGCGGACTAAGCCGCGAAGATCGATTGTTGGCATGTGATGAATGGGGTCTTGCCGGCTGCCCGGCATCGCCCTGCCCCGCCCTTCACGCGCGGCAGGCTCGAATGGGAGTGAAGGTCCCGACCGAACTAAAACTGCTGGGTTCTGGGTGCTGGTGTTAAGTGATCGACCACCGAACACCTAGAACCAAGCACCTCTTTCTATACGCGTCGCCGCTTGGGTGGTCGACAACCGTTGTGCGGAATCGGGGTCACGTCCTTGATGGACTTCACCTGAAGACCCGCTGCGGCCAGCGCCTGAATGGCGGACTCTCGACCGCTGCCCGGACCCTGGACGCGCACGTGCACCCGCTTCACACCGGCGCTCAGCGCTTCGCGCGCTGCCTGCTCCGCGGCGACGGTCGCCGCGAAGGGAGTGCTCTTCTTCGACCCCTTGAAGCCCGCCTTTCCGGACGAGCCCCAGGAGACCGTGTTCCCGTGTACGTCCGTGATGGTCACGGTCGTGTTGTTGAACGTCGCGCTGACGTGCGCGATGCCTTCGGGATCCACGACACGCTTTGCCTTCTTTCCGGTCGCCATTATTTGGTCACCTTCTTTTTCCCTGCGATTGCGCGACGTGGGCCCTTCTTGGTGCGCGCGTTCGTGTGCGTCCGCTGACCACGCACCGGTAGACCACGGCGGTGACGAATGCCGCGATACGAACCGATGTCCATGAGACGCTTGATGTTCATCGCCACCTCGGTCCGGAGCGCGCCTTCCACCTTGTAATCGCGCTCGATGACCTGGCGCAGACGGTTGACGTCGGCGTCCGATAGCTCGCGGATGCGCAGCGCTTTATCGATCCCCGCCTTCTGCATGATGTCCGCGGCATTGTGACGTCCGATGCCGTAGATGTACGTGAGGCCAACTTCGACCTTCTTGTCGCGCGGAAGATCCACGCCTGAGATGCGTGCCATTATTTAGCCCTGACGCTGCTTATGCTTGGGGTTGCGCTTGCAAATGACTCGCGTCACGCCGTTGCGCTTGACCACTTTGCAGTGCTCGCAGATCGGCTTCACGCTGGTGCGAACTTTCACGGTGAACTCCGGTGGGTAGTGGGAAGTGGATAGTGGGAATCCTTCCCACTCCCCACTACAGACTTCCCACAATTTCAAACACAGACTCTAACAGTATCGGGGGCATCCACTTAAGACAAGTCCGCCAGCACCTCTCTCATCGCATCCGGTGGTGATTTCGCGGTGGTCACCGGCCGGCCGATGACGATGTAGCTGGCTCCGGCGACGGCGGCCTGCCGCGGCGTCACCACGCGCCTCTGATCTTGCCGATCGCCGCCGGCCAATCGGACGCCGGGGACAAGCGTCGCGAGCGAGTCACCGAACTTGGCGCGCACGGCAGCCGCCTCCTCCCCGCTGCACACGATCCCGTGGATCCCGGCGTCGATCGCGAGCTGCCCAAGTCTGAGCACTTCGTCCGGAATACTGCTGACTGGCCGGCCCCACGCCACCGACAGCGCCCGGGAGTCCATCGACGTCAGGACGCTCACCCCGAAGATCTCGCAGTTCGCGGCCGCCTCGCGCACACCCTCGACCGCTGCTTCGAGCATGGGCCGGCCGCCGGTGGCGTGGATACTCAGGAGCTGTACTCCGAGATGCGCCGCGCTGCGCACGGCACCGCGAACCGTATTCGGAATGTCGTGGAACTTGAGGTCGAGAAATACCGACGCTCCGCGCTCCTGGACCTGTCGCACGACGGCGGGGCCCTCAGCGGTGTAGAGCTCGCTACCGATCTTATAGAAGCGGCAGAGATCGCCCAGCTCCTCGACGAGCCGCACCGCGACTCCCGCACTCTCGACGTCGAGCGCGACGATCGGCGTCGTTCCGCTCACCTGGGCCACTCTAGTGTTCCGCGCAACTCGGAGACGGAGCGAACGCTGTGGCGATCGCACCATTGCTCCAGCTCGCGCACGATTCGCTGCGGGGCCCGAGGATCTCGGAGCGCGGCCGTCCCGATCCCGACGAGGCTCGCGCCGGCCATGATGTATTGAAGGACATCAGTCCCTTCGGCCACGCCGCCGAGGCCGATCACCGGAACTCGTACGGCCCGAGACACTTTCCAGGTCGCAAGCACGCCGACTGGCAGAATCGCGCGACCACTGAGCCCTCCGGAGCCAAACCCCACAGCGGGCCGGCGATGCTCAACGTCGACCACGAGGCCCGGGATGGTGTTCACGACCGTGATGCCGTCCGCGCCCGCGTCGACGGCAATCCGTGCCGCATCAGCGACGTCGGGCAACGTGGGCGAGAGCTTTACGAAGAGCGGCCGTTTGGTTGCCGCCCGCGCGCTCGCGACAACTCCACGCAAGGAGGCCGCGTCGGCACCGAATTCCGTTCCGCCCTGTTTCACGTTGGGGCAACTGACGTTCAGCTCGTAACCATCGATCGCTGTCGGCAAAGAACCCGACGCAGCCTCCAGCCCGCGCACGACGCCGGCGAATTCGTCGACAGCAAAGCCGACGACATTGAAGAGCTTTCGCGTGCCCGAGTGGTGCGATGCCAACCAGGGGACGTGAGTGCTCGACACTTCCGCGAGGCCCGGATTCGCAAGGCCGACGGCGTTGATCATTCCGCCGTCGAACTCCGCGACGCGCGGTTCCGGGGCGCCGGCGCGCGGCTCGAGGCTCACGGCCTTCGTGACGATTCCTCCGACGGCGTCGAGATCGATGACGCCCTCGAGCTCGACGCCATACCCCGCCGTTCCGGCGGCGAGGAGAATGGGATTTCTGAATTGGAGCGACGAGACCGTGACGGCAAGCCGTCCGTCAGTCATGTCCGTTGGACGCCGGTCCAGCACCTACGCGGCGATCATGTCGGGCGAGGTACTCGGTCGTCGCATCCGCGATCGCCCGCGCCATCTCTCGCTGCTTCACCGGCGACGCGAGGAATTCCGCTTCCGCCACGTTGGTTCCGAACCCGATCTCGACGAGCACCGCGGGCATGAACGCCGTCACGAGGACGCGAAAGCCGGCCTGCTTCACGCCACGACTCGGGCCCGGATGCACTTGCCTGAGATGTCGCTGCACGATCTCCGCGAGGTCCGACGATTCACGGAGGTGCTCGTTCTGCTGCATGTCGCTCAAAATGAAGTTGAGAGGATCGTCCGACGCCACGTTGTCGCCGGAATCGAAACGCGCCGATTCATTTTCCATCTGTTCGACACGCCGGGCGTCTTCCGTTTTCGCTTCCGCGAGGAAGTACGTCTCGAAGCCGCGCGCGGCGCCGGGGTCGCGCCACCCGGGGTTCGCCGCGTTCACGTGGATCGAGATGAATACTTCGCCTCTGGATTGGTTCGCGATGCGACCACGATCCGAGAGCGCGATGAGTGTGTCTTTCGTACGCGTATACACGACGTCGATGCCGCGCTGACGGAGCGCCTGGCCCACCTTGAGCGCGACTTGCAGCGTGATGTCTTTCTCGTGGACGCTCGCGCCCATGCGCATCGGTCCGCCGGCGTCGACGCCACCATGCCCCGCATCGACCACCACACGCGGTTTTGAACCGGCGGGGCGTCGACTGATCGGCGCCGTCGCCGGGGCGCGACCGATCGGGGCCGTCGCAGACGCGCGTCCGCGGGAGCCATCGCGCACCACGCTTTGGACCGGCAGCGCCTGCATCGTAGCCGCCACAAACACCGTCAACATCATCATCGCGTGCGTCCTGCTCGAGCCATCTCACGCTCGGCGTCTCGTTGTCTTTCGGTCTCGCGCTTGTCGTGCAGTTTCTTCCCCTTGGCGAGTGCCAGTGCAACCTTGGCTACTCCTTTCTTGAAATACAGTTCCAACGGGATGAGCGTGAGCCCCTCGCGCTCGACCGCTCCAATCAAACGACGGATTTCGCGTCGATGGAGCAACAGTTTGCGACTGCGCGTCGGCTCGTGATTCGCGTAACCGCGGCTCTCGTACGGCTGGATATGCGCGTTCAGGAGAAACACTTCGCCGTCGCGAACGATCCCATACGCGTCAGCAATGCTCGCTTTGCCGCTCCGGAGCGACTTAACCTCGGTTCCACCCAAAACAATGCCGGCCTCGAACGTCTCGAGGAGATGATAATCGAATCGCGCGCGCTTGTTCCGCGCGACCGAAACTTTCGTCGTTTCTGGTGCGTCTTTGGGCGTCAAAGTGCCTATCTGCGTTGACTTTACGTATTTGGAAAACTACGTTGCTTTTCCGCGCCGAAGTGGTGGAACTGGTAGACGCGCTGGCTTCAGGAGCCAGTGGGCGCAAGCTCGTGGGGGTTCGAGTCCCCCCTTCGGCACTCCAGGACTGGTACCGCTCTTCTGTGGCGTCAGGTCGCCGCGCCACCCGCCAGAGCGGAGGGCGGAACGTGCTCGGGCAGCGCGGCGGTCCCGAACACCGCGCGCAACGCCTCGTTCGCTTCCTTCTCGTACGCGCTCAGCAGCTCGCCTGCGCGCCGAACGTTCGCGTCGACATCACGGAACGATCCGCCGGCAAATGCGAGCAGCGTCTGCCCGAGCCGGACGTCCGAGTCGGGCACCCGAGCGCCCAACGCGTCGCGATAGGCACTGAGACGCGCATTGAATTGACGCTCCGCCAGATCGCGGCGGTCCTTGTCGATGCGTTGATCGCGATCGAAGGCGTCGGTCACCGCGCGCGCCACGATCGAGCCCGTGCGATCGTCCAACGCGTCGCGTTGCGCGACGAGGAGGCCGATCGCGCGGCGGGCGTATCGCAACTCCCATCGCGCGTGATCCTCATCGCCGCGCGTCGCCACCTTCGCAAGCCAGGCGACGTCGTCGCCGGTCGGTTCCGTGACGAGCGCGGCGACAAAGTGATCGGCCTTACGCTGTAGCTGCCGCGCGGCACGCCACTGTTTGAAGAGCGCCATTGGCGCCGCGCTCAGTGCAGTTGGAGCACGGGCAGGCCGCGCGGACCGACCGGCGGTTCGTCCGGCGCCAGCCCCACGCGCTCGCGAACTTCGCTCTCCTTGTGCAGCAGGTCGGAGAGATGAACGCTGTCGAGCACGGTGTCGATCTTCTGCTGCAGCAGCACCCAGACCGGCCGGATGCTGCACGCGTGTGACGCCGAGCAGCGCTCTTCTTCCACGGGGTGGCTAACGCAGTGGAGATCGAACGTCTGAAGCTCGGAGGCCGCTATCACGTCGCGAACCGAGATGTGCTCCGGCCCACGCGCGAGGGCGTATCCACCATGCGCGCCGCGCGTGCTCTTCACGATCGCGGCCCGGCGGAGGCGAATCAGGATCTGTTCGACGTAATCGACCGGCAGGCGCTCACGCGCGGCGATGTCGCGACCCGTCACCGGACCTTCGCCAACGCGCTTGGCGAGGTGGAGCGCGCAGATGACGCCATACTCGGCGAGGGTAGTTATCCGCACAGTTTCACGATAACGGTTCGCCTACCCCGCCGCCACCGCGCCGTGCTTCCCGCCCGGCACTCCGATCTCCGTCATCTTCTTGAGGTCCAGTACCTCGTCGATCTCGTCCTCCGGAAGCAGGCCTTCTTTGCGGACGAGATCGCGGATGAGCGTGCCCTCCTTGACCGAGCGCTTGCTGATCTCCGCCGCCTTGGCGTACCCGATCTGCGGCGCGAGCGCGGTCGCCAGTGCGGCCGACCGTTCGACCCAATACTCGTTCATCTCGCGATTGGCTTCGATGCCGCGGACACATTTCTCCGCGAAGACTCTCGCCGCGCTCGTGAGAATCTGCATCGACAGCAGGACGTTGAACGCGATCACCGGCATCATCACGTTGAGCTCGAGCTGCCCGTGTTCCGCCGAGACCGACACGGTCGTGTCGCAGCCAACGACCTGGAAGCACACCTGGTTCACCATCTCCGGAATCGACGGATTCACCTTGCCGGGCATGATGGATGATCCCGGCTGCACCGCGGGCAACCGGATCTCATCGATGCCGGTGCGCGGCCCCATTGCCATGAGACGCAAATCACTCGCGATCTTGCTGAGGTCCAGCGCGAGCACGCGCAGCATGGCGCTGAACCCAGCGACATCGCCCATGCTCTGCATCAACTGCACGCGATCGGCACCGACGCGAAGATCCAACTCCGTAATCTCCTTGAGGTACTTGATCATCAGCGCCGGGTATTCCTTTTCGACCGTGACGCCCGTCCCCACCGCACTGCCGCCGATGCCGAGGTCCCTGAGGTAGTCGGCGGCGTCGAGAACGCGGCGCGTGCCGCGGTCGATCGAGCCCGCGTAGGCCGCGAACTCCTGGCCGAGCCGGATCGGCATGGCGTCCTGCAGATGCGTGCGGCCCGCCTTCACGACGTCGTCAAACTCACGCGCCTTCGCGGCGAAGGCATCCTTGAGCTCGTTGAACGCTGACACGAGCGGACCAAGACCGGCAAGGCATGCCAACCGGATGTTCGTCGGGATCGTGTCGTTCGTGCTCTGCGCCATGTTCACGTGGTCGTTCGGATGCACGGGCTTGTACTCGCCGCGCTTTCCGCCAAGCAACTCGTTCGCGCGATTCGCCAGCACTTCGTTGACGTTCATGTTGTGCGACGTCCCCGCGCCGGCCTGGTACGGATCGACGACGAATTGATCGCCGTGCTTCCCCGAGAGCACTTCGTCGGCGGCGCGGATGATCGCGTCGGCGAGCTTGGCGTCCAGCCGTCCGGTTTTCTTGTGCGTGAGCGCCGCCGCTTTCTTGATCCACACCTGCGCGAGCACGAACGGCTCCAGCGGGCGCATCCCGCTGATCGGAAAATTCTCGAGCGCCCGCACCGTCTGGACGCCATACAGCGCAGCCTCGGGCACCTGCTTCTCCCCAAGTGGATCCTTCTCAACACGAAATCCGGAATTCATTTCGATGTCCTCGGCGCGAAAATGCACCTAGCGCACATGATGGAAGTCCGTGAGATACGGATTCGTCGCCAGCTCCGCTCCAATACTCGTCGGCGGGCCATGTCCCGGATATACCGCCATCGTCGGATCAAACGCGGCCACTGTTGCGAGCGACGCTTCCATGGCATCGGAATTCGAGAAGGGCAGATCCGTTCGACCGATGGAGCCGGCGAACAGAAGATCGCCGCCGATCATCAACCCGTCGGTCACGAACACGACGTGACCCGGTGAATGACCCGGCGTGTGACGCACCGTGAAGCGCGCCGACCCGAGCGTCAGCTGCTCCCCGTTCACCAATTCGCGATCGGGATCGGGAGGCTGCTCGAACTCGAGCCCGTAAAACGCCGCCTGCTGGGCGGCGCGTCGATACAGCGGCAGGTCGTCCGGATGCAACAGCACGGGGACGTCCCACGTGCGCTTGATGTCGGCGATCGCGCCGAGGTGATCGAGGTGCGCGTGCGTCAGCCAGATCGCCTCGATCGTGGCGCCCGCCGCGCGCACCATACGAATGATGCGGGGCGCTTCGTCGCCTGGATCGATCAGCACACCGGCACCCGACTCGCCGCGGAGCAGGTAGCTGTTCTCCTGGAACGGGCCGACGGTCACCCACTCGACGTTCATATGGCGTAACCTCCGGTCCCTTGAATCACGGGTTCCCGATCGCCGTCACGCAGCGCCTTGAGATATTTCTCCGCCGCGATCGCCGCGGTGGTCGCGTCGCCAACCGCGGTCGTCACCTGCCGCGTGAGTTGCGCGCGCAAATCGCCGGCCGCGAAAAGACCGGGGATGCTCGTCTGCATGTTCACATCGGTGACGAGATATCCCATCTCGTCGTGCGCGACGTGACCCTCGATGATGCCCGTGTTCGGGCGGAAGCCGATGAACACGAACATGCCGGTGGCGGACAGATCGCGAACTTTCCCCGTATGGACGTTCCGTAACTTGAGATTGTTGACGAGTCCCTGGCCGTCCCCCTCGACTTCCTCCACGACTGTGTCCCAAATCGGCTCGATCTTGGAATTGTCGAACAAACGGCGCTGGAGGATCTTGGACGCGCGCAGCTCGTCGCGGCGATGAATGAGATAGACCTTGTCGGCGTACCGGGTGAGAAAGTCGGCCTCTTCCGTCGCCGCGTCTCCGCCACCGACGACCGCGATCGTCTGCTTCCGGAAGAACGCGCCGTCGCAGATTGCGCAGTACGACACGCCCTTGCCGGCGTATTCGAGCTCACCGGGAACGCCGAGCTTCACCGGAGTCCCTCCCGCCGTAATGATCGCGGTCGGCGAGACGTAGGTGTCGCCATTGTCGGTGAGAGTCTCGAACAGGCCATCGTCTCGCTTCCGCAGCGTCGTGACGGTCACGCCCGTCTTGAAGACGGCGCCGAACTTTGCCGCGTGCGTGTGGAACTTCTCGGCCAGCTCCGCGCCGAGGACGGTCTCGAAGCCCGGATAGTCCTCGATGAGCTCGGTGTTGAGCAGCTCGCCGCCCGGAAACCCGCGCTCGAGGATGACGGCGTTCAGCATGGCGCGCCCCGCGTACATCGCGGCGCACATGCCGGCCGGACCCGCTCCGATGATGACGACGTCGTGCTCGAAAACTTTCCTCATACGATCTTAAATCTAGAGAGGGGCGGTAGCTCGCTGGTGCTGGGTCCTGGAGACTAGGTGCTTGGGGTTCCTGCACCTAGCATCAAGGACCCAGCACCTATCGTCTCACATGCCGCCCGCCGTCGACGATGATCGTTTCCCCCGTGATGTAGTCCGCATCGATCAAGAACAGCATCGCGGACGCCACGTCCTCCGGAGTTCCCTGTCGCTTGAGCGGCGTGGTGTCTTTCAAATGGGCCGCATCCTTCGCTCTGATGCCCTCCGGCAACAGCACCGTTCCCGGCGCTATTCCGGTCACGCGCACGTCGGGAGCGAGCACGCGCGCGAGTGCCCGCGTCATGTGTACGATTCCGCCCTTCGTGAGACCGTGCGGGATGTACCCCGGCCACGTCTCGAACGCGGCGAGGTCGGCGATGTTGACGATCACTCCGCGCGCTGCGCGCAGATGTGGGGCGGCGGCCTGCGCCAGAAAAAAGGGCGCGCGCAGGTTGAGCGCGACGATGCGGTCCCACTCGCCCACGCCGGTCTCGCCGAAGGGCGTGCGGATCATGACGGCAGCAGAGTTTACGAGCACGTCGAGCCGTCCAAGCTTGTCGACGACGCTCTTGATGAGATCGGCGGGCGCCTCCGGCTCCGTCAGATCCGCCGCGAACGCCTCCGCCTGACCGCCCGCTTTCGCGACCGACGCAACGACGTCGCGCGCGCCTTTTTGACTTTGGTTGTAGTGGACCGCGATCGTAGCGCCGCGTCCCGCGAGCGCAAGCGCTAACGCGCGTCCGACGCGCCGTCCACCGCCCGTGACCAGCGCCACCTTTCCGCGTAGTTCCATGCGGGCTTCACGCGACACGACGCGAGCGACGCGTCGCGACTCGTTTTTCCTGGTCGACGAGCCATTGCGACGGTACGCGCATCATGCCGAGGGTCCGGGCGCCATCCGGGGCACCGTGCCAGTCGGAGCCACCGCTGCGAACGAGCTCGAGCTCGCCGGCAAGCGCATCGAGACGCTGTGATTCGTCCCAACTATGGCTCGGATGCAATACCTCGACCCCATCGAGGCCCAACGCCGCGAGGAGCGCGAGACGCTCGCGCGTGGCATCGTGGCCCGGATGCGCGAGGACGGCGAGGCCGCCCGCCCGGTGAATGAGTCCGATCGCCTCCGCCAGGGGGAGCCGATCCTTGGCAACGAATGCCGGCTTGCCGTTTCCCAAATAGCGCTCGAACGCTTCGCGAAAATCCGTCGCGAAGCCGCCCGCGATCAGCGCGCGCGCTACGTGCGGCCGGCCGAGGGCCCCACCCGCGGCCTGCTGGAGCACCGCCTCGAACGTGATCGAAATTCCAAGCGCGTTCAGCCGCTCCACGATCCGCGTCGCGCGTGTGACGCGCATCTCGCGCAGCCCGACGAGCCGGTGCTCGAGCTCGACGAGCTCACTGAGGTGAAGGCCAAGGATGTGCGTCTCGATCTCGCCCTCGACGGCGCTCAACTCCACACCCGAGATCACGCGAACGCCGTGCTGAGATCCGGCAACGCGCGCGTCCGACAGCCCCGCGATCGTGTCGTGATCGGTCAGCGCGAAGGCAGCCAAGCCCGCCGTGCGCGCGGCGACGACGACGTCCGCCGGCGTGCGCGAACCATCGGACGCCGTCGAGTGCGTGTGCAGGTCGACGAATTCGTGCTGCGATCCCCCCCCACCCCCACCCAGCGCCGGATTGCTCACGACGTGTAATCGGCCTCGGGTGAGGTTTCGCCCGGTTGTGAGGACTCGAATAACCGCGCCAGTTCCGCCTCGCTCAGCTCCGCGAGCGAACGCTCGCGCGAACGCGAGCCCAACGGCGAGTAGCGCGTCACACGCACCTCGCGTTTGCCGCCGTCGTCCGCCACGAACAACAGCGCGAACTCATCGCGATCGTACTGCGTGACGCGGCCCGAGGGGAAGATCCGCCAGCTCTTGCCGCCAATGTTCAACGTGCGCGTGGGCATCAGCTCAGCTCCACTTCGACATACATCCGCGCCGATTCCACGATCGGCGTGGGCGCGTCGCGATGCGCGCGCAGCAGCTTGTCCGGCGCGTCGGCCTCGAAGAATTCGACGTACGCCCCCGGCAGTGACGCCTCCTCGAACAGCCAGTACTGACAACCCGCGCCGGAATAGTGCGCCCGGGAACGACGGGCGCGATCGCGAAACTCATCCTTGTCCCCCGCGGGAACGATCGTGTGACGCATCGAGATGGCGCGCGGCACGGTCAGGCCTGCTGATCCGGATAGCTCTCGAGGCCACGCTTCACGGTCGCGAGGAACTTGTCCGCGTCCGCGCCATCGACGATACGATGGTCGAACGAGAGCGAGAAATACGCGCAGGTCCGGATGGCGATCACGTCTTCGCCGTCCGGTCCGGCCATCACTTTGGGACGTTTTTCGATCGCGCCGAGCCCGAGGATCGCGGACGTTCCCGCGGGGATGATCGGCGTTCCCGCCAGCGAACCGAAGACGCCGGGATTCGTGATCGTGAACGTGGCCCCCTGCACTTCCTCGGGTTTGAGCCGCTTGGTGCGCGCGCGGTCCGCGAGGTCGTTCAGTGCCTTGGTGAGGCCGGACAGGGAAAGGTCATCCGCGTGCTTGATCACCGGCACGATGAGCCCCCAGTCGAGCGCCACCGCGATGCCGATGTTGTACTGTTTGCGATAGATGACCTGATTCTCCGTGTGCGCGGCGTTCAACACGGGATGCTGCTTCAACGCATCGACGACCACGCGGATGATGAACGGCAGGTACGTCAACTTGTGACCGGTCTGCGCCTCGAAGTCCCCGCGCATCTTTTGCCGCAAACGTGAAACGCGGGTGAGATCGATCTCGAAGAACGACGTGACGTGCGCGGCGTGCCGGCGCGCCATCACCATGTGGTCGCTCGTCAGCTGACGGATCTTCGACATCGTCTCCACCGAGTCGCCGGGCCACGGCTCGACGCTCGGCCCATGCGGTCCGACGCCGGCGGGAGCGTGCATCGACGGGCGAGCCGCGGCTGCGCCGCCGCCCGACTCGAGGTACTGCATGATGTCTCTTTTTGTGACTCGGCCGGCAATTCCGGTTCCTTGCATTCCGGCGATCTCGACGCCGTGCTCCGCCGCGATTTTCCGTACGAGCGGCGACGACTTGGTGCGGAGCCTGTCTTCGAGAGAATTTCCATTGCCACTCAGCGGCGCCGGGGGCTTTACCGCTGAGGATGCAGAGGATGCAGAGGATGCGGAGGACGCGGAGGACGCGGAGAGTGAAGCTGGTGCGGCCGTCGCCTTTGCGATGGCAGGAGCTTTTGAAGGCGCGGCCTGCGCCGGAGCTTTGGCCGGCTCCGCTTTCGCCGGTGGTGCTGACGATGGTGACTGCACGGCGGCGCCGACTTCGGTCTCGAGGCGCGCAACCACGGTCGACACGGGTACGGTTTGGCCCTCCGTGACGAGAATTTCGGCGAGCGTCCCGCCCGATGGCGCCGGGATCTCCGCGTCCACTTTGTCCGTGGAAATCTCGAAGATCGGCTCATCGCGCTTCACTACGTCACCGACTTTCTTCAGCCACTTCGAGAGCGTGCCTTCGGCGATCGACTCGCCCATCTGAGGCATCACTATGTCAACGCGTGCCACCGATATCCCTCCTCCCCGCGGTGTCGCCAGACTCTCGCTGCCGGCTCCGCCGCAGCCGCGTAATCGCGACCGTCGGAACGAGAACGGCACCGAGTATCATGCCGGCGATCCAGTACGGAAAAAAATCGCAAATTGGAAACGTGTTCGGCGGCGGCGTGCAGCGTCGAGCGTGCCCGACGACCCAGCCGACGAACACCCCGATCATCCCTCCACCAAAAAACCCCGCGACCGTGGTGATGCAGCCGACACCAATATAGGGCCAGAACGTCTTTTCCGGTTCGGCCACGCGTCAATATGCGGCGAGCTTGCGGCAGGCGTAGACGATGTCGGCCGTCTGCGGCAGCACGAAGTCTTCGAGTTGTGGCGCGTACGGGAGCGGCACGTCGTGCGCCGTGATGCGCCAGACCGGGGCGTCGAGCCACTCGAAGCAGCGTTCGTTGATCCGCGCCGTGATCTCGCCCGCGAGTCCCCCGGTACGGGTGTCTTCGTGAACAATGAGGACGCGGTTGGTTTTCTTGACCGTCGCGACGATGGCGTCGTCGTCGAGCGGGCTGAGCGATCGAAGATCGATCACCTCGACGGACAGGCCATCCTCCTTTTGCAGTTGGTCGGCTGCCTCGAGCGACTTCCACACGGTGGCGGCGTACGTGATGATGGAAACGTCACTGCCCTCGCGCGCCGTTCGCGCTTTGCCGATCGGAACGACGTGATCGCCAGCGGGCATCTCTTCCTTGATGCGACGGTAGAGATACTTGTGCTCGAAGAACAGCACGCAGTCGTCGTCGCGGATGGCGGCCTTCAGCAAGCCCTTGGCGTCCGACGCCGTCGCGGGATACACGACCTTGAGCCCCGGCGTGTGCACGAATCCGGCTTCCGGATTCTGCGAGTGGAACGGCCCGCCCCGGACGTATCCGCCGCTCGGACCACGCACGACCATGGGACACGGCAGGAACGCGCGGTAGCGCGCGGTCGCGACGTAGTTCGTGAGCATATCGTACGCGTTGCCGATGAAATCGATGAACTGCATCTCCACGATGGGACGCATGCCCATGTGAGCCGCGCCGGCCGCCGCGCCGACAATACCGATCTCCGAGATCGGGGAATCGATGACGCGCTGCTCGCCAAACTTCGCGAGCAGTCCCTCTGTGACTTTGAACGCGCCGCCGTACGCTCCGATGTCCTCGCCAAGGCAGAAGACGTTGGGATCGCGCTCCATCTCCTCGAAGTGCGCTTCTCGAATGGCCTCCAGGTACGTGATCTCAGCCATCGGCTTTCTTGTTGGCCGAATACGTTCCCCATCCCTCGGCACGCTCGTGCGACTTCACGACCGCGCCGCCTTCCCGGTACCAGAGCGGCTGTTCGCGCGGCGGCTCGGCGTAGACGCCCTCGAGCGCGTCGAGCGGCGCGGGCGCGGGAGACTTCTCCGCTTCATCGGTGGCCCTGTCGACTTCCGCGCGTACCCGCTCGTCGATCGACTCGAGCTCTGCCGGTTCGAAGTCGAACTCGTCGATCAGCCGCTTGGCATATCGATCGATTGGATCGTTCTCGCGCTCCCAGCGCTCGATCTCGCCAGGCGGGACGTACGATTGGTTGTCGTGCTCCGCGTGTCCCTTGCGGCGGTACGTCATCAGCTCGATGAGCGACACACCGTTGCCCGCGCGAGCGCGGGCAACGGCCGCCTTTGTAACGTCGTACACCGCGAGCACGTCGTTGCCGTCGGCCTGCTCCCCCGGAACGCCGTAACCGATCGCTTTGTCGACGAACTGTTTCGCGGCGGTTTGCTTGCTGGTCGGCGTAGAATACGCGTAGCCGTTGTTTTCGACGATGACGACGAGTGGGCAACGCTGTACCGCGGCGAAGTTGATCCCCTCGTGAAACGCTCCCGTGGACGTCGCGCCGTCGCCCACATACACGAGACCGACACGATCCTCGCCGCGCATCTTGAACGTGAGTGTCACGCCGGCCATCACCGGCACCATGTCGCCGAGCGGGGAGATCTGTCCGATGAATCCGCGCTCGAGATCACCGAAGTGGATGTTGAGCTCGCGCCCGCGGGTCGGCGAGTCTCCTTTTGCCATGTACTGCTTGAGCACCTCGACCGGGGTCGCGCCCTTCACGAGCATGGCTCCCATGTTCCGGATCAATGGCGACATGACGTCGCGAGCCTCGAGGGCGTAGCAGCTTCCCACCGCGTCCGCCTCCTGCCCCAGCGACCGAAACAGACCGCCGACCACTTTGGTCTGGCGGTAGAGGGCGACGAGCCGCTCTTCGAGCGTGCGCGTCAGCCGCATCCAGTAGTACAACTCAAGCAACTGCTCGCGACTAAGGCGGGAAGCGGGAAGCGGGAAGGGGGAAGCGCTCGCGGCTCCCGGGTCTGCACGCTTCCCGCTTCCCGCTTCCCGCTTCCCCGTCGTTTTCATCAGTACGCAGCTTCGAGCTGGTGTCTCGGGTCCTCCTTCTGATGCAGCGTGACGAAAAACCGTTTCACGTTGCGATCGAGCCTGCTCTCCCCCATTTGATCCGTCTGGGCTTCGACGAACGTGTAGTGGCCGCCTTCGGCTTTCACGCTCAGCTTCATGACGCCAAGGGGACCGGAGAAGGTTCGCGCGCGAGCGGCCGTTGCGAGAGGCGTCAGTCCGATCTGCGGGAAGAACGCGTCGGCGCGCGCAAGCACGTCGTGCGGCGGCAATTGGGAGCGATAGAAATGTCGCATCAGGGCACCGCGCCTTGTCGTTCGTTGAGGACGTCCTGCATCCACTCGACCTTCTCGAGTGCATGGACTGAATCACGCCGGAATCGAATGGCGACGGCCCACGTTCCGGCGGTCACGAAATTGAGCTTGCCATAGTACGTGCCCAGCTCAGCGCCCTTCGCAAATCCGTCCCACGTGCTCGCGCCTTCCGCGTTGTTGGCATAGATCTGCCCTTCGCCAGTTTCGATTGGCTGGCTGCTCTCGCGATCCCGAACGACAACCTTATACAGGATCGCTTCACGCGCGTGGGGCGGCGACTGACTCGAGATGATCGTGAACCGGTACGTGGGACTGATCAAGCGCAGCTCGTGCGTGCGCGGCTCGCGGGGCCCACACGCTACGACGGCGATGGCGGCGATGGCGGCGATGGCGGCGATGGCGGCGACGAGCGCGAGGAAGTCGTGCGTCGTGCGTCGTGCGTCAGCGGAAGTCATGCTTCGCGGTCAGGACTGGTAGTACTCGAGCCCCAGGTGCGTGATCACGTCCTCGCCCATGAGGTGCCGGAGCGTGTTTTTCAGCTTCGTCTGCTGAATGAAAAGATCGTGCTCCGGCTGTAACCCGGCAGCCGCCATCGGCGATTTGTAATAAAAGCTTAACCATTCCTGAATGCCCTTCATTCCCGCGCGATGCGCGAAGTCGCTGAAGAGCGCGAGATCGAGCACGATGGGCGCGGCGAGGATGGAATCCCGGCAGAGGAAATTCACCTTGATCTGCATCGGGTACCCCATCCATCCGAAGATGTCGATGTTGTCCCACCCTTCCTTGTTGTCGCCGCGTGGCGGGTAATAATTGATGCGCACCACGTGCGAGAAATCCTTGTACAGCTCGGGATAGATCTCGGGCTGCAGGATCGTATGCAACACGCTGAGCTTCGATTCCTCCTTGGTCTTGAACGACGCCGGATCGTCGAGGACCTCGCCGTCGCGATTGCCGAGGATGTTCGTGGAGTACCAACCCGCGAGCCCGAGCATGCGCGCCTTGAGTCCCGGCGCGATCACGGTCTTCATCCACGTCTGACCGGTCTTGAAATCCTTGCCGGAGATCGGAACGCCGCGATCGTTCGCCAATTGAATCAGCGCCGTGGTGTCGACGGCGAGATTCGGTGCGCCGTTGCAGTACGGAACGCCTTCCATGATGCACGCCCAGGCGTACAGCATCGACGGCGCAATCGCGTCGTCGTTGCGATCCATGGCTTTCTCGAATTGCTCGAGGGTCGCGTGCTGCGGACCGGGTTTGATGTACGTCTCGGTCGACGCGCACCAGACGGCGACTAACCGGTCCAGCGAATGCTTCTTCTTGAAATCGCGGATGTCCTGCCGGAGCTGTTCGGCGAGATCGCGCTTTGTCTTGCCCTTCTTGACGTTCTCACCATGCAAGCGCGTGACGTACTTGTTGTCGAACACGGCGGGCATCGGCTTGATGTCGCGGAGAAACTTGGCAATGGGCTCGAGGTCCTTGTCCTCGAGCACGCCGGCCTTCTTGGCCGCGGTCAGCGCATCATCCGGAATTGGATCCCACGCGCCGAAGACGAGATCCTCGAGCGAGGCGAGTGGGACGAAACCCTTGATGAGCGGCGAGCGATTCTCGGTGCGCTTTCCCAAACGGATCGTCGCCATCTGCGTGAGCGAGCCGATCGGCTTCGCGTGGCCGTGTCGAATGGCTTCGACGCCGGCGATGAACGTGGTCGCGACCGCGCCAAGACCCGGCGTGAGCACACCAAGCCTGCCGGCCGCCGGTTTGATCGTAGACGGACGACCGGCCGTCGATTTCTTTCCCTGCACGTGCGTCACTCTCCCTTGAGCATCGGACGCGCGCTCGTATCACGACGCGAGCGGCGCGACCAAAGACGGTATGCGGTGGGTTCGACCTCGCGCGCCGGCTCGTCGGCCAGCGCGGGAGTACGCGTGCGGTCGTAGACGTACTTGATGCGTTGAACGACCGTGATCCACGCTGTGATTGTGAGGATGTTGATGATGATGGCCAGCACCCAGCCGTTGAGTGTCAGCCCAAAAAGCGCCTGTGGAGCCGACAGCAGGACCACGCGCTCCGGCCGCTGGAGCATGCCGACCTTCGCGTCGAGCCCGAGGGCTTCGGCGCGCGCCCGGGTGTACGATGTCATGAACGCACCGATGATGCTGGCCAAACACACGACGACCATCGGAACGCTGCGGTGGATCGGATTCAGCGCGTAGAACACGGCGAGCCCGCCGAGCACCGCGCCGTCCGCGACCCGATCGAGCGACGAATCGAGGAACGCGCCGAACACGGAGCTCTTGTTGCTGCGGCGGGCGACCGTGCCATCGAGCACGTCGGTCAGCGCCGTGATCGAGAGCAGCCAGCCCCCGGTCATGATGTGGCCCGTTCCATAGAGCACGCCGCCGGCGACCATGAAGAGCGTGCCCGCGATGGTAATCGTGTTCGGGTGCACATCGCGGCGCACGAGCCAATCCGCGATCGGGTCCATCAGCCGCAGGTATCCGTTTTTCAGCCAGTCCGGCAAGATCTTCATGCGGCTCCGGGGACGGCCGACGTGGACTCTAGAAATACAAAGGCCGGAGGCACGCTCCGGCCCGTAAAAGTATCTGCTCCACAGACTTGTAGCAACCGAAGGTGAGCGAGCGCGCCATGGCATTCTTGCGCGCAGCTCAACCGAAGGTGAGCAAGCGCGCCATGGCATATTTGCGCGCCGCTCAACCAAGGCGAGCGCGTCACGGGACGCGCCAGTCCACCATCTCGGTCATCGTTACGCCCGACTTTGCGTAGCCCTGCGACCCGTCGACGGGAGTGGCCTTCAGCGTGACGACGGTGCCGGCTCTCACGCCTGGCACGGGCAGATGTTCCGTGGTGTTCGCCGCGACCTGACGAACGAAGAGATCGCTGCCACCGTTGTTCACATAGACGTTCACGGCCTTCGACAAGTTGTTCGTGAAGTGGATGGCGACGTCGGCCGTCTGCGTTGGCGCGGTTCGAACTTCTACCTGGCGTGGCCCGCAGGCGGCAACGAGCAACAGCACTGCGGCGATGGTAGAACGCATACGCATCTCCTGGTTTTGCGTGATTATTTTCACCGGAGCGCGTTCACCACGCACCGCGGTGACTCCATGAACAACGTAGCGACCTCGACGCTGCAAGTAGTATGCGCGACGCTGCTTCTCGGTGGCGTTGCCACCGCAGACGCGCAAAGCTCCACGAAGTCGCGAAACACCGAGACGCGCAATCGCGCCGCCCGCGTCGCCCGTGTCGCCCTCGCGCGCGAGCTTCGCGATTCGATCGCGCACGTGATGCGCGCTGCGGTCGACGATCACGCCTTTCCTGGAGCGTACGCCGTCGTCGGGGACTCGCGCGGGTTGCTGGCGGCGTACTCCGTGGGACATCTCGATTGGGCAAAGTCGCCAGTGCCGGATCGTCACACGCTCTGGGATCTGGCGTCCCTCACGAAGGTCCTCGGCACGACGACCGCCCTCGCGCAGCTCGTCGAGAGCGGAAAGGTCGACCTGAACGCGCCGGTACAACGCTACGTCCCCGACTGGACCGGCGCCGGCAAGGAATCCGTCACCGTACGGCACTTGCTCACGCACACCAGCGGGCTACCCGCGTTTCGTCCGTACGACCAGCAAACGCACAACGCCGACTCGGTCGCCGCGCTGATCTTTGCCACGGCGCTCGAGCGCGCGCCCGGCGACAGCATGATCTACAGCGACATCGGCGCATTCATGATGGGACGCATCGTCGAAAATGTCTCGGGACAGCGGCTCGACAAGTATCTGAGCGCCCACGTCTTCAC
>DATBRO010000144.1:0-50004 GCA_036560265.1 Gemmatimonadaceae bacterium | reverse complement strand
GAGCGCGTGCCCGAAGCTTTTGGTGTCCGCGCCGACTTCGCGCTGGTTGACGATGCATCCCTGGTGTTTGTGGATGAACTCGATGGGATCTTCGATCGTGATGATGTGACCCTTGATGCCCTTGTTGATGCGGTCGATCATCGCCGCGAGCGTCGTCGACTTGCCGGAGCCGGTGGGCCCCGTGACGAGAATCAGGCCCCGAGGACGATCCGAGAGATCCGCGATCACTTTGGGGAGCTTCAACTCGTCGAAGCTCTTGATGTTGAACGGAATCTGCCGGATCACCATGGAGACGCAGCCGCGCTGCTTGAAGCAGTTGCCGCGGAAGCGCGCCAGGTTCTGGATGCCGAACGAGAAATCCAGCTCGTCCTCCATCTCGAAGCGCTTCTTCTGGTTTTCCGTCAGCACGGAGTACGCGATCTGCATCGTGTCCTTCGGCTGCAGCACGTACTCGATCTTCGAGCTTTCGATTTCACCGTCGACGCGGAGCTTGGCGCGCTCGCCGGCGGTGATGTGAAGGTCGGAGGCTCCCTTTTCGATCATCTCCTCGAGCAGGACCTTGAGGTTGACGCCCTGGGGGATTCCGCTCGGAGCAGGAGCCGCGTGCGGTACAGCAGTCGGTGCAGTCATTAGGCGGTCGTCTCTCTGATCATCTGTTCCACCGTGGTGATGCCTTTCATCACCTTCATCCACGCGTCCATTCGGAGCGTGAGCATTCCGTCCTCGATTGCCGCTTCCTTGATCTCGGTGGCGCCGGCGTTTTGCATGACGACCTTTCTGACCTTTGGCGTCATCGCCATCACCTCGTACACGCCCTGGCGCCCTTTGAGGCCCGTTCCCGCGCACTTCTCGCAGCCCTTGCCTCTGAAGTACGGGATCTGCTCGATGGTCGACTCGATCGTGATGTTCTGCAGGTGGGGCTTTGCTTCGTCCGTCGCGCGCTCCTTGGCGCTATCGATCGCGGCCTGCGTGAACTTCAGCTCCTTCAACCGCGTTTTGCGGTTCACCTTGCAGGCCAAGAGCTCTTCATCCGAGACATCGTATCTCTCCTTGCAGTTCGAGCAGATGCGTCGCAGCAGTCGTTGGGCAAGGATCAAATTGAGCGCGGACGCGACGTTGAAGGGCTCGAGGCCCATGTCCAGCAGACGCGTCACCGTCTCCGGCGCCGAGTTGGTGTGCAGCGTGGAGAGTACCAAGTGGCCGGTGAGCGCGGCCTTGATCGCAATGCCGCCCGTCTCCAGGTCACGGATCTCGCCGACCATGATGATGTTCGGGTCCTGACGCAGGAACGCTTTCAGCGCGGCGGCGAACGTCATCCCGACTTCGTTGCGCACCAGGACCTGGTTGACCCCGTACATGTTGTACTCGACCGGGTCTTCGGCGGTCATGATGTTCGTATCGATGTCGTTCACTTTCGCGATACAGGAGTACAGCGTCGTCGTCTTCCCCGACCCTGTCGGCCCCGTGACGAGCACCATGCCGTACGGATTCTCGACGGCTTCCATCAGATCCTTCTCGGCCTTCGCCTCGATGCCGAACTTCGCGAGATCGAGCGTGAGATTGCCCTTGTCGAGAATTCGGAGGACGACCTTCTCGCCGAAAATGGTGGGCAGCGTCGAGACGCGGAAATCGATGACCTTCTGTCCGACCTTCAGCTTGATGCGGCCGTCCTGCGGGACACGCCGCTCGGCGATGTTGAGCGCCGACATGATCTTGAAGCGCGAGATGAGCGCCGCCTTCATTTTCACGGGCGGCTTCATGATCTCCTGGAGCGCGCCGTCGATGCGGTAGCGCACACGGAGCTCGTGCTCGAAACACTCGAAGTGAATGTCGGACGCGCCACGCTTGACCGCGTCCGTCAGGATTCCGTTGAGCAGCTTCACGACCGGGGCGTCGTCGACCGCGGCAGCCAGTGCCGCCGCGGACATCTCTTCTTCTTCCTTGACGATCTCGATTTCGCTTTCGTCCTCGGCCGCGCCTTCAATGCTCTTGAGGATCTGCCCGAGCTGCGCCTCGCTCGACTCGAAGATCTTCTCGAGGACGTTGCGGATCGTGAACTCGCCCGCGATGACCGGGAAAACGTCGTAGCGGGTGATGAACTTCATGTCTTCGATGACACCCATGTTCGTCGGGTCGGCCATCGCCACGGTCAGCGTGCGACCATCCCGCTTGAGCGGCAACACGAGGTTCTTGAGCGCCATCTCGCCGGGGATCAGCTTCGCGATCTTCGGATCGACCGTGAACTTCGAGAGATCCACGGCGGGCATTTTGTATTGGCGCGCCAACATCTTGGTCAGCTCGGTCTCGGGGATGAAGCCGAGCTTGACCAGATTGTACCCGACCCTCGTGCCGTTCTGCTTCTGCTCCTGGAGCGCTTTCTCGAGCTGCTCCTTGGTGATCAGACCCTCACGGACGAGGAGATCGCCAATACGGAGGGAGGCGGCGGCGGGTGCGGCCATATGAGCGAAAAGGGAGGTCGGAGGGGGCGGTGAAAAACGAAGAGATTCGAGCTGGGAGACGGGCCCGAGTGAGGGAACCTGCCCCCGCGTAAGCCCGCTGTCAAGAACGGTTTAGCGTAGCTGTCGCGTGCGCGCGCGGCGCATCTTCGGTGTCCTATTCGAAGAGTCGCCGCACGCTGCACTTAGAGGACGGTGGGCGCCGGTGAAGGTCACCAGCGGACGCAGCCGTTCCGAGAGCGCAGGGCCGATTCCGCGAACTTCGCACAGCGCATCGATCTGTCCATACGCGCCGGCGGAATCGCGATGCGCGACGATTCGTTTCGCGAGCGCGGGGCCGATGCCGGGCAGCGATTCGATTTGGCCGGTCGTGGCCTGGTCGAGATCGATGGGAGAACTCGCTTCCTTCGCTTCGGGTCGAAGCGTGTCTCGATTCCCGCCGGGTTGTTTGTTTTCGCGAGCATCCGACTTCTGGTGACGCAGCGCACGAACAGAATCCACGCGTCCTATCTGTCGATCGAGCGCCGCGGACTCCGTCGCGCCCGCGTCCGGCATTTTGGCGCGCCAAAGCCGAACTCCGCTTCCCGACAGCGCGACGAGAGCGAGAAACCAAAGTGCTTTTTTTTCGTTGGCCGTCGGCACTCTGTACTACTGCTCTACACTCATCGAGCGCTTGCACCAATTAGCGCCCTGAATAACGATTTTCGCGCATCCGATCACGTCCGCCTGAATAGGCTTGCACGCCTTATCGCGCTACTACTGGCCTCACTTCAACAGGAGCATAAGGGCAACATCTCCCACAATCTGTAAACTCTGGGCGCTGATTTTATCGATCGTGTCCTGAAGCGTGTGATGCAGATTGCGTTCGTCCTGCTCGCAGCCGGTTCCGCCGTCGGAGCAGTAATCGATGTCGAGCACGTCGATCACGCGGAGTCCTTTCCGAATCAGCGGCAGATGATCGTCGGTCACGGGCCCATGCGCTTCGGGGATGAAATACTTCTCGTACCCCAGCTCCTTCGCCGTCGCCCAGACACGCGCCACGACTTCGGGCGCCGACTCGACGGAGGTGCCTTCCTGATAGATCTGCAGCGAACGGTCGCCGATCATGTCGAAGAGCACACCGAACATCGGCGCATACTTCGGCGGCAGATGATCGGCGAAATACCTCGACCCGATCAGCACGTCCTTGTTCTTCGTCGTGTCCGACCAATCCTCGAACGTTCCCCAGTCTTCGCCGTCCACGAACAGCAGGTCGACGCCGACGTTCGGCGGCGTCTTCTTGAGCGCGTCTGCGAGCGCGATCAAGAGTCCCACGCCCGAAGCGCCGTCGTTCGCACCCGGGATCGGACGCTGCCGCGCGCCGAGATTGCGATCCTGATCGGCCGTGGGTCGCGTGTCCCAGTGGGTGAGGTACAGCACGCGCTGCGAGAGCCCCGGACGGAATCGCGCGATGACGTTCCGCAGCGGCAGCGTGGCACCGCGCTGCGTGACGTGCTTCCACGCCTGCACCTCGACGGTGTCGGCACGCGCGCGCATCTGCGCGACGATCCAGTCGCCGGCGCGCTCGTGTCCGGCGCTCCCGGGCACGCGCGGACCGAACGAGACCTGCGTCCGCGCGTACGCGAGCGCACTGTCACCCTTGAACGGCGTCTTGGCGCCGCGAAATCGTTGAACGGTATCGCAACCCGTCAGGGCGAGGAACAACAGGAGAGAAACACCCAGCATTCGCGTAGACTGAGGCACGGGAAGGAACTTGCCGGGTATATTCACTTCGCGTGAAGATAATCGGCAGATACGTTCTCAAGGAGCACGTCGGCCCGTTCGTCTTTGCTTCGACGGCGCTGACGTCGCTCATGCTGCTGCAGTATATCGCGAAGAAATTCGGCGAGCTCGTAGGAAAGGGTCTCCCCGCGCGCGTGATCGCCGAGTTCATGGGGCTCTCGGTGCCCTTCACCGTCGCGATGACGCTTCCGATGGCCGTGCTCGTGGCCGTTCTCTATGCGTTCAGCCGGTTGGCGGCGGAGAACGAGATCACGGCGATGAAGGCGAGCGGCATCGGCATGCGCAGCGTGCTGCTGCCCGTGCTGCTCGGCGGCCTCGCGATGTCGTTCGTGATGCTGGCGTTCAACGACCAGGTGCTGCCGCGCGCGAATCACCGGCTCGCCGTGCTCACGCTCGACATTTTTCGGACGAAGCCCACGTTCTCGCTGCGCGAGCAGGTCATCAACACGATCAAGGAGGGGCAGCTGTACCTTCGCGCCGGCCACCTCGACGAAGGCTCCTCGCACATGACCGAAGTCGTGATCTATGATCTCTCGGACCCGCTGCGCCGGCGCACGATCGAGGCGGACAGCGGCAATCTCGCGCTGGCCGCGAATCACACCGATCTCGACATGACGCTGTACCACGGCGTGATGACGGAGGTGCCCAACAACAAACCGGGCGAGTTGACGCGGCTGTTCTATCGGACCACGCGCAAGCGTGTGCGGGGCGTGTTCAGCTCGTTCCAGGAGTCGCAGGTGGGGAGCGTCTCCAAGGGCGACCGCGAGATGTCCATCTGCGAGATGCATCGCGAGCTGGCCCGCGGTGACTACCAGGTGCGTCAGGCGGACTATGATCTCGCCGCGATCGCGCACGAACGTCGCGGCCTCAAGGGCAGGCCGCCGACGCCGCCAAAACCCGGCGCCGGATTCGGGATCTCGAAGATCTACTGCGGCCTGATGTCGATGATCCCGGTGCGGTCAGCACACGCGCAGGCGCAGACGACGAAGGCACCGCCGGTGCCGGCGGCGGACACGGTCCGCAAGCGAATGCAGGATGATCTCGCGTATCAATCGCGAATACAGGAAGCGCAATTCCGGCGCGCCGAGGCGATTCGCGCGCGCAACCGGTACGACGTCGAGATCCAGAAAAAATTCTCGCTCGCCGCGTCGTGCATGATTTTCGTGCTCGTCGGCGCGCCAATCGCGCTGCGCTTTCCGCGTGGCGGCGTCGGACTCGTCATCGGCGTGAGCTTTGCGATCTTCGGGCTGTACTACGTCGGCCTCATCGGCGGTGAGACGCTCGCGGACAAAGCCTACATGCCGCCGTGGGTCGCGATGTGGGCGGCGAACATCATGCTGCTGATCGTGGGACTCATCCTCGCCTCCCAGATGGGGCGCGAGGCGAGCACGACTCGCGGCGGCGATTTCGCGGAGCTGCTCGCGACGGCGCGCACGCGGGTGTTCGGGTGGCTGCGACTGATGGGCATTCCGGTGGAGCGCCGCCGCGCGTGAGCAGGGGGGGACGACGCTTGAAGATCGGCGGTCCATTGGACCGCTACGTGTTCGTCGAGTTCTGGAAAATCCTCGTCTCCACGGCGCTCGGATTTCCGCTGCTGCTGGTCATCATCGATCTCACCGACAACCTCGAGAAGTATCTCGCGCGCAATTTGCCGAGGCGCGACATCGCGCTCAGCTACCTCTACTGGATTCCGGAATCCATGTTCATGGTGCTGCCCGCGGCCGTGCTCTTCGCGACGATCTTCTCGATCGGCGCGCTCACGCGTCACTCCGAGATCACGGCGGCGAAGGCGTCGGGAATCAGCTTTTACCGTCTGGCGCTTCCGATCTTCGTCGGTGCGCTGATGGCGGCCGGCCTCGACCTGGTGTTGGCGGAGGTCGTGCCTGTGACGACCGCCCGCCGCAACGATCTCCTCGCAGAAGACAAATTCCGCGGCACGACCACACGATACAATTTTGCCTTCGCCGGCGAGGGCGGACGCGTTTATAAGGTAGCGACGCTCACCACGACCACCGGCACCCTGGAACAGGTTCAGATCGAGCGGCGCGGCCGCGGGAGTGATTATCCCACGATGATCGTGGCCGCCCAGCGCGCGACGTGGAAGTCGTCGCGCGGGTGGACACTCGAAAAGGGAGAGATGAAGCTCGTCACCGATTCCGCTCCCGATTTCGCGATCGCGTTCGCGAAGATGCAGGACAAGCGATTTGTCGAGCGTCCTACGGACATGATGTCGCGTCCGCGCAGTCCCCAGGAGATGCGCTATCGCGAGCTGTCGCGTTTCATCTACGCCAAGGAGCGCTCCGGCGACGACGCAAACTCGCTGCGCGTCGAGCGCGCCCTCAAGATCGCCATCCCCATCACGTGCATCATCATCGCGCTGTTCGGCGCGCCGCTCGCCACGAGCACGCAGCGCGGGGGGGCGGCCTACGGCGTTGGCGTCAGCCTGGCCATCACCGTCGTGTTCTTGATGATGGTGCAACTCACGAAGGCGATCGGCAGTAAGGGGATCATGCCTCCCGACGTCGCGGCGTGGGTGCCAAGCGCGATCTTCGCCGCGCTCGGCCTCGTGCTGCTCACGCGCGTGCGGACGTGAGCTACTCGTTCCGGTATCCGCACACGCCGGAGAGCCGGCCCACCGAGAGCTTCCCGATCGTGCAGCGCGCCAGCATCCGCTTCTTCCGGCGGATGAAGCAGTTTTGGGAGAACCTCTTCCAGTCCGTAGGCTCGCGCGCCTACTACATGCGCGACACGTTGCGCGGGCTCAAGGAATGGGACACGGTGCTGCCCGAGACGATCCGTCAGATGCGGATCATCGGCGTGGACTCCGTGCCACTTGCGGTCATCGTCGCCGCGTTCATCGGCGGCGTGATGGCGCTGCAGACGCGCTACCAGCTCTTCGAAGGGGTCGAGCTGTCGCTCGTGGGCCTGGCGACGCGACAAGTGATCATCCTCGAGCTGGGGCCCCTGCTGACGGGGTTGGTGTTGACCGGCCGCGTGGGCGCGCGCATGACCGCCGAAATCGGCACGATGCGCGTCACCGAACAGATCGACGCGCTGGAGACGCTGTCGTACGATCCCCTCGCGTTCCTCGTCGCGCCGCGCCTGCTCGCGGCGGTCATCATGCTGCCGGTGCTCACGATCCTGGCGGACGCCGTCGGCGTCGGGACGGGATTCTTCGTCGCGGTCACGGCCACCGACATCACGCAGCAGGATTTTCGTGAGGGCGTGCGCCTCGCGTTCGGCACGTTTCAAGTCGTGTACAGCCTCATGAAAGCGACGCTGTTCGGCATCGCCATCGCTTTCGTTTGCACCTATGAGGGCTACATTACGGGTGCAGGCGCGGAAGGAGTCGGTCGCTCGACGGCGCGCGCCGTCGTCATTACCTCGGTGACCATTCTCGTGCTCGATGCCATCACGGCCTTCCTGTTCGCCCCCTTCCTCCAGGCATGAAGCGACGTGATGAAGTGACCGTCGGCATTCTGCTCACGGTCGCGGTCATAGTGCTGATCACCGGAACGCTGTGGCTCGTGCGCGGCGGACTGCGGCGCGGTTATCCGTTGTACACTCGATTCCCGTGGGGCCAGAGCCTCAAACAAGGGCAGGCGGTGATGCTGTCCGGCGTCACGGTAGGCTACGTGAGCAACGTCGAGCTCAATCCAATCGGCGTCATCGACGTCGACCTGAACATCCAAAAGAAATACAAAGTGCCGAAGACCGCGGTCGCCGAGGTCTATCCCGTTGGGATCTTCGGCGACGTGGCGGTCGCGCTGAAGGTCACGACACCGACGACGCAGTCGTTTCAGCGCGGTGACACCGTTCCTTCACGTGCCGCGACCGGGGGGCTCGACGTGCTTCAGGCGCGCGCGGACTCGATTACGTCGTCGATCGGCCGCGTCACGCGCGCCTTCGAGACCGAGTTCGTGCAGAGCGGCGGGTTGCGGGAATTCCGACAGACGGTCTCCACGATGAACCGGGCCGTCGCGCAGCTGCAGACCGTGGTCACGGAACAAAACCGCAATCTCACCGCGACGCTCGCGTCGCTCCGGGGCGCGGTGGATTCGGCGCAAGTCGCGTCGACGCTGGAGGGCTTTCGCAAGACCAGCGCGAACGCGGACTCGTTGATGACCCGGCTCTCGTCCAACACGACGCAGCTCCAGGCGATCCTCGCTCGGCTGGAGCGCGGTGAGGGAACCGCTGGAAAACTGATCACCGACACGCTGCTGTATCGCGACGCGCGCAATCTCTTGATGCGCGCGGACTCGCTCGTCACCGACTTCCAGAAAAACCCGAGGAAGTACATCAACTTGCGGGTGTTCTAGTGAGCGCGGCTGCGCTCGTGTTCGTGGTGTGTGTGCTGTGCTGCGTCGTCGGTCAGATCGCCATACTGTCGTCCCTCGTGCGTCGGCCATCGGGTGCAGCGGACGCCGGTGTTCCTCGGCCCCGCTTGTTCATCGAGATCGTGTGGGCGCTCATTCCCGCCATCGTTCTAGCGTTCGTTCTCACCGCTACCTGGGTTCGAGTTCACGACAACGCGAAGAGGCCCGGCGTAATCATGAAGGTCGCGCGGTGAAGACGCTGGCGCGCCTCGGGACGGCGTCGGTCGTTCTCACATATCTCCATCTGGTATTCGGCGGGATGGTCCGCATCACCGGCTCGGGAATGGGGTGTGGTGACTCGTGGCCCCTGTGCAAAGGATCGTGGATTCCACCGTTCGACAACGCCACCGTCCTCGTCGAGTACGCCCATCGTCTGCTCGCGCTCCTCGTCACCATTTCGATCGCGGCGTTGGCGTGGGCAGCCCGGCGTCGACGCAACGAGCCCGGGGTAGGCGGACCGGGCGGAGTGCTGCGGTCCGCGACCATTGCGCTGGTGCTCGTGGTCGCGGTCGCGTTGCTCGGCATGGTGACCGTGAAGCTCGGCAACAGGCCGGGCGCGACTGTAGCACACTGGACGCTGGCCATGAGTTTGCTCGCGGTCGTCGTCGCGACGGCGGTGCGGGCGGGCTCGCTCGGTGGCGCGCGCGCGCGAGCCGAGAGCGGCACTGTCCGCGCGGTGCGCTCGCTCGGCGCCGGAGCGGCGCTCGCTTTCCTCGCGGTGGTATTGGGCGGACTCGTCGCGAAGTTTCCGGGAGCGGCGGTCGCATGCACCAGCTTTCCGCTCTGCGGCGCGGCGGCCGGCGTGCCGCCTGGCGCCGCGCACCTCCAGCTCACACATCGCGTGGTCGCTTACGTTCTGTTCGTTCACGTGATCGGCGTCGCCACGGCGATCTCGCGACGCACTACGGAATCACCCACCGTGAAACAAGCCGCACAGGTCGCTGCCGCGCTCGTCGTGCTGCAACTTGGCGTTGGTGCCGCCATGGTTATGGCGACGCTACCGCCAGCGTTGCGCTCGGCGCACGAGGCGGTCGGAATTGGGGTGTGGCTCGTGATATTCCTGGCGGCATACTTGGCGAAAACTGCAGATCGCAGACTCAGATAGATGAACACCGATGAACGCGGATAAATCCTTTGTGTTTTTGTTCGCGAAAGAATCTGCGTTCATCGGCGTCCATCTGCGTCCATCTGCGTTCAGGGGTTCTCGGCGGGTGAAGACTCTGCGTGAGGGCGAATGAGCGAGACGGCGATCTCTGCGACTGGAGCGCGCGCACTCGCTCGCGACTTCATAGCCCTCACCAAGCCGCGCATCATCTCACTGCTGCTCGTTACGACCATCGCGCCGATGTTCGTCGCGGGGCGGCCGAGCTGGGAGCTGGTGCTCGTCGTGTTCGTCGGTGGGTATCTCATGGCGGGCGGCGCGAACGCGCTGAACATGTACCTCGACCGCGACATCGACGACCGGATGACGCGCACGCGCCTGCGTCCGTTGCCGAGTGGGCGCATGCAGCCGCGCGAGGTGCTGGCGTTCGGACTTCTGCTCGCGACCGGCGCGACGTTCCTGCTGGCGCGTTTCGTCAACGTGCTCACCGCGGCGCTCGCGCTCGGCGGGTTCTACTCCTACGTGTTTCTCTACACGCGCTGGCTCAAGCGCAGCACGCCACAAAACATCGTGATCGGCGGAGCCGCCGGCGCCTTTCCGCCGCTCGTCGGGTGGGCGGCGGTCACCGGGTCGATCGATCTCATGGCGCTGTACCTGTTCCTGATCGTGTTCTACTGGACGCCGCCGCACTTCTGGGCGTTGGCGTTGAACAAGCAGCGCGATTACGGGCGCGCCGGCGTTCCGATGGCGCCCCTGGTGTGGGGTGAAACGGAGACGAAACGGCAGATGCTGTGGTATACCGTCATCCTGCTCGCGCTCACTGTGCTGCCCTGGGCGATGGGTGCGTTGGGACTCGTGTATCTCGCGAGCGCGCTCGTCCTGGGAGCGGTACTGCTGCGCGGGGTGATTCGCGTGCTGCGCGCGACGGACTACACGCAGCCCGCGTGGTCTGTCTACAAGTTCTCGCTGCTGTATCTGGCGCTGCTATTTGCGGCGATGGTGTTGGATAGGATGGTCTAGGTGCTCGGGGCTTGGTGCTCGAACCTAGCACCCAGGACCCAGCACCTACTTCAGCGCGAGTGCGACGTCCAGCTGTCCAACGCCGCCAGCACCGACGACCACACGCTGCTCGACGGGTTGGCCCAACCTCTCCTGCCACACTTTCACGTTGTACGTGCCGGCAGGCAGTCCGTCGATCTTGAATGCGCCCTGCTCGTCGCTCACCGCGAAGTACGGATGATCGAATACGGCGATGTAGGCGCGCGCGAACGGATGCTCCGAGCAGCGTACTTCGATGATCCCAGGCTCGCGCGCGATCTTCTCGCTCGGAACGACCTGGCCTGCGTCGACGGTATTGATCTCTTCGATCGGCTGGGCCGCGCCTTCGCGATAGAAGCGAGGACCATGCGCCACTCGATCGCGGCTGAACACGTTGATGGTCGAGCCGGTCACGACGGCCATGACGCGCGGCTCGAATCTGCATTTCTCGATCGTCAGCGTTTCGCGGCGCACGTCCGGTAGCGGCTTTCCCGACGTGACGCCGTCCACCCAGACGAGCGCGTTCGCGAGCTCGTTCCCATTTGCCTCGGTCTCGATGACCGCGACGCTGTCTCCGCAGACCTTCGCGTCGCGTCCGACGGCGACGACGGAATCCCGTGCGATGCCTTGTAGAGAAATCCTGCCGCTGATTGCGCCGGTTACAGCGGTTCCGGTGGGTCGATACGAGCGCCTTGTCCCGATTCCGAGCGCAACCGTGCCTCCGCTCGAATCAACAACCGTCCGGCGGCTGCGCGCGCCGGCGTCGCCGCGATCGGAGCAGGCTGCAAGCGGACTGAGGAGGACGAAGAGGCCGAACAACTTGAGCTTCATCGTGCTTGGCCAAAGGGCAAGCGCCACGCCAGCCCGGTGGGACCTTACTCCGCGATGATCAGCTCGCGCTGGTAGTTGTCTGGCGTCACCACGGCCTTACCCGCTGCGAGGTACACGTTTACCTCGCTTCGCACTCCGATCTCACCGGAGATGTACACGCCCGGCTCGATCGAGAACGCGACGCCGGGGACGAGGAGCCGCTCCTCGCGCGTCTCCAGGTTGTCGATGTGCGGCCCGCTGCCATGCAGGTCGCGGGGATCGATGCTATGCCCCGTGCGATGGGTGAAGTACTCTCCGAATCCGCGCGACGTGATCACGGCGCGCGCGGCGTCGTCCACTTCGGCGCCACGCACGGGAGTTCCCTTGCTGACGCGGTCCTGCACCAGCGCGATCGCCGCGTCGCGGCCGTCGCGCACCGCCGTCCAGATGTCCAGCGCGCGCGCCGACGGCGGCCCCAGTGACGCCATCCACGTTTGATCCGCGTAGACGCCGGTGTCGGTCTGCTCTTTCGCCCACAGGTCCACGAGGAGAATGTCACCGCGATTGATCGGCCGCGGCGATGCCGACGACGGCTCGTAGTGCGGGTTCGCGGCGTTGGCACCTGCGGCGACGATCGGTCCGTGGTCAGTAAAGAGTCGCTGCTCCGCGAAGCGGTCCAGGATCAGCCGCGCCAGCTCATGCTCCGCGAGGGGCGCGCCGCCGCGCGCGCGTTTGCCGGCCACGGTGATGGCGTCGCGGGCGATCTGCGCGACGACCGACGCCGCCCGCCGATGCGATTCGACGTGCGCGACGGACCACGCGGCGTAGAATCGCGTCACCAACTCGCCGGACGACACGACCTTGGCACCCGCGCTCTTCACCATCTCCAGCACGCCCGCCGGCACACGGTCCAGATACGGCACCGCGTCTCCGGGCGAATACTCCATGGCGACTTTCTTGCCGTTCACGAGCTTGGCGAGGTGCTGCTCGAGCGAGCGCCACGACGTGTAACGCTCGCGCGGCCATTCGGCGGGCCACCGTTTCCATGGCGCCTGCTCGATCGCGTGCGAGATCGCGACCGGTGTTCCCTCGCGTGGGACCAGCGCGAACACGCGTCGCGTCAACAACCCCTCGAGGCCGAGCATGCCGCTCGCGACGGGATTGGCCCCGTGAAAATCGAACAGGAGCCAGCCGTCGAGCTGCAGCTCGCGGAGCGCGCCTTGAATGGCGGACAGGGACTGTGGATTAAGCACGGGTCGCGAAGGTTTTCCAGTCGGCGCGCCACTCGCACGAACCCTCGTCGCGGCCGGCGCAGTGAACGTGATCGACCGAGCCAACTCCTCCGACGAGGAGGCCGAGCAGTTCGCGCAGCATCGATTCGTAATAGGAGCAGCCGATGCTTCCCGGAGCGGTGTTCAGCGTGACCGAGCGCGGCACTTCCAGCAGCACGTACCCGCCCACGCGACGCACGGTGCCGTTGGCGTACCGCGCCGCGATCTTGCGGGTGCGGCGCAGCGCAAGCGGCCGCGCGATTACGGACGGCAGCAATCGGAGCATGCGACGGGTGATCGGATTGATCGTCTTGTACGACTCGCGCGCAAGATAGCGGCCGGCGGCGCGAAAGACGGCCTCCGCGTCCGGTCGCCGGCCGAGGAGACGCGCGAGCGCCACCGACTCCTCGAACGTGACGCGCTGCTTTTTTCGAACGGCGTCGGCGTATCGCTTGATCTGTAGATACACCGTGTCGCTCAAGCCGAGGCGCTTGTTCCGGAGCTCGTCCACGAATTCGGAGTCGAGGTCGCCCGGCGTGTCCACGTCGCGGACGGCCTCGAGAAAACTGAGCGGGAGCAAAGCGTCTACGGTCGAGAGCATCCGCGAAAGGTGACTGGCTGTGATGCTGTTTTCCAGAGAGCTATCGTTGTGGCGTGAATCAAGTGCCCACATGGCTCGTCGGTGTGATCCTCGCCACGGCGATCTCGCTCGTCGCGTATCGCGTGCGCGCGCTGAGCGCGAGTGGCACGGCCGCGGCCATCGTCGCCGGCACTGTGGCGATGGCGGCAGGGTGGAGTTGGGGGATCGTGCTCATCGCGTACTTCGCGAGCGCCGTCGCGCTCTCGCGCTTTCGCGCGGCGGAGAAGGAGTCGCGCACCGGTGGACGCATCGAAAAGTCGGGGCCGCGCGACGCGACGCAGGTGCTCGCGAATGGCGGCGTCTTTGCGCTGGTGGCGCTCGGCTACTGGTTGAGCCCCGACCCCGCGTGGCAGGCTCTGGGGGCCGGCGCGCTCGGCGCATCGGCCGCCGACACGTGGGCGACGGAGGTCGGCACGCTCGCGCGCGCGGCCCCGCGCTCGATTCTGGATTGGCATCCTGTCGAGGTCGGGACCTCCGGTGGCGTGACCGTACAAGGATTCGTCGCGGGCCTCGCGGGCTCGGCATTCATCGCCCTTGTCGCGTGGCTGGTGCGCTGGCCCGCCGTCTCGATGGGCGCGGCGTTGATCGGCGGAGCCGTCGGGTGCCTGCTCGATTCCGTGCTCGGCGCCTCGTGGCAGGCGCGTCGCTGGTGCGCAACGTGCGGCACGCTCACCGAGCAGCGAATTCATCGGTGCGGATCGAGGACGACGGTCACTGGCGGCGTTCGATGGCTCGACAACGACGGTGTCAACGCGCTCAGCACGATCGGCGGCGCACTGTTCGGCGCCACCGGAGCCGGCTACTTCTGAGACGATGCGAATGGAGCGCACGGACGTTTTGATCGTCGGCGGCGGGCCGGCTGGCGCGAGCACCGCGTTTCAGCTCGCCCGGCGCGGCGTTCGGGTGCGCGTCCTCGAGCGCTCGAGTTTTCCGCGCGCCAAACCGTGCGCCGAGTGTCTCAGTCCGCAAGCGTCTCGCATCCTGGACGACATGGGCGTGCTGCGCGAGCTGGAACCGCGGGGTGCGAAGATGCGCGGGATGATCGTGCGCGCGCCGAACGGCACATCGGCACGTGGTGATTACACGGCCGCGCACGGATTCCGCGCGTTCCGCGATCGCGGCCTGGCCATCCGGCGCGAGGTGCTGGACGATGTCCTGCTCCGGCGCGCTCGCGACGCGGGCGCGCGAGTCGACGAACGCGTGCGGGTCACGGATGTCGAGCGCGACGGACGCGGGGGCGTCCGCGGCGTGTGCGTTCTTGGCGCGGATGGACGGCCGGAACATCTCCGCGCGCGCGTCGTCGTGGGCGCGGATGGGCTTCGCTCCGTGATCGCGCGGCGGCTCGGTCTCGCCCGCACATTCGTGTGGCCGCGCCGCATTGCGCTCGTCGCGCACTATCGCGACGTTCTCGACGTCGGCGACTATGTCGAGCTGCACGTGGAGGGCGACGGCTTCGTCGGCATCGCCGACGTGGGCGATGGCGTCACCACGGTGGCGGCGGTTTTTCCGGCACGACGAGCGCGCGAGATGTCCGGCGGGGGGGATCGCTCGGGCTTCCTCGATCGCTGGCTCGCGTCGAAGCCGCACCTTGCTGGTCGTTTCGCGCGATCGATCCGCGACGGGCATGCCGTGGCGATCGGCCCATTCGCGTCGCACGCACGGCGCGCCTGGCATCCGGGGGCGCTGCTCGTGGGCGACGCCGCGGATTTTTTCGATCCATTCACCGGTGAAGGCATCTATTCGGCGCTGCGTGGCGGCGAGCTCGTGGCCGGCGCGATCGAACGCGCGCTGCACGCGGTCTCGGAATCGGACGCGGTCGATGCGTACCGAGAGTACGACCGGGCGCGACGCGAGGAGTTCGGCGGCAAATGGTGGGTCGAGCGTTTGATCGGCGCCGGCGTCGCCGTGCCTGTGATCGTCAACCGGGCCGCCCGCGCTCTCGCGAGCAAAAAGCATCTCGCCGACTTGCTTGCCGGGGTCACCGGTGACTTCGTTCCAGCCCGACAGGTGTTGAGTCTCCGGTATCTCTTCCAACTTCTCGTCCTCCCGGCCTCCATTCCGAACGTTCGCACGCCCGTATGGCCATAGATCCCGACGAGTTTCGCGCCGTGCTGGGCCGGTTTGCGTCCGGCGTCACGATCCTTACCGCGCGTGATCCGGAGGGCCGCGATCACGGAATGACGGTGAGCGCATTCTGTTCGGCGAGTCTGGTGCCGCCCCTCGTGCTGGCGTGCATCGATCGCTCGGCCGACATGCACGACGTGCTGCGAAAGGCGTCACACTTCGGTCTCAGCATCCTCGCCGAGGGACAGGAAGCGCTATCACGGCGATTCGCCGAGCTGCTCGCGGGCCGGTTCGACGGCATCGGTTACTCGCGCGCCGAGAGCGGCGTGGTGCTGCTGGACGACGCGCTGGGTCACATGGAGTGCCGCCGATTGGATCGCTACGATGCCGGCGATCACGCGATTTACGTCGGTGAAGTGGAGTGGGCGAGCAGCCACACGGGTCGGCCGCTCCTCTACTACCGCGGCGGCTACGCGCAGCTCGAGCGCTGATGCGGTTGCGCCTGACGCCGGCGCGGCGACGCGGCGTCGAGATCCTCGACGATCCGGCGACGCCGCGTGAGGTGCGCGACCGCTCGATGGCCGACATCGCCCGCTCGAACACGTTGTTCGGCGGCACGCGATCGGCGATGCAGGCGCTGCGTCGCGTCATTCCGCGACTTCCACGCGAAGCAACGTTGCTCGACGTCGGTACGGGGCTTGGCGACATTCCGCTTCTCGCGCGCCGCGAAGCCGCAGACGCCGGCGTCGCGCTCACGACCATCGGACTCGATGTAACGGAGTTTTTGCTTCACTCCGCTCGCGGCGGGGTCGATGCGGTCGTCGCGAGTGATGCGCTTCGACTCCCCTTTCGCGACAACAGCAGCGACGTGGTGTTGTGCTCGCAGCTCCTCCACCATTTTCCCGAGGAGGGCGCGCGCCGGGTCGTCGCCGAGCTGCATCGCGTCTCGCGCGGATGGGTCGTGATCAGCGATCTGCGCCGGAGCTGGCTCGCGGCGGGCGGATTCTGGCTCGCAAGCGTCGCGCTCCGGTTTCATCCGGTGACTCGGCATGACGGCGTGACGTCGGTGCTCCGCGGATTCACGACAACGGAGCTCGAGGGACTCGTGCACGACAGCATCGGAGTTCGACCCACGGTAAGGCGCGGCCAGTTTTGGCGCATCAGCGCGAGTTGGAGCAAAACAACATTGATCGCGGATAAACGCAGATAGACGCAGACAAACGCAGATTGACCAACATTGGTTAATGATTCAGTCGCCGTATCTGCGTCCATCTGCGCAAATCTGCGTGCAGCTGCGTTCAGCTTTTCAACAGCGCGAGTGACCCGAAGAGCCTCGAATAATCTCGGTCCGATGCCGTCCGGGGCGCGTATGCGCACCGTGGACGAGCGCACCGTTCGCGCTCCCGTGCAGGCGATCTTCGAGATCGTGGCCGAGGTGGAGCGTTGGCCTGAGCGCCTCCCTCACTATCGTTACGTACGGTTCCGCGAGCGAATGCATGGGACGGGGATCGTCGAGATGTCGGCCAATCGTCCCTTCGGTCCGTTCGCGTGGCCAACGCGATGGGTGTCTTTGATGGAAGTCCAACACCCGCGTGACGGCACGGAGCCTACGATTCGCTTTCGTCATATCGAGGGGATCACGACCGGAATGGAAGTCGAATGGGCGTTCGCACCCGTGACCGATGGGACGCACGTCACAGTTGTGCATTTATGGAATGGGCCATCTTGGCCGGTGATCGGAACATTGGCCGCGCGCGCGGTGATCGGCCCGGTCTTCGTGCACGGGATCGCGTCGCGCACGCTTGCGGGACTCGCGCGCGCGGCGGAGCAGCGTCAGACTTCAGAACGCGCTTTCACTCGGGAGAAGTAGCGGGATGCAGAATCGTCGGAGAGTAGCGATCACGGGGATCGGGGCGATCACGCCGATCGGCATCACCGTCGGCGGAATGTGGGACGGATTGCGTTCGCAACGTTCGGCGATCCGCAGCATCACGCGGTTCGATCCCACGCCGTATCGCAGCCACAACGCGGCGGAAGTGAGCGCGTTCGACGCGAACGACTTCATGGAGCGGAAGCGCGCCAAGCGGCTCGATCGTTTTGGACATTTCTCCGTGGCGTGCGCCAGGCTCGCGATCGAGGATTCGGGGCTGGATCTCGCGCGCGAGAACCGGGAACGCATCGGGACGATGATGGGCTCCGCGCTCGGCGGCGTCGGCTATGCCGAGGAGCAGTTCGGCATCTTTCTCAAAGAGGGGATCAATCGCGTCGAGCCGCAGCTCGCGCTCAACGTCTTTGTCGGCGCCTCGAGCTGCAACGTCGCGATCGAATTCGGGCTCCAGGGTCCCAACAGCACGAACGGAATGAGCTGCGCGTCCGGCACCATCGGTGTCGGGGACGGCTTCCGATTGATCCGCGACGACTATGCGGATGCGATGCTGTGCGGCGGCGTGGAAGCGCCGATCATGCCACTATGCTTCGGCGCGTTCACCATCATTCGGGCGATGTCGACGCGCAACGATGATCCCGAGCACGCATCGCGTCCGTTCGATCGCGGCCGCGATGGTTTCGTGATGGGTGAGGGCGGCACGGTGCTCGTGCTCGAGGAATACGACCGCGCCAAGGCACGCGGCGCGCACATCTACGCGGAAGTGGTCGGGTACGGCAATTCCAACGACGCGCACCACATGACGGCGCCGCGGCCGGATGCGTCGCAAGCGGCCCGCGCGATGCGACTCGCGCTCGCCGACGGCCACGTCTCGCCAAACGACGTCTCGTACGTGAACGCGCATGGCAGCTCCACTCCGTTGAACGATCCCGTGGAAACGGCCGCGATCCGGCTGGTGTTCGGCGATCACGCCGAAAGGCTGCAGGTGAGCAGCACCAAGGCGTACTACGGCCACGCGCTCGGCGCGTCCGGCGCGTTCGAGGTGGCGATCTCGGCGCTGGCCCTCGAGCGAAAATGGCTTCCGCCCACGCTGAACCTCAGCGATCCCGGCGACGGATGCGACCTGGACTACATCCCGAACGTCGGACGCGAGAAAGGCGTCGAGTACGCGCTGAGCAACTCTTTCGGCTTCGGCGGCATCAACGCGGCGGTAGTATTGAAGCGACCGGACTGACAACCAGCAACATCACTCTACGAGGAACCGTATGCGTGACTCGTTTCGCCACTTCGTCTCTGAATTCGTCGGGACGTTCGCACTGGTGTTCGTCGGCGGCGCGTCGATCGCGGCCGGCGGAGGATTGGTCGGAGTCGCATTGGCGCACGGCATCATCCTGGCCGTGATGGTGAGCGCGCTGATGCGCATCTCGGGTCACTTCAATCCAGCGGTCACGGTCGGATTCCTCGCGGCTCGCCGCATCGAGCCGATGATGGCCGGCGTCTACATCGCGGCGCAGATCCTCGGCGCGATCGCCGCCGCTTACGCGCTCAAAATGCTGCTCCCCGCGCAGCTCGCGGCCTCGACGCGGCTGGGGGGCCAGTCGATCTCGCTCGAGATATCGGCGGGTCAAGCCATCGGTCTCGAGGCAATCGCCACGTTCTTCCTGGCGTTCGTGATCTTTGGAACCGCCGTCGATCCGAAAGCGCCGCGCATTGCCGGCATCGCGATCGGTTTGACGATCGCAGCGGACATTCTCGCCATCGGCCCCTTCACGGGTGGGTCGATGAACCCCGCGCGATCGTTCGGCCCGGCGGTCGCGAGCGGAATCTTCGAGGCACAGGCCGTCTATTGGATCGGGCCGCTGCTCGGCGCGGTCGCCGCCGCGCTGCTCTATGACACGCTGTTTATCCGGCGCGAGCGCGAACCGGTCGATCACGGCGCGGTTCGACCGTAGGCGTGACGGGGCCGGAGGTCGGACATGGCTCACGATCCCAAGCCGCGTAGCGACCTTCCGGTCTCGCTCGAGCAGGAGCGCGAGCGCACGATCGACCTGCTCTCGAGGCACTTCGCGTACGACAACCTCTCGCTCGACGAGCTCGAACGACGCATGGAGCAGGTGTACCGCGCCGCGTCGGTGCCCGCGCTGCGCGAGCTGACGAAGGATCTTCAGGCCGAAGCCGCGCAGGCCGAAGAGCGTCGCGCGGTGGCGGTGCCGGAGGCGTTCGCGCCGGAGCGCGACCGCATCGTGTCGATCATGGCCGAGACGAAGCGACGCGGATTGTGGCGGCCGCCAAGGCGACTCGACGTCTGGTCCATCATGTCCGACACGAAGCTCGACCTGACGGAAGCGGTGCTCGTGTCCGGCGTCACGGAGATCCACTTACGCGCCGTCATGGCGGCCGTCCGCATCATCGTGCCGCCAGGCGTACGCGTCGTCGTTCAGCCGAACGCGCTGATGTCGAGCGTCGTCGACGACATGGAGGACCAACCTCCGGTGGGATCCGGCGCGCCTGTCGTGCGGATCACAGGGCCGGTGATCATGTCCGAACTGAAGGTCAAGGTTCGGACGAGGGAGCTGACTCCCTAGCTATCGAAAGAACAGTCCGCCGATCGCGAAGAATGTCACCAGAGCCGCCGGAAACAGCGTCAGTCCGACCGAGAACACGAGGCCGTGCCGGAACAGCGCCGGGCCTAGTCCGTACACCGGACGGCCGAGCCACCGCTCCACGAAGTTCTCGACCACCCAGCCCAAGGTGTAGCACACGTTGGCGGCGAGGCCGTACACGACGATCACTTGCCAGGGAAACGTGAACCATTGCCCGCGCACGAGCAGCGAAAGAGCATTCGCATAGACCACGGTTCCGACTCCGACGGCGCCAAGCACGGCGTTGTAGGCGGGACGCCGGCTCTCCCACCAGTGGACCACGCGCAGCGGGGACCGGATCAGCGTCGGCTCGAACAACAGTCGCGTGAGCGTCATGCCTCAAGCTCTTCGCGAGTGCTCAACCTGTCAAGTACTTTGTAACGCAAAGCTGACTCTGCGTTTCGGTAACTTCCCCCTTCCCACCTCCCACCTCCCACCTCCCACCTGGATCTCAGTCTGGCTGCGGTGCCGGAATACGGGCTGCGCCGCGAACGGAATCCAGGATTCGACTTGCGCCAAGGCCTCGCAGCTCGTTCGCGACGCGCACGCCCACGAGCTCCGCCTGCTCGTCGTCCACGGGGCGCTGGGCGCGGAGTAGCTGGCGACCCTCGAGGTCGACGATCACGGCGTGCAGCACGCGCGTGTCACCATCGCGAACCACCAGCGCGCCGACCGGCGATTGCAACCCGCCCTCGAGTGACGCGAGGAGCGCGCGTTCGGCGGCGGTGTCGATCCGCGTCCGCCGATCGTCGAGCGGCTGCACGAGCCCTCGCGTCGCCTCGTCGTCCTCGCGAATCTCGATCGCGACCGCCCCTTGCCCGGGCGTTGGGAGCCACTCGGGCGCCTCGAGATACGCCGCGATGCGCTGGGAGATCTCGAGTCGGCGCAGCGCGGCAGCCGACACGATCGTCGCGTGCACCTGGCCGTCGTCCACCTTTCGCAATCTCGTCGGAAGATCTCCGCGAAGATGCACGACCTCGAGATGGGGGAACATCGCGAGGAGCAGCGAACGACAGCGAATGTCCGACGTCCCGATTCGCGTGCCGCGGGGCAGCTCCGCAAGCGACGCCGCCTCGAGCAGCTGATTCAACACGAGCACGTCGCGGGGATCGTCGCGCGACAGCACCGCCGCGATCGTCAAGCCCTGCCCTGAATCCGTCGACATGTCGGAGAGCGCGTGGACGGCGAGATCGACTTTCTTCCTGGCGAGCGCGGATTCCAGTTCGCGCGTGAACGCCGTCTTCGTGCTGGCCGTCGGTAGCCATTCCTCGAAATGCTTGTCGCCCGCCGTCTGGAACGTGACGAGCTCCGACTCTGCGTGTTGCGCTGCCAACATCGTCTGGACGGCGCGCGCGCGACGGAGCGCCAGCTCCGATGCGCGCGTGGCGATGCGCAGCACCCGGCTCATCTCTGAAGACGGCGCGAGCGCCACCAGAGTGACACCAGGTATCCCGCGTACAGCGCCCCGGCCACGATGTAGGCGGCGTGATAGTACGCGATCGTGTCCGGAGGAGATGTCATGGAACCACGGGCTCTTCACGTAGTAGCGCGAGCCGGTAGCGCGCGCGAATGAGCACGATACAGAAAAAAAGAAACGCGGCCAACGAGATCAGAAACGTCGTGAGCATCTCGGGGGGGAGGGATGGCCGGTCGGGCTTCAACACGATCGGCATGGGATGCAGTGTGCGAAACAGGTAGACGCTCAGGTGGATGAACGGAATCAGCAGCACCGCCAGCACCGCGAGCACCGCCGAGTAGCGGCCGCGCATCAGCGGATCGTCGACGGCTCCTCGCAGCACGAGGTATGCGGCCGTCACGAACCAGAGGAAGAGCGTGAGGGTCAACCGCGCGTCCCACGTCCACCATGCGCCCCATATCGGCTTCGCCCAGATGGGCCCAGTCGACAGAGTCACCGTCGTGAAGAGCAGCGCGATTTCGCCCGCGCTTTCCGCCAAACGGTCGGCACGCTCGTCGTGCAGCCAGAGGTAAACGATCGACATCACGGCGACGATGCCGAGTGCGACGTACGCGCTCAGGATCGCCGGGACATGGATGTAGTAGATCTTTTGCGCGGCTCCCTGCAGTAGCTCGACGGGCGTGAAGAACGCGATCCGCACGATCGCGCCGACAACTGCGAGGATCGCCACCGCAAGCAGCCAATCGAACACCGGGCGCGGGCGCGTGCTTGTCATTCTTCGAGCGTGTGGGGGAACGCCACCGTGCAGGCGACGGCGAACACGATGTCGAACGCGATCAGGATCTTCAACCACGGCAGCACTTCGTCGACAAAGGGGCGGTTCGCGAGCATCCGGGTGGACGCCTGCGCCGACGCGAGGACGATGGGCACGAAAAACGGCAGGCTCAACATCGGCAGCAGAAGCTCCGCCATGCGCGTGTTCACCGCCATTGCGCTGAAGAGCGTGCCGATGGCGACGAGGCCGATCGCGGCGAGCACGCCGACGAGTCCGAGGGCGGACACGGCGCGCACGAGGGGCAAGTTGTAGAAGAGCGCCACTGCTGGAACCGCGACGAGGAGGACCGCCGACACGAAGATCGCGTTGGCGATCGCCTTGCCGGCGTAGATCGCTTCGCGCTCGACCGGCGCGACGAGCAGCGCGTCGATCGCCCGATCCTGCAGCTCCGCGCCGAACGACCGATGGAGTCCCAAGAGGCCGGCGAAGGTGAACGTCACCCAGAGGACGCCGGGGGCGAGGTCGATCGCGGACACGGCGGTCGGATCCCACGCGAAGAAAAAGATCACGAGCCCGAGCAGCGCGAACATGACGACGGACAGAAATGCGCTTCGCGTACGCAGCTCGATGGCGAGATCCTTCCGCGCCACGATCCACGACGCGGCGAGAAAACCGGGCGTTCTACCCTGCATGACGGACGAGCTCCCGGTACTCGGCCGCGTACCGCTGCGCGTCGAAGCCCGCGCCGAACGCGCCTCCGCGCTGCTCGAATCGCGCGAAACGGCCCTCGGTCATGATCGCCGCGTGCGTGGCGAGCGCGAGCCCCTCGACCACGTTGTGCGTGACGACGAGCAGCGTCGCGCCGCGGGCGCGGAGGGATTGCAGCAGCGACGTGAGGGCGGCGGCACCCGCCTCGTCCAATCCGGAATACGGCTCGTCCAGCAAAACGACGCTCGGCTCGTGCACCGTCGCGCGCGCGATCGAGACGCGCTGTTGGAGCCCGCGACTCAGGGTGCGCACCGGTGCCCGCGCGCCCTCGGACACCTGCATCGATTCCAGCGCGCGGCGCGCCGCGGCACGCGGTTCGGGCAGGCCATAGAGACGCGCCGTGAATTCCACGTTCTCCAGCGCGGTGAGTGATGCGTACAGCATGCTGTGATGCGAGATGAGCCCGACCAGTGACCGCGCGTGCGTGTCGCGTCGCACGTCGACGCCTTGCACGCGCACGGTGCCGGCGGTCGGCTTGAGCAGACCGGCGATGAGCCGCAGGAGCGTCGTCTTCCCAGCCCCGTTGGGCCCGAACAGCGCGAGACATTCACCCGTGCTCAAGGTGAGATCCACACCGGCAATGGCCGTGCGTCTCCCAAAGTTCTTCGCGAGAGACTTGGCCTGGACGGTAACCGCTGCGTCGCTCATGGCGGGATAAGATAGCCCGCCCGACGGAAGGGACTCTAACGTCGATCCGCGGTTGCCATCGACCGGAGGTCGTCCGACTCGATGATCCGCATGCCACGGATGTCTTCCTTTGCCGCCCGCACGAGGACGGCCGCGACGTCGCGTGCGTGGATCGGGCGATATTTGCCCGGCACGATCCACGCGAACCGTTTGCCGATCTCCTCGCCGAGGCGGAACTCCGGCCGCGTTCCGAGTAGAAGGGAGGGCCGAACGATCGTGAGGCTGCGGAATCCCAGGGTTCGCAGCGCGTCCTCCAGCTCGCCCTTTACGCGGTTGTAGAAGATCCGCGAGTGTGCGTTCGCTCCCAACGCACTGACGAGGAGAAAATGGCGCGCCCCCTGGGTGCACGCGATCGTTGCCGCCGCCAGCGGTATTTCGTAGTCCACCGCCCGAAACTTCGCCTGCGACCCGCCCACAGCCTTGATGGTCGTGCCGAGCGCGCAGATCACCTGGTCGACACGAAAGAGATCAGGACGCTCGCTGAGATGGTCGAAGTCGACGAGGTGGGCTTCGACGCGCGGCGCCGTGGCCTCGGCGAATTTCCGTCGCGCGAGCACGATGACGCGCGAGAAGGCGTGGTCTCTCGCGAGCAGATCGAGACAGTGGCGGCCCACTAACCCCGTGGCGCCTAATAGGGCGACCGAAGGCATCAAGAGAAATTAGCCGCCCGTCCGCACGGGAGTCATCTTTCCATGGGTCGTCATCCACTCAGGAGCTTCAGATGCGCAGGTTCGCGCTCGTCGCCATGGCACTCGTCTTCGCGTCGCCGTTCTCGCCCGCGCGCGGCCAATCACCGGATTCGGCAGGCGCCGTCGACCGGATATTTGCCGGGTGGACATCGAGCGCGACTCCCGGGTGCGCGGTGGGAGTGGCGCGCGACGGAAAGGCAATCCTCGAGCGCGCGTACGGAATGGCGAACTTGGAGTACGACGTGCCCAACACGGCCGAGACGATCTTCGAGGCCGGCTCGGTGTCCAAGCAGTTCACCGCGACTGCCGTCGTGCTGCTGTCTCTGGACGGCAAGCTCTCGCTGGACGACCCGATCCGGAAATATCTCCCCGAGCTACCCGCGGTCGATCAGCCGATCACCATCCGGCACATGCTGCACCACATCAGCGGCTTGCGCGACTGGGGCGTCGTGGCGGCCGCCGCGGGCTGGCCGCGCGGAAGTCGGGCGCACACCCAGGCGCACGTCCTCGACATCATGAGCCGACAGCATGCGCTGAACTATCCGGTTGGCAGCGAATACCTCTACAGCAATAGCAACTACAATCTCTCGGCGATGATCGTCGAGCGCGTCAGCGGAATGCCCTTCTCCGAATTCACGCGCAAACGGATCTTTGAGCCGCTCGGCATGACCAGGACGTCGTGGCGCGATGACTACACCCGCGTCGTGAAGGGACGCTCGACCGCGTACTCTTCGTCGGGCACTGGGCCGTGGCGGCTGGACATGCCCTTCGAGAACGCCCACGGCAACGGCGGACTGCTGACCACCGTGGACGATCTGCTCACGTGGAATCAGAATTTCGTTACGTCAGCGGTGGGCGGCGCTGCGCTGCTCAATGAGCTGCAACAGCGCGGGCGGCTCACCAACGGACGCGACATCAGTTACGCACTCGGTCTGGTCGTCGACGACTATCGCGGCGTGCCCGAGATCAGCCACACGGGTGCCACGGGCGGGTATCGCGCGTTTCTCGCGCGCTATCCGCGCCAGAGCCTTTCCGTCGCCCTACTGTGCAATGTGGGGAATGCGAATCCCGGCGGCCTGGGGCATCGCATAGCGGACGTCTTTCTCGGCAGCGACGCGCGGCCGGCAACGCAAGCCGGCGCCAATCCAGTGCAGCTCACGAACGCCCAGCTCCAGCGTTTTGCCGGCGTCTGGCGGAACGAGCGCACATACGAGCCTGTAAAGATCGAACTCGGCGATGGCACCCTCCGGTCGCAACGCGGCCGACTCAGTCCACTGAACGAAAACGCGTTGCTCGTTCCACCGTCGGGGCGATGGGAGCTCGTGACGTCCGGAGCGTCACCGGCGCGAGCCCGGCTCGTGAGCGCGGATGGTGACACCGCGTTCTACGCACGCGAGACCGTCTGGGATCCGACGGCTTCCCAGCTTCAGTCGTACGCCGGCGCCTACGCTAGCGACGACGCCGAGGCGACGTTTACGCTGGCGGTGAAGGACGGCAAGCTCGTCGCGACCAGCCGCCCGGACCGAACCGCTCAACTCACGCCAATGTATCGCGACGGGTTCACGACACCCGACGGCAACGTCGTCTGGTTTCACCGCGACGCGCGCGGACGCGTGGTGGCGGCAAGCCTGGGCATGGGCCGCGTGCGCGAGCTGCGGTTTCGGCGCGTGAAATGAGGATGGAGGATGGACCTTCGCCTTTTCCATCCTCTCTCCTCTATCCTCTGTTCTCTGTCCTCTGTCCTCTGTCCTCTTCAAGTACGACCGCCGCCTCCCGGTCGCGATTCATTCACTGTCGTCCGTCGCAATGATGGTGACTCTCTGCAGGTTCTCGACGACGAACTCGCCACTCGGATTGAATCTGCCGCTCGCGAGCACGAGGTCGCCGACCATCGTGGCGTCAATGCTGGCTTTGTCGCAAATCAGCGGAATGATCTCGCCGTTGCCCAGCCGGATGACATAGCGCGATGCGTCATCCGCGGGAACCTCGAGGAAGCCTGAGATGTTCAGTACATCAGGCGACGTGGCCTGCGGCACATAGCTCGTTGGGCTGGTCGGGAAATTGTCGCTACATGCCGCGAGCGCGGCGAGGGCGAGGCAGAGGAACAGCGGGGAGCGGCGCATGGTGGGTCTCCAGCAGATTCAAGGGGATTGAGGCGGGGAATCGCCGGTCCCGGTCATCCGGGCTCGATCGATGATCCCAGTCTACGAGCCGTTCGTTCCGCCGTCGTTCCGCCACCGTTCCAGCGGCGTCCCAGGTTGGAAGTGGCACGTCCCGCGTCCGTTTCGTAGCTTCGCGACGGACGAACTTCGAGGTAGTGTTGACGCAGCGCAGCGAGACGAAGATCGAGCTCTTTCTACTCGGCGGCATCGAGCTCCGGGGAGTCGAGCGCACGGTGGCGGATCGGTTACTCGCACAAGCGAAGCTCAGCGCGCTGATGGCGCTTCTTGCGCTCGCGCCGGAGCAGCGTCCGCAGCGTCGCGATCGCATCGTGGGATTCCTCTGGCCGGAGCTCGACCAAGGCCACGCGCGCACCGCGCTCCGCAAGGCCGTGCATGCGCTACGCGCCGCGCTCGGGGCTGACGTGGTGCGGAGCCGTGGCGACGAAGAGATCGGGCTCGCCGTGCCGCCGATGTGGTGCGACGCCGCTGAGCTCGCGGTCGCGGCGGACACCGGCAAGATGATGCGCGCGGTCGAGCTGTATCGCGGCGAGCTGATGCCCGGCTTCCACCTTCCCGAGTGCGAGGCGTTCGAGCGTTGGCTGGACGAGGAGCGTGGGCTCGCCCGCGAGCGCGCGGCCGCAGCGGCGTGGGGACTCGCGCGCTCGCTGGAAAGCGACAGCCGGTTGACGGACGCGGGCCGAATGGCGCGGCGGGCCGTACGCTACTCGTGGGACGACGAGCGCGTCCTGCGCCGCACCATCACGATGCTCGCGCGAATCGGGGATCACGCGGGCGCACTGCGGCTGTACGACGAATTTGCCGAGCGTATGAAGAAGGAGCTCGACGCCAATCCCTCGCCCGAAACCGTCGCGTTGGCGGACTCGTTACGCCCGTCGGCCCGTCGCTAGCTTATCGGGCATGGCAGAAGAAATCGATGTCGTACTCGAGGAACTGAGAAAATTTCCGCCGAGCGAAGAGTTCCGCCGCCACGCCGTCGTCAGGGATCGCGCCATCTACGATCGCGCCACGCGCGACCCCGACGCCTTCTGGGCTGAACAGGCCGAACAGTTACACTGGTACAAGCGCTGGAAGACCATCTGCGAGTGGAAGCCGCCGCACTCGAAGTGGTTTGTCGGCGGGAAGCTCAACGTCTCGTTCAACTGCATCGACCGCCACATCGACACGCCGCGCCGGAACAAAGCGGCGCTGATCTGGGAGGGTGAGCCCGGCGATCGGCGCACGCTCACGTACTGGGACCTGTACGTCGAAGTCCAGAAGTTCGCGAACGTCCTGAAGAAGCTGGGCGTCAAGCGCGGCGATCGCGTGGCCATTTATCTGCCGATGATTCCGGAAGCCGCGATCGCGATGCTCGCGTGTACTCGTATCGGCGCGATCCATTCCGTCGTGTTCGGCGGTTTCTCGCCCGAGTCGTTGCGGGACCGGATCACGGACCAGAAGGCCAAGCTCCTGATCACGGCCGACGGCGGCTATCGTCGCGGACAGGTACTGGCCCTCAAGCGAAACGCGGACAAGGCGGTCGAGGATTGCCCGTCGATCGAGAACGTCGTGGTCGTGCAGCGGCGTCCAGGAAGCGGCGGTGACGAAGCGTTCGCCGAAATGAAGGAAGGTCGTGACCACTGGTGGCATCGGCTCATGCAGCATGCGGACGCAACGTGCGAGCCGGAACACATGGACGCCGAGGATGTGCTCTACATCCTGTACACGTCGGGCACGACCGGAAAACCGAAAGGCATCGTCCACACGACGGGCGGCTATCTCGTCGGCTGCACGTACACCACCAAAGTAGTGTTCGATCTGCGCGACGACGACGTCTTTTGGTGTACCGCGGACATCGGCTGGGTGACCGGACATTCGTACGTCGTGTACGGGCCGCTCGCCAACGGCGCGACCGTCGTGATGTACGAAGGCGCGCCTGACTGGCCCGAGAAGGATCGCTTCTGGGACATGTGCGAGCGGCTTGGCGTGACGGTGTTCTACACCGCGCCGACCGCCATTCGCGCCTTCATGAAATGGGGCGACAAGCATCCGGCGAAACACGATCTCTCACGCCTGCGGCTACTCGGCTCCGTCGGCGAGCCGATCAACCCCGAGGCCTGGGTCTGGTATCACGAGCGGATTGGCGCCGGCCGCTGCCCGATCGTGGATACATGGTGGCAGACGGAAACCGGCGCCATCGTGATCTCGCCCCTGCCCGGTATCACGGAGACGAAGCCGGGCAGCGCGACCATCCCACTGCCAGGGTTCTCCGCATCATTGCTCGACGCGAGCGGAAAGGAGATCAAGGTAGGAGGCGGACTGCTCGCGCTTACAAAACCCTGGCCGTCGATGCTGCGCACCATCTGGGGTGACGACGAGCGCTACGTCCAGACCTATTTCTCGAAGTGGCCGGGTCGAACGGACCTGTATTTCCCGGGCGATGGCGCCAAGCGCGACGGCGACGGCTACTACTGGATCCTCGGCCGGGTGGACGACGTGCTCAATGTCGCCGGACACCGCATCGGCACGATGGAAGTTGAATCCGCGCTGGTCGAGCATCGCGCCGTCGCCGAGGCCGCGGTCGTAGGACGGACGCACGAGCTCAAAGGACAGGCGCTCGCCGCGTTCGTCACGTTGCGCGAAGGCTTTACCCCGAGCCCGGCGCTGCGGGACGAGTTGCGGGACTTCGTCGCCGAGAAAATCGGCGCGATCGCGAAGCCGGACGATGTGCTCTTCTCCGCGGATCTGCCCAAGACGCGCTCGGGGAAAATCATGCGACGCCTGCTGCGCGATATTGCCGAGGGTCGGGCGTTGGGCGACACGACGACGCTTGCGGATCCGAATGTGGTGGCGGCGTTGAAAGACCAATACGAGGCAACCGAGTCCTAAGAGCCGTTTGTCTGGTATGCGAACTGCCGTATTACCGACTGCACCTACTCTCAGGAAACGCGATGTCCATCAGAGCCTGGCTTAAAAAGCTCTTTCCCGAATCCATCTTCAAACGCAAGCTCGAGCCCGCTGCGGAGCGACGGCTGAGGCTGGCGCTCGCGCGCGCCGAGGAAGCCATCGTGAGGGCCCATGTCGACAATGCGCTGATGTTCGTGGACGTGCTCGCGGAGGATCTCACGTTCGATCGCGCAATCGACGCCTATGTGCGGGAGATGGCCATCCCGGAGCCGCTCGCGAGCACCGTGGCAACGCGGACGCTCGTGGTGCTCGGCAACGAGCTCGTGCCGTATCGCCGGCGCGCGCTCGAGTCAGAGGAAGAGCGGCCGAAGCTGCGGCTGAACGAAGCGAGCGACGGGCGGCAACGGACGGTCAAGCGAGCGTGAGAGCAGGGCATAAGGCGTTCGCGAGCTCACGCGCTGATGCGCTTACGCCAATCAACCACCGCGAGCCCGAACACCAGCGCCGTCAACACAGCCGACACGACGCACCATCTACACATCGCGTGGATGACGAATAGCTCCAGGTACGTGAGCCACGCGGAAAACAGCACGCCCCATCCCGTGACGATGATCAAAGCCAGCGTCAAACGGCGGGACTCCGCCCAGCGATCCTGGACCCCCGCGAGGGCGAGCGCGAACACGACGGCGTAATACGCGGCGCCCCAGGCGGCGACTGGCAGGCCCAAGAATGTCGACCAGCGGCTGAGCTGCACGGTTTCGCAGCTTCCCGTGCCGCACGCCAACGTGCCAATGAGGCCGACCTTATAGAGCGTGAGGTACAGCGCGACGAACAGACCGACGAGCGCGATGAGCGCCGTCAGCATGCGGCGGGTCATTTCGCTTTCGTTTTTGTTTTCGTGGTCGCCTTCGTGTTCGTCGTCGCGCGAGTCTGCGCGAGCGCTTCGTCCACCTGAGCCTTGAACCTGTCGTACGGGAGGCCGCCAACGACGCGCTTGTTCCCTATGATGAATGTGGGCGTTGACTGGACCTGGCGCTGTGTCCCTTCATCGTAGTTCGCTTGGATCTGGCCCGCGTATTTCCGCGAAGTCATGCAGCTCTCGTATTGCGTGGGGTTCACGCCCACCTGGCGCGCGAGGTTCGCGAGGACGCGGTCGGGGCGGCTCGTCGCCTCGGTGTTCCAGCGATCCTGGTTCTGAAAGATGATGTCGTGCATCTCCCAGAACTTTCCCTGCTCGCCGGCACACCAGGCGGCAAGATGCGCGTTGCGGTTGTTGCGGTGCGTCGGGATCGCAAGCGGGAAGTCCATGAAGCGGAAGCGGACGATTCCCGTGTTGACCAGGCGACTTCTCACATCCGGCTCGGCGAGCGTCGCAAAGCTGCCACAACCGGGACACTCGAAATCTGCATATTCCACGACTTCGACCGGCGCGCTGTCGCTCCCGATGACGTGCCCCTGATTCGGAACGAGCGCGACCGAGGAGTCCATTTGGATCACGGACTGCTGCGGCGGGCGCGTTGTCATGTATGACAGGAACGCGATGCCACCTACCAGGAGAACCGCGAGAACGATGTAAAACCAACGCTTCTCGCTGCCCCCACCGCCCCCACCGCCCCCACCGCCCCCGCCCCCGCCGCCCCCGCCACCCCCGGCACGCCCACTTGCCGGCCCGCTTTTGCTGCTTCGCGCCGCCTGCTTTCCGCCCCCCGCCCCTACCACTCCGGCTCCTCGTCCTCGTCCACTGTCCATTCGTTCTTTTCCCATTTGCTTTCCTTGTCGTCCTTCGATTCGGAGACGATGCGGCGGCTATCAGCAATCTCGGGAGTGTCGTACGTGGCGCGCACTTCGTAGTGGAACAGCTCGCTCCGGACGTCGCCTGTAAGCTTCATCAACTCACCAGCTTCGTCGAGCAGCCTGCCCTGGCGATCGAGCTCGAGGATTCGTTCCGCGAGGGCCCGGAGCAGCGCTTCTAGACTGCGCGCCCGGCCTTCGTCATACGTTTGCTCCGGCTGCGACATGGACGGAAAATACGACCTCTGTGAAGGACCACTGGGCGCTCAAAAGCTAGCGGTATCGAGGTTGCGCAAGCAATGAGCCTTACTACCATCAACCTCAACGAGGGAACTTTCCCATCGACGCCGACCTTTTGCGCGTACCTGTTGGCCCGGGCTCGCTCCACGTGGAACGCTACGGTCACGGCGGACCGGCCGTGTTGCTCGTGCATGGCTTCGGCACCTGTAGTTTCGTGTGGCGTAACGTCGGCCCGTCGATAGCCCTTTCCAATCTCACCGCGTTCGCGGTCGACCTGTTCGGCTATGGCGAATCCGACCGGCCTTTCGACGCGGACTACGGCATTGCGGCGCAGGCCGAGTATCTCGATCGTGCGCTCACCGCACTTCGCGTGTCGCGCGCGACGGTTGTGGGCCTCGATCTCGGTGGCGCCGTGGCGCTGCGCTTCGCGGCGGCGCATCCGGAGCGCGTCGAGAAGCTCGTCCTCGTGAATCCGGTTGCGTTCGACGAGATCCCGTCCGATGACGTGAAGTCCCTCCAGAAGAACACGGCGCGACATGCCTTCCGGCTCTCGCGCGGTGTCATGGGCGCCGCGCCGCTGCTGCGCGATCTGCTGCGAAAGAGCGTCAGCGATCCCGCGAACATGCCCGAGGCCCTCGTGGCGCGGTACCTTGCGCCGTATGTGGGCGCCGACGGCGTGGATCATCTGCTTCGCGTTGCGCGCTTCGTCGACAAGGACGACATGGAGGAGATCGACCTGCGCGCGCTGCCGCAACCGACCCTGGTCATCTGGGGTGATCGCGACCCCTGGGTGAGCTCGAAGATCGGAGAGCAGCTCGCAAACACTATCGGTGGGAGCAGGCTGGTGCGGGTCCCTACGGCCGGCAGGCTCGTGCCGGAAGACAATCCGGAAATGCTTTCCAATCTGCTCCTCGATTTCATCGGTGCCCGAGGAGCGGGAGGCACGGTTTGAGCGAGGCAAGATTAGCCACGCTTGGGTCCGGGCACGGGGGCTCATTACATTTGTCGAGGCTTTCTTCCTCCCACCAGGTACATGGCTAAGGCGAAGTCCAAGAAGAGCGGGTCAGCTGGTCCGGCGCCTTTTGAGCAAGCTCGAGACGAGCTGTTCCAGCATATCATGACGTGTGAAGTCGTTGGTGCCGACAGTCAGCACCAGCATGACTGGTTCGATGAGACGATGAAGTACTTCGCGGAGCGGTATCCGGAGCTCAGCGAGCAGCAGGTCAAAGAGCTGCGCAAATTGGGTGAACGCTTCGCGCAGCCACCAAAGGCCCGAGCGAGCGCTTAACTAGCGTCTGCCCTTCACCGCGCGACGCACGATCACAGCCGCGCGCAGACCGCCACTCAGGCCGACCTGAAGCGCCGGTAGTAGCCCGTGCATCTCTGGCCCTTCGAGATCGGCGATTGCCGCAAGGTATGCGTGTCGTCGAACGCTCAGACCGCCGCCGATCGAGAATCCCCATCGCTGCTGGCGAAAGGGATCCAGCGTCACGCGCGTGAGCAGATCGGCACGCCAGTGATCGCTGACGAGGTTCGCGCTCGATCGCGGCGCGTAGCCGACGTCGGCGCTCACCCGCACGTAATAGCCGAGCGGTACGATCGCGCCAACGCCCGGCTGCACCGAGTACGGCGCCGGACCGAGTACGTCGACGCGAAGCTCGGACTGTTGCGCCAGCGCGGGCGCGGGGATCGCGAGGAGACCGAGCGTCGCGCCGACGCAGAGCACGCGCCGCGCGCCGGTCACCGGACGCGCGCTCTATGTAACGCCCACGTGTAGTCGACGATGGCCCAAAGTGACGCGATCGCGACGACCAGCAGCATCGGACTCGTTGACTCCGGCCGGATCAGGATGCCGATGAACGTCGCGAGCTGCAGGACCGTGACGAGCTTGCCCGGAAATCGCGCGTGAAACGCGACGGGCCGAAGCGAAGGAACCATGCGCGCCACGAGAAAGCCGATCGCGGTCATCAAATCGCGCGAGATCATGATGAAATAGCCGAGCGTGGAGATCGTCCCCTCGAAGAGAAAGACGGAGACGCCCACGAGGACGAACACGCGATCGGCGAACGGGTCGAGCAGCGCGCCGATGCGACTCATCGAGCCCGCGCGTCGCGCGAGCCATCCGTCGAGATAATCCGTCGCGAGCGCCAACATCACCAACACGATCCGGATGTCAGGTTGCTCGAAGACCACAAATGCCGCCGCGAGCGCCAGCCTCGAAATAGAAATGAGATTCGGCAGGCTGCGCAGCTCGGAGAGTGCGCGCATGGCGCCTAAGCTATTGCGTGCTCCAAACGCTTGCCACTGAGTTGCTTGCCTCCTACCATTGAAACGGATGCCAACCACCACGGAGTTACTGAAGAACGTCGCTATCTTCAAAGACCTCGACGAGACTGAGCTCGCCGCGGTCGCCGAGGTGTGCAAGGAAGAGAAGCACGAATCGGGTGCGTACATCTTCCGCGAAGGTGAAGCTGGCAACCGGCTCTACGTCATCGTGTCCGGCGAGGTCCGGATCAGCCGCGACGTGCCGGGAAGCGGCGAAGAAGCGCTCGCGGTGCTGAAGCCCGGGGCGCTTTTTGGCGAGATGTCCGTGTTCGACCGCAGCGACCGATCGACGCACGCCATCTCCAACGGCGGTTGCGTGTTGATGACGATCATGCGGCCCGATTTCGAGATGCTGCTCGATTTCAATCGCGAGCTTGCCTACAAGGTGTTGTGGGCGTGCGTCCGCGTACTCTCGGGCCGCCTGCGCTCGACCAACGACTCGCTCCGCTCGTTCCTCGCCATGTCGATGTTCTAGGGCGCATTTCGGCTCCTCGCGCCGAAAACCCCTGAACGCAGATGAACGCAGATTGTCGCAGATGAACGCAGATAGGACCGCTTTTGTTTAGTTTCTTCAGTTCTGCGTCCTGTAGGCACAGACAACCAAAAAGAATTATCTGCGTAAATCCGCGTGAATCTGCGTCCATCTGCGTTGTGCTTTTTCCTGCTGACAGAGCTCGCTTCGTGTAGCTCGCAGCACCCGACGCCGGCTGCAGCGCCGAAACTGCTTCAAGAAGACGGACGCATCGCGGTCCTCCTCGGCGAGATCGACCCGCGTCGCATCCGTGCCACAGACTCGGCGCTCGTATCGTTCGGCACGCGGAACTCCTATTCGGATACGCTGTCCACTACGCGCGGCATCGGCGCGGCGCGGCGCTGGATCCATGCCCAGCTCTCGCAGTACAGCCGCGACTGCGGCGGCTGTCTCCGCGTGGAGTTCGACACGGGCACCGTGGAGACGCCGCGCGATACGGTCGCGCGCCAGCGCCGGATCACGAACGTGCTGGCATGGCTCCCGGGACGCGACACGACGCGGGTCATCGTGATCGGGGGACATTACGACTCGTGCGTCTGCGCCGTCCCGCCCGGCCGCGGCCGCGATTCCGTGAGCACTGCACCCGGCGCCAACGACGACGGCTCCGGCAGCTCGGCCGTGATCGAGCTCGCGCGCGTCTTCTCGCGCCTGTTCTCCAAGGGACTCGACGTCACGGTCATCTTCGCGTTGCACGATGCCGAAGAGCAGGGATTGCTCGGCTCGTCGCATCTCGCCAAGCGGCTCAAGAGCGGCGGTTACAAGGTCGTCGCCGGAATGACGGACGACATCGTCGGCAATGTGACCGCAGAGGACGGGACGGTGGATTCGACGAGCGTGCGGATCTTCGCCCCCGACCCGGATACGTCGCGCAGCCGTGAGCTGGCGCGCTACGTGTGGTCCATCGGCGATTCGTATCTGCCGAACTTTCGCGTCGTGCCGGTGTGGCGACTCGATCGCGTGGGCCGGGGCGGCGATCACCGCTCGTATATCGAACAAGGTTCGGCGGGTTTGCGATTCACCGAGCGGATCGAGAATGAGAAGCGCCAGCATCGTCCCACGGACCAGCTGGCGTGGGTGAACTTCGGCTATGTCGCGAACGTCGCGCGCTTGAACGCCGCGTCGGTGGCCGCGCTGGGGCTCGCGCCTGCGACGCCTGACAGCGCGCGGGCGGCGCGCGACGTTCCGGTCACCGGCGGCCGGCGCTGGACGCTCACTTGGCTGCCCGTTTCAGGGGCTGTCTCATACGAAGTGCTGCTGCGTCCGACGACGTCACCGCAATACGAGCGCGTCATCGCGGTCGGCTCCGGGACGCGGTACGAGCTCGATGTCCAGCTCGACGACCTGTGGGCGGGACTGCGCGCGGTCGGCGCGAACGGACATAGGTCGCTGCCGGCCGTCGTCCCCCGTGTCACGCCGCGCGCTGCGCAGGCCGCCGAACCCTAGCTGAGACTCCCGTGAGACAGTGGCTCGCGCCGGCTCATCTGGCGTTGACGCTGGTCATCATCATCTGGAACGTCGTCCTGGCGGGGCGCATCGCGCAGCTCCGTCAAGCCTCCAAGCCATTCGCTGCGATCACGGGCATGGCCGGGCTGCTGTTGATCCCCGCGTGCATTGTCGCCGTCGCGACGACCACGCTGATCACCGGCCGCGCGATCGCCGCCATCGATTGGATTTGGCCCGCCACGCTCGTTCTGCTCGCCGTGCAGGCGGTGTACGCCACGTCGCGCCGGCTTGTGAATCCGCTCTGGGGCTATCCGATCGCGTTTTACGACGTGCTTCTCGCGATCGCGGCGGTGTCGAGGCTGTTTTCGGCGCACGGCGTCGACCTCCCGCGTCCGCTCCTGGTGGTCATGGCGGCGCAGGTAGACGTGCTCGCGCTGGTGACGACCGAAGCCGCGATCACGTCGCCGTTCTTCCTGCACGTGCCGTTGGTCTCGCCGGCATTTCCCGCGCTCCGGACGCTCACCGCGGGCTTCCGGTTCGCGATGGCGCTGATCGCGCTCGCCTGGTTCGGCGTGATCGTCGCGGAAATTCCGCGCGCCGACGTCGCGCTCGCGAGCTATGACATGCACGCCGACGACCGGCTCACCGAGCGGCCAACCGGATTCGCCGTTGGCGTGCAGGTCCTTCCCGACGTCGAGAGTCCCCCCTCGGCCGCGTCGGTGCGCTCCGACCTCGAGACCGCGGCATGGCTCGGCACGAACGTGATCGGTGTCGTGTTCGTTCCCGGTGCGAGTCTGCTCGCGATCGACTCCGTGGCTCGCTCGCTGGATCTCATGCAGCGCGATTCGCTGCTGGTCATCGCAACCATCGGCTATCACGGAAAGCTGCTGCCGGAACTGAGTCGCATCCCTCTCGACGCCGATCAGCGACTCGCGACGCTGCGACGTGTGCTGACGCGCTTGCGACCCGATGTCGTGCTACCCGCGCAGGATCCCTATGGAACGGGAAGCCGAATTCTCGGCCGTCTGCCGGTGGAAACGTGGAAGAGCTACTACACGCGCGCGGCCGCAGTCGTGAGGGAAGTGCGTCCGCGCACGCGCGTTGGGCTTTCGGCGTCCGCGTTCGATGCGATGGACAGCACGCTCTTCGCGTGGGCATCGGCGCCGGGGTCGCCGGTCGACATTGTAGGGTTCTCGTTCTACCCGACACGGCTTGGCGCGCGCGCGCTCGACGCCAGCTTCCGCGCGGCGGACCGCTGGATGCTCGCAAGTCCCCCCAAGAAACCTTTATGGGTGTTCGCCACCGGCGGATACCCTCTCGCCCACGGAGAGGTCAGCCAGGATCGCGCCGTTTGGGCGACGCTGTCCTGGGCGACGGCGCATCTCGAGGTGCGGGGACTCGTTGTCACGGAAGCCAACGACTACGGGCAAGCAATGGGGCTCCGTGCGCCCAACGGGCGATACCGGAGGGCTGCGACAACGGTGAGGAAGTCGATCAGGGCACTGCGCGAATCGACGATCGAGGCGGAGTCGCCACTCTCGCCCGAGTAGTACACGCGCCCGGGTTTGAGAGACGAGATCTGAGGTGGGTCTTCAGTACCGAGAACTCAAACCTGTTTTCCTACCCCGCGCACGATCCCCTCCACGCGTCTTGAAGGATCGAAGTAGCGTCGCGCCGTACCTCTGATGCCCTCGGCGGACACGGCACGGACCCGTGCTTCATAGTCATCGAGCTCGCGGAGCGAGCCGAACATCCACGCGTCGACCAGCTCCCCCAGTACCGCTCCCCCGCTCTGTTGCCGGATCGCGTGGACGCCGATCGCGTACGTCTGCGCGCGCAGAAGCTCGTCGTCGCCGACGGGCTGTTCTCGCAGCTTCTCGAGCTCCAGCAATAGTCCTTCGCGCGCGACGCCCTCTTTCTCGGGCGACGTCGCGATATACGCGTTGAACGTCCCGGCCGCTCGGCGCTCGCTGGAAAATGCATGGACCGTGTAGCACAGCGACTGTTTGTCTCGCAGCTCCTCGAAGAAACGTCCGCCCAACCCACTCGCGATGCCCGCGAGTATCGCGACGTCGAAGCGTGCCGCGTCCGTTCGCGAGGGTGACGGCCAGGTCATCACGAGCGCTGTCTGCGCTTTCTCGCGCTGTTCCACCGTCTCGATGAGGTGATCCGGCCACCTCGGCGCCGGCAACGGCGGCGACTCGGCGAAGCGCAGCTCTCGAAAATGACGTGCCGCAATTCCCGCGAGCTCGTCGGGCTCCCCGTCGCCGACAATGGCGACGACGCTCGACGCATCGAGGAGCTGTGACGCATGCCAGCGTTCCAGGTCCTCGCGCGTGTGCGCGCGCAGCGAGGCCTCCGTGCCGAGCGACGGCACACCGTACGGATGGTCTGGGAATGCCGTTTGAATCGCCAGGCGCATCGGATAGCGGTACATGTCGTCGTGAAGAGCGGCGAGATCGGCGAGCGCGATCGCGCGCTCTGTCTCGAGCGCCTGCGCCTCGAACGTCGGATGCTGCGAGACGTCGGCAAGCAGCTCGATGGCAGCCGACGTGTGGCGCGATGGCACCGAGATCGTCCAGCCGACACTGTCGCCGCCGACGACGGCGCCGACGCTTCCACCCAGCATCTCCCCGTCCTCGGCGATCTGCACGGCGGTGCGGCGCCGCGTTCCCTTGAGCGCAGTGCGCGCCATCAGCACGGTGCGGCCGCCGATCTGCGCGCGCTCGGCGCTCGCGCCGCCCAAGGCGAAGACACCGGCGTACACAAGGGGCGATCCGCGCCGCTGCCTCACCAGGACCGGCACGCCCGAGGCGAGACGATAGACGTGCACACCCGCTTCTTCACGTTCGCGCGCCGGCGCCGAGCCGTTCCTCGTCGCGACGGGATGCTCAACCTGCGCGGTGACGTCGAGCGCCTCGACGCTCGCGCGCTCGAGCCGCGCGCGCATCACTTCCGCGCTCGCGGCGACCGCCTCGGTCTTTTCGGGTCGATACACGAGAAGCGCGATCTGATTGTCCCGCAGATAACGTCGCGCCAACTCGCGAATGTCATCAGCGCGCGTGGCGAGCATGCGCTCGAAATACCGTTCGCCGAGCTCCCAATTGCCGAGGGCCTCCCATTCGGCGAGGTAGTTCGCCTGCCCTTCCATATCCTCGAGCCGACGGACCCAGCGCGAGTCGGTGATGCGCCGCGCCCGCTCGAGCTCGAGTGCGCCGATGCCTTCGTCGCGAATCCGCCGCAGCTGGTCCCAGATTGCGTCGAGCGCGGCACCGGCGCGATCCGGCGGCGCCTCGGCTTGAATGGCAAACACACCGATGTCGCGCGGTGTGTAGTTGAACGCGGTGATGCTCGAGACGAGCTTGCGTTCCCGGACCGCTCGATACAGCCGCGACGCGCGTCCGGCGCTCAACACGGTCGCGAGCATATCGAGCGGGGCGGAATCCGGATGCAGCGTGCCCGGCGTGCGCCAGCCCATCGCGACCTGGGTCTGCGCGATGTCGCCGGACAGCTCGCGGTAGCGGAACCCGGGATCGCGCTCTTCGCTCGGACTCGGTGAGCGATCCGGCTCACCAGGCGCCAAGTCGGCGTAGAACCGTTCTACCTGATCGAAGGCGTACTCCGGCACCACGTCCCCCACGATGACGAGCACCGTCGCGGAGGGGCGGTAGAAGTTCTTGTAAAAGCGCAGCATGTGATCGCGCGTGAGGCGCCGTAGCCCATCCTCGCGTCCGATCCGCCAGCGCCGGATCCGGTGGCGATCGTGCAGCAGCTCGTACATCGTCTCGGTCGACATGGCGCCAGGATTGTCGACCTTTCGCTTCGCTTCCTGAATGATCACCTCGAGCTCCTTCGACAGCTCCTCGGCGTCGATCAGCGAATTGCGATACGCGTCGGCCTGAATGTCGAGAGCCGCGACAAATCCGCTCGACGGCACAACGGCGTAATACAGCGTGTGGTCGTAGATCGTCGCGGCGTTGAGATAACCGCCCACCGCTTTCGTCTGGCGCGCGATTTCGCCGACGCCGCGCCTCGGTGTCCCCTTGAAGTACATGTGCTCCAGCACGTGGGCGATGCCCACCACGTCGTCGGGCTCGTCGAAGTAGCCGGCGTTCACGTACGTGACGATCGCAGTGACGGGCGCGGTGCGGTCGCGACGGACGAGTACGCGCAGCCCATTCGAAAGCGTGCGCCGCTGAACCGTTGCCGGATCGAGGAGCGTCATGTCACGCAATCATGACGTGCCCAGCGGCCGTTTCCGGAGCACGACCAGGCCGAGCACGAAACACACGAGCCCATAGCCGCCCAGCCACGCGATCAAGCTCCACGGAACCGGAGTCTGCGCGCCCCGCATCACGATGTCGGCGACGTTGTCCGCCCTGTGGATGGGCGGAAGCAGATAGAGCAGCCAATGGCGAATGCCCGTTGCGTTGCCCCAAAGGGTCCACAGCAATCTCGCGACGAGCAGCACCGTGACGAGCGACAGCCAATCGAATCGCCACGCTGCCGACAGCAGAAAACCGATGCCGCCGTACGCGAGATACAACACCAAGACCGCGCCGAAAATCTCGAGCGGGAAGAGTGGCCGTACGGCGATCGCCCACACGCCGAGCAGCACGAGCACGACGGTGAGTAAGCCGATACCGTACACGCCGAACACGGTCGCGTAGTACCAGGGCGGGCTCACGGGCTTGGCGAACAGAAACCTGTAGTAACCGGCCTTTCGGTCGTTCGAGACGATGCCATTGGTCGCAAAGAACGTCCCGAGGAACGCGAGCACGCTCACCAGCCCGCGCAGCAGACGCGCGGCGATGTCCAACGGCATGTCCGCGAGACGCGTCCCCGTTCCAACGTGGAACATCTGGGCCTCGAAGAGCGCCAGCAACACGATGATGATGGCCGTCGACGGCCCCTGGTTCGTCAGGTAGTCGCGCGCGATCCACGGCACATAATCGGCGAGCTTCGCGCGTCTCTTGTCGATTGTCGGGCTCATTCGCGTACCGCCTCGCGGAAATGCTGCTCGAGCACGGAGTGCGCCGGGCGCATGCTGCTCACGAGGACGCCACGCTGTAACAGCCGCGCCACGCCGGCGTTGAGCGTCGCGAGGTCGAGGGGCGGCACCTCGTATTCACCTGCTCCACGGAGGCGTGCGCCCGGAAACACGTCGGTCATCACGTGTATGTCGCCGACGACCGTGATGAGATACGGGACGGTGGAGCCCGTCATCGACGCGCGCGGCTCGACGATGCGCTGCAGGCGGCCGCCATCGATGATCCCCACCCGGTCCGCGAGTCGTTGCAGCTCGTCGAGATTGTGCGACGCGATGAAAATCGAGCGACCCGGACGCCGCAACGCTTCGACGATATCGCGAAACCGCTGCGTCCACAGCGGATCGAGGCCATGCGTCGGTTCGTCGAGGATGAGCACCCGCTCGTCTCGGAGCAGCGCCTGCGCGAGGCCCAACCGCTGGAGATTGCCCTTCGAGAGTTGCTTCACGCGCTTGCCGAGCTGGTCGTCCAAACCGAGCAAATCGATCACGTACTCGATTCGGCCGCGCAACTCGTGAGGGCGCACCCCGGCGAGGATGCCGTATCGTTGGAGCGCCTCCTCCACTTTCCAGCGCGCCGGTATCGCGATGAGCTCGGACAGATATCCGATGCCGTGCCGCTCGACGAACGCGCGAGGCGCAACGCCGGCGATCCGGACGCTCCCGTTCGTGGGCTCGAGGTAGCCGAGCAGCAACGAGATGAGCGTGCTCTTGCCGGCGCCATTCGGTCCCGCGAGCCCGAACACTTCGCTCTCGCCGATGCTGAGCGAGAAATCTTCGACCGCTCGCACCGTGCGGCCGAAGATCGAACGATACGTGTGCCCGACGCTCCGAAGCTCGATCAGCGCGGGATCGCGGGGGAGGGGGGGAAGGGCGGCATCGTTCCCGGCTGCGCGGGAGTCTGCGCGCAGCTGCTCCAACTGCCCTGTCCCGCGCGATTTATCCATCGCATCCCCTCGTCGAACCGGCCGAGCCTGATCAGCGTGCACCCGAGGAAACCTTGTGCCATACGATCCTCCGGCGATCCTTGCAGCGCTCGCACATAGAATCGCCGTGCCAATTCGTAATTGCCCGCGGCGAGGAGATAGGATCCCATTTCGCGAAGCGCGAGCGGATTGTCGGGCTCGGCCTGCACGGCGAGCGTCGCCTCCTGCCCGGCGAGCGTCATGTTGCCGACTTCGCGGGCCATACGCGAAAGATATACATGCGGGAGCGCGTTCTTCGGATCGTCGCGCGCGGCGCGCGAGAATTCTCCGACCGCGAGTTCGCGCTGGCCGCGCTGCCAGTACTCGACGCCTTTGCTGATGGAGCTGTCGCCGCCTCCGCGTCCGAAGATCGCCCACGCCGCACCGCCGAGGACCGCGAGCAGCACCACGGCGACCACGGGAATGACCCAGGGTTTTCTTTCCGACGGGAGCGCGACCGGCTGCGGGGTGCCGAGCGGAGTCGTGCGCAACCCTTTCGTGGACATGGCCTCGCCGGGCGTCGGTCGCGCCGTCGCGGGCGGCGTCATCAGCGACGCCTCGAGCTTGAGAAAGCCTTCGCGCGCGGCGTTGATGTCCGCGTCGCTCGGATGATACGACGTGTCCTGCGACCGTTCGCGCGCCGCTTGGAACTCCGCGAGCGCGTTCGCCTGGTCGAGCGTGATCAGCTGCCGCTGTCTCGCCTCCCGGATCAACGCCTGGCCGCTCAGAGGCGTACCGCCGAGCAGCGATCGCAGTGCGGTCTCGACGCCAGCCCACGCTTCGATCAAATCCGCCGCGAGCTCCTCCGCATGACGCGAGCGATCCAGACGTGCGATCGCGGGACGGGCGGCGTCGAGGGCCGCCATAGCGTGGCGTTGTTGCATGAACTGAAAGGGAACAGGGATGAGGGAAAAGGGAAGGGTTTAACGACAACAACGGGAATAGCGAAGGGGAACAGGTCAGGTGAACAGGAAACGAATCCCCGTTTTCCTTCTCCGTTCCCCTCAACCGTTCCCGCTGTTGTAGCTAAACCCTTTCCCGCTTCCCTGTTCCCCGTTACCGCATTATTCGAAGAAGTCCCGCTCGCGCCGACGCCCTAATGAAGCTCTCCGCGTCATGGCTGGGCAGCGTAATCCCTGTTGCGGTCAGCACCCGGCGTGCCGTCCGCTGCATGTATTCCTCCACCGTGTGTCCTGCCACTTCCGCGTCCGCATCCCGCATGCTCGTGACGATCTCGTCCCACGAGCCACGATAGGCCGCGCCGTCGGACGCCACGATGTGATGCGATTCGTCTTCCTTCTTTTCGACGAGGCCGCTCAGGAGTGATCCGAACAGTTCGAGCTGATTCCGGGCCACCTCCGGATCGTCGCCCTTCTGGAGCGCCGACTTCGCCGGCTCGAGCTCCATGAGCAGCTCGTCGATGTCGTCGAGTCCCTCATTCAGCTCGGCCAGGCGCTCGTCCCACGGCTTCAGCTCGGGATCGTTCTCCTCGAGCTTGTACACCGCGCGCTTGAGTTCGATGAGCCGCCAGATCCCCAACTCGTCCCAGTGGTCCTCGGGCTGGGTGCGCTCGAAGTGATACAGCGCGCCCTCGAACTCACCGCGATCGTAGAGCAGGTTCGCGAGATAGATGCGCGCCTCGCTGTGGTCACCGTCGAGTTGCAGCGCCTTACGCAGGCATGCGATGCTCCCGTCGTCGTCGCTCAGACGATGCTTCGCGTAGCCCACGCACGCCACGGCCTCGGCGGACTCGCCTGTCTGTTCGACCGCGGCCTCGAAGAAATGCAGCGCCTCGCCAAAGAGCGGCTGACTGTCGCGCAACGACGCTTCACGGAACAACGACCGGCCGACCTGCAATACGAGGTCGACGTCGTCCGTGTATCCCAGCTCGAGAATGCGATGGAAGCAGCGTAGCGCCGCTTCCTCGAGGCCGAACTTGAGCAGCGTTTCGCCGAGCCCCGCGAGGCCGTCCTCGTGCTCGGGCTCGAGCACCAGCGCTTCCTCGAATGCACGTCGCGCCCACGCATACTCCTCGCGCGCGAGGCGCGCGTACCCCACCCCAACGTGGAGCTCCACCGAACTCGGGTAGAGCGCGAGTCCTTCGCGAAGTACCCCGAGCGCTTCGTCGTACTGACCTTCGTTGTACAACTGGTGAGCGCGCTCGTCGTACTCCTCAGAACTCAGGAAGGGGGTGGGCATTTTGACTAACGCCTCCGGCTCGTGAGGTTATGCCTATAGTACCACGATGCCACGGCTAAGTTCAACGCTTGATGATCGCAATTCTGTGATTCAGGGCCCATCCGACAGCGCTCCCGCTATCTCCGCCGCCAGCCTAGCGTTGGCCTCGAGAAGCGCAAGGTTTGCTTGAAGCGTCTTGCCGCCCGTCTCCTGGGAAACCGCCGCTAGGAGATAGGGCGTCACGTCGCCGCCCCGGACACCTACCCGTCCGGCACGTTCCAGCGCTGCCTTGACCGCACGCTCGACCACTTCACGTTCCAGCGCCACGTTCGCTGGCGGCGGCTGAACGACCAGCACCGTTTGAGTGCGACCCATCGCAAAGTGTGCGGCGGCGATGTCCGCGACCTGAGCCGCGCTGTCGACGGAGACTCCGAGTCGGATGCCGGTGCCTGCGGTGTAGAAGCCGGGGAACTCCTCCGTTCCCACTCCGATCACCGGGATCCCCAGCGTCTCGAGCCGCTCCCACGTGGCATGGAGATCCAGGATCGACTTCGCTCCCGCGCATACTACAATCATCGGCGTGCGCGACATCTCTTGTAGGTCCGCTGATTCGTCGCGCAGCCACGTCGCGGTCGCCGGCCCGGGCAGCTCCCGGTGCACTCCGCCGATGCCACCGGTCGCGAACGTCCGGATCCCCGCGTGCGACGCGATCGCGAGCGCCGCGGCGACGGTGGTCGCGCCGTCGGCATGTTGCGCGATCGCCGCGCCGATGTCGCGCGCGGAAAGCTTCCGGATGTTGTCGCGTCGCAGAAAGCGCTCGAGCTCACTCGCCTCGAGTCCCAGCGTCGGGCGCCCACAGACGACCGCGGTGATCGCGGCGACCGCGCCGGCGCGTTCGATCGCGCCGACCATCGCGCGCGCCGCTTCCGCGTTATGCGGTTGAGGGAGGCCCTGTGCGAGGACCGAGCTTTCGAGGGCGACGACCGGGGTGCCGGCGTCGAGCGCTCGGCGAACGTGCGGCAGAATGCGGAGGAGGGACGGCTGTGCCGCGGGCACGCCCCATACTACGTCCTGTCCGTGTTTTTCGCGAGCGAGCAGCTGAGAAACATCTTAACCGCAGAGGACGCAGAGCGCGCAAAGGAACTGAAGAGGTGTTGAAAAGAAGTTCTCGTTCTTTTCACCTCTGCGTCCTCTGCGGTTGATGCAGTTGTCGTCCTACGACGAGGCCAACGGCTTAGCCGTGAGAATCAGCCGCTCCGGGGCGCTCCCGAAATAGCGTATCGGCCAGCATGTCGTGAGCGTGAGCGTTGCTTCACTCGTGCGAAACAGCGCTGGGGCATCTGCATCGATGACGCGTGTCGCGATCACCACCCAGCGCAACCGGCGCGCGCCGGTTTCGGTGATCACGGTGTCGCCGACGCTCACCTGGCCAAGTTTCGCGAAGTGCCGGTCGCGGTGCGCGGCGATCACGGTGTTCCCGCGCTCGCCCGGAAGCGCGCTGCCGGGTAGATGCCCCGGTCCCGCATTGAGCGCGTCATCGTCCACGCCCTCGAGGACGATCTCGTCGAGCCCAAGTCGGGGAATGACCAGACGCGCGATCGGGGCACCTGCGACAAGCGGCGCTGAATACCGGGCCTCGACCGACGCGGCATGGCGCGCGAGCGCGACAACCGCGCGGGCCTCCGCTTCCTCCCACTGTTCACGCGCTTCCTGTTGCCGCCACATTCCAATCCGGTAACGCCCGCCGGTGAAGGCGAGTGTCGCTCCGCCGACGCAGAACAGCGCGTAACCGAGCGCTCCGCGAAAATGCATCGCTAGCCGCGCTGGCGATGTCTGAGCAGAACCGCGCCGAGCGCCAACCCCAGTATGCTGGCAATAGCGAGCGTGGGCAGGTCGCTCGCGGTGGCGGGCGCTACCGAACCGTCGCTGAAGGTCGTGACGGGCCGTCCCGGGTCGTTGACCAGCGCCGAGCTGTCGATGACGCCCACTCGCGCCGGCACCGTGACGCCGGCGGCCGAATCCACCCACGCCTTCATGTTCGTGATACTGGCTTGGGCGACAGAGTCCTTTTTGGCGGAGTCCGCAATCGCGACGGCTAGCGGACTCGGCGCTAGAGGCCGGGGTGGGGCGATGTAAGTCGTGATCTGCGCACTCGCGACGTTTGCGGCGAGCATCAGAGCCGCGCTCATGAACAGCGTCCGAACCATCATCACGCTCCGTGTGCTTCGTTCAGAGCAGAGCGCAGGTTATGGGCCACACAAGATAGGGAATAGGGAATCGGGAACAGGGAGTAGGGCAACTACGACGGCGGGATAGGGAAAGGGAAAGTGCATTGGGACTAGTCCCAATCCGCTTTCCCTTTCCCTTTCCCGCCGTCGTAGTTGCCCAATTCCCGATTCCCGATTCCCAGTTCCCTATTTCTTTGGCCACGCACTTATGATGGCTCGCCCCATGTTTGCCAGTGTCACCTGCGCCTCGTTGTCGACCACCCACCGCTGGTCCTTGTTCTCCTTCGTCAATACACAGGCAACGACGCGCGATTGTAAGCGAAACAGGCCGCATTCAGTGCGCTTGTCGTTGTCCTCGCCATCCTTGTGCGAAAAGGGAATGCCCTCCGCGTACCGCTGAAGCATGTCGCCCTTCGTGTTGTTGGCGAGAATGTCGAGCATCACCGAATCGGAGCGAGCACTCACCGCCTTGCCCAGCGCAAGCAGCTCGAACAGCCGCGCCATCTCGTTCGGCGTCGTCACGCCCAGCCCGTATTTCATCGAGCTGTCCATCGCGACGCTCGTATTGTCCCGCCGGAAGCTCTTGTGGTGGATCTTCGTGTGCGCGAGTCCCAGCGACTCCATTTTCTTCCACGTCCGCCGAATCGCGATCTTGTCCAGCAACAGATTCGTCGCGGTGTTGTCGCTGATGGTCGACATCAGGAACGCGGCGTCGCGCACGGTGATCTCCGTGCCGTCGTGAAGATTCTGAAGCATCCCGCTGCCGGGAACCTTGTCGATCTTGAGCACCGTCGTGCGATCGTCGAGCGATATGCTGTCCTTCTCGACGAGATCGAACAGCGTGACGAGGACGGACACTTTGATGAGGCTCGCGGTGGGAAAAGTCGAATCGCCGCGCAGTGCCAGGCGTTCGCCGGTATCGAGGTTGTGAACCGTGTAGCCGACGACGCCATGGTGCGCCGCCGCGAGAGAGTCGAGTGTGCGATGCAGACGCGCGGTGTCGGCGCGGGTGAACGCCGGCGACGGAGCAGTTTGCGCACGAGCGCACGCGGCCAAAATGCCGACTAGCAGAAGCGACAGACGCCGCATCATCTCTCCTCTTCGAACTGTTCAGCCTTCAGAACCGAGACGACCTCGCGGTCTCCCGCGGCAGCATCCCACAGGACGACGACCTTGATCGTCTCACCAACGTAGGCATCGAACGTTTTCCCCTCGCCTTTCTTGACGCGGATCTCGTGGCCGTCCTCGAATTTCAGCAGCACGAGCGGATACTTCGTGTTCGAGTAGCGGCGCCGGAGCGGGCGCGCGGATGGCGACCGCATCACGTCACGACCGCTTGCCGATGCTCGAACTCGCGCCATCCATCTGTCGTCAGCGCCTCATCGATCGCCGCCATCGCGCGTTCGAGCTCCTCGTCGGTCGTGTAGAAATGCGGCGCGATGCGGATGCCCGCGCCGGGTCGGAAGTCCACGAGCACGTTGCGTTGCAGCAGGTACTGCGACACTTCGTACGCGTGCGGCACGTCGACGGCCACGGTTCCTCCGCGACGGGCGGCGTCGCGTGGCGCGCGCACGACATATCCACGCGCGTCGGCCAGCTCGATGAGTCGTGACGTCTGCCGCACGCTTTTTTCGCGAATCGCCTCGATGCCCGCGCGTCTCAAGATCTTCGGCCCTTCGGCAGCGGCATACAGCGCGGGAATGACCGGCGTGCCGCCCAGCCAACGAAACGTGTCGTTCGCGAACTCCATCTCCGGCTCGAAGCCGAATGGTCGCGCGTGCGCTTGCCAACCCGTGAGCGAGGGCGACAGCCTGTTGCGCACGTCGGGCGCGACGTACAGAAAGCAGCCGCCCGGACCGCCGCAGAGCCACTTGAGCACGCCGCCCGTGAGAAAATCGCAGCCGATCGAGTGGACGTCGACCGGAATGACGCCGACCGCGTGGAACGAGTCGAGCGAGACGAGTGCCCCCACGCGATGAGCTTTCCCGCAGACAGCGTCTACATCGATGATCTGAGCCGAACGAAAGAGCACGTGCGAGATCGCAACAAGACGCGTGTGCTCGTCGATCGCGTCGAGCAACCGCTGCGTGTCGACGCCCAAACCGTCAGCCGCGGCGGGAACGACGACGATTTCGGCGCCGAGACGCGTCGCGAGCGAATTGTAGACATAGCTCACGGAAGGAAAATCCAGCGCTGTCATCACGATCCTGTTCCGGGACGCGGGATAATCGAGCGCCGAGAGCACCGACGCCTGCGCGAGCGTGACGTTTGGCATCATCACGACTTCGCCGTCGTTCGCTCCGATGAGAGGCGCGATCTCGTCGCCGACGCGGACGGGCATCTCCCACCACCCCTTCGACCAGGCGCGGACGCCGAGCTCCGCCCAGTCGTCCACATACTCGGCGAGTCGATCGGCCACCGTGCGCGGCATCGCGCCGAGCGAGTTCGACACGAGATATGTCGTCCGCTCGAGAATCGGAAACTCGCGGCGATACACAAGGAGAGGATCTGCCATTGCGCGGTCGCGGCCTATTTGCTCACCTGAGCGATGCCGCGCCGAGAACGGAGCCAACCCGCGGGACTGGCCGCGTACAACAGCACGCCCACCGCGCAGCAGAATCCGGCGGCCAACCATTCCTTCCGCGTGATCGACGTGAGCAGCGCGATGATGACGAGAATCGCGAGCGGCGCGGCCACGCCGCTGCCCGGTATCGGTTTGATCATCACTCCCATGTCGTCGCGAATGTTCTTACGCCTCAATTGCCACGCCGCCGCCGCGCAACCCAAGTAGACGAACAGCACCGGAACGTTCGCGAGAATCACCAGCTGTTCGAAGCGGGCGATCAGCGCGAGCGTGAGAGACAGCGCGGCCTGCACGATGATCGCGATCCACGGCGTATGATACCTCTCGTGCACGTTCGCGAGCGCGAAGGGCAACACGCCGTCGCGCGCGAAGGCGAAGAGCGCCCGCGGAATAGCGAGGATCATTCCGCACAGGTATCCGAACGTGGAGAGCACGACGGCGATGCCGAGCAACGCACCGCCGAACGGGCCCATCACGGCTTCCCCGACGTCGGCCAAGGGAGCGTTGCGGCCCACAAGCGATGCTCCCAGCACCCCCTGCGCGACGATCTGTATGAGGACGTAGACGACCGTGACTACCACGAGCGCGATCACCACCGCGCGAGGGACCGTCCGGGCCGGCTCGCGCACTTCTCCGCTCGGCACCATCGCGCTCTCGATACCGGCGTACGCGAAGATCAGGAACACGGATGCGCGCGTGACGTCACCAGTGGAAGGGACCCGTGTCCACGCGAGGTTCCCCGGATGCATGCTGCCCAGACCGAGAAGGATCAACAGGCCCAGGGGAAGCAGTTTGGCGATGGTCGACGCCATGTTCAATCGCGCGCCGAACCGGACGCCCAGCACGTTGATCGCCGTCACCGTACCGAAAACGATGGCAAGGATTCCGACGCGACCGAGACCCGACGACAGCCCGGGCAACATGCGTTGCACGCTATCCGCGAAGATTATTCCTACGCCGGCGGTTGCGAGCGTGCCCGTCACCCACAGAAGCCAGCCGACAACGAAGCCCGCGAAACCGCCGAACGCCCGTTCGACGTACGCATACGGGCCGCCCGTCAGCGCGACGCGGCTCCCCGCCTCGGCAAAGCACAGCACGACGAACAGCATGGCTACCGCGCACACCACGTATGCGAGCGGCGCCGCGGCACCGAGGCGGCCGGTGACTTCCATGGTGCCCGGGGCCCGGAAGATTCCGCCGCCG
>DATBRO010000143.1:0-3564 GCA_036560265.1 Gemmatimonadaceae bacterium | reverse complement strand
CGACAACGGCAACGACAGCATGATCGCGAACGGCTGCGTGAGCGACTCGAACTGCGACGCGAGAATCAGAAAGATCAGGATCACCGCCAACGACAGCGTCTCCAGCACGTAGCCGCCCGTCTCCGCCAGCTGTTGCGTCTGGCCACCGAGGTTGATCGAGTAACCGGGCGGGAGACGCAGCGCGCCAAGTCTTTGACGCAATGTCGCCGACGCTTCGGAGATCGCGACGCCGGGCGCATTGCTCCCCGAGATCGCGACGAAGCGCTCGAGGTTCTTGCGGTCGATTTGCGCGGGCGCCGCGCTGGACGTGATGCGCGCGATGCTCCTGAGTGGTACGGTCGCCGTGCCACCGGCGCTTCTACTTGCTGTCGGCACCGGCACGGACGCGATGTCGTCCACCGACTGACGCTGCTCTGGCGCGACCTGCACCACGACGTCGCGCTCCTCGCCCGTGGGGTCCTCCCACCGCGTCGCCGTCTGGCCGGCCATCAGCGGACGGAGCGTCGCCGAAATCTGGCCGAGGTCGACGCCCACCTGGTTTGCGGCGTCGCGATCGAGTTCGATGCGCCATTCGGGGCGCGGATCGCCGATCGATGATTTGAGATCCGCGAGTCCCGGCGCGCCGGCGAGCGCGCGGAGACCCTCGGCCGACAACCGCTGCAGCTCCGCCGTCTCCGGCCCGCGAATCTCCACCTGGAGCGGCGCCTGCGCGCCGCCGATCCCCGCGGGCACGAGCACCTGCGCCTGCACGCCGAACACCGTCGCCACGCGCTGGCGCGCCAGCGCCATCATCTTCTGCTGCGACCGCGCGCGTTCGCGCGGCGGCGTGAGCCGCACGTACATCTCCGCGTTCGTCACGCGGCCCGTGGCGCCGGCGCCGATCGTCGTGAACGTGTACGCGACGCCCGGCTCGCGGCGCAGCAGCGCATCCATATGGAGCGACTTCTCCAGCGTGTACGCGAGGCTCGAGCCCTGCGGTGTCTGGTACTGTACCACGAATTCCGACTGGTCGGTCTCGGGCGCGAAGCTTCCGCCGATGAGCGGGAAGAGCATCATCGCGGCGACGAAGCTGGCAGCGGCGATGCCGAGCGTCGTCTTGCGATGCCCCAGCGCCCAGGTAATGACGCCACGGTAGCGGGCGGCAAGACGGTCGAAGCCGCGATTGAACGTTGCGATGCCGCGCGTGACCGGATTGCGCGACGCGCCGGCGGCACCGGCCGCGTGCGGATTCACACCCCACGACGCGCTCAGCATTGGCGTCAGCGTGAACGAGACGAAGAGCGAGACCAGCACCGCCCACGCCACCGTGATGCCGAACGCGAAGAAGAACCGGCCGATGATGCCGCGCATGAACGCCACCGGGACGAAGACCGCGACGATCGACAGGGTCGTCGCCATCACCGCCAGCATGATTTCCTGCGTGCCGTTGGCGGCCGCGGTCTTGTGATCCTCACCGTGCTCCCGGTGTCGCACGATGTTCTCGATCACGACGATCGCGTCGTCGATGAGGATGCCGATCGATAGCGACAGCGCCATCAACGTCAGCACGTTGAGCGTGAAGCCCATCAGCAGCATCACGATGAACGACGAGATCACCGACACCGGGAGCGCCAGCGAGGTGATCGCCGTCGCCTTCCAGTCGTTGAGGAAGAGCATGACGATGAGCACCGTCAGCAGCGCGCCGGTCTCCAGCTCGTGGATGACGTCGCGAATGGAATTGCGAATGAAAGTCGAGTTGTCGCGCACCACCCGGAGCGTTGCCCCGGGCGGAAGCCCCGCTTGCACGCGAGCCAGCGCCGCCTTCACGCCGTCGGCCACCGCGACGGTGTTCGCCCCGGACACCTTGAGGATGTTGATGGAGATCGCGCGTTTGCCGTCGAGCAGCGCGAGCGAGCGCTCCTCCGGGCTGCCATCCTCGACGCGCGCGACGTCTCGCACGCGCACCGGCTCGCCGTTGCGAGTAGCGACGATGACGTCGCCGAATTGCGCGGGGGACGTGATGCGTCCGGCCACGCGCACGAGCTGCTCGGCCGTGCCGCGCCGCACGCGCCCCGCCGGCACCTCGAGATTCTGCCGCGCGAGCGCCGCCGATATCTCGGGCACCGTGACGCCCAACGATTGCAGGCGGTCGGGCATGAGATTGACGCGCACCTCGCGATTCGCGCCACCGGATACCTGCACGTCGCCCACGCCGGGCACCGCCTCGAGGCGGCGTCTCAAGGTCTCGTCGGCGAGCGTCGTGAGCTGCACGGGGGTGAGCGTCGACGACGAGAGCGCCAATGAGATGATCGGTTGCGCGCTGGGGTCGAGCTTTTGCACGATGGGCGGATCGATGTCCTCCGGCAAATCGCGACGGATGCCCTCGAGCTTGGAGCGCAGGTCCTGCGCGGCGTCGTCCACCTTGCGGCCCAGCTCGAACTCGATGATTACCTGCGACACGCCCTCGAGTGACACGGACGTGATGTTGCGCACGCCCTGCACGGGATTGAACGCCTCCTCGAGCCGCCGAGTGACTTCGCGTTCGACACCTTCGGCACTCGCGCCGGGGAAGGTGGTCTGCACCGTGACGATCGGCAGGTCGATGGCAGGGAACTGATCGATCGCGAGACGCCGGTAACTGAAGAGTCCCATCACGACGAGGCCGACCATCAGCATCGCCGTGAACACCGGGCGCCGGATTGCGACGCCGCTGATGCCTCCGCCTCCTCCGCTCTCGGTTCTCATCGTTGTGCAGGTGGAGAGCCGGCGCGCGCCTGCGTCGAGTCGGTTGCCATGGTCACGGCGAGTCCCTCCGCGGCTCCGAGTACCGGAACCGCCAGCACGCGTTCCCCCGCGGTGAGTCCCGAACGCACCGCCACCAAGCCGCGCGCGTCGTCGCGGACACCGAGCACGACGTCGCGCCGCGCGAGCCGGCGATCGAGGATCACGAAGACGCTCGCGCGCTCTCCACTGCCCGACACGGCGGTGATGGGCACCACCACCTGCGGCGACGGCGTTCCCGTGAGCACACGGCCGTGCGCGAACTGGCCGGCGACGATGCGACCCTGATTGTTGGCGAGCGATGACGCGACGCCCACCTGGCGCGTGCCCGGATCGGCGCGCGGATCCAAGCGCGTCACGCGCCCGCGGAACGTCTCGCCCGGCGCCGCGTCGAGCGTGAACACCACCGTCGCCCCCGGCCTCACGCGCAACGCTTCGTCGACGCCCACTTGCGCGCGCAGCTCCAACGTGCGCGTGTCGACCACCGTAAGCAACACATTGCCTTCACGCACCGCTTCGCCCGGCTCCACGGCGCGGTTGCTCACGATGCCGTCGATGGGCGAGACGATCCTCGCGCGCGACTCGCTCTCGCTCGACGTCGCGAACTGGGCTCGCGCCTGCGCTGCTTGCGCTTCGGCCACTTGGTACGACGCTTCTACCGTCTTGAGGTCGATCGGCGAGATGGCCCCCGCCGCCAGCAATCGTTTCGCGTTCTCGAGACGTTGCGTGGCGAGCCCCAGGTTGGCGTCGGCCGCCGCGATCGCCGCCTTCGCGCCGGCCGCCTGTCCGCGAAGCCCCTCGGCG
>DATBRO010000142.1:0-2684 GCA_036560265.1 Gemmatimonadaceae bacterium | reverse complement strand
AAGAGATGCCGCGAGCCACACGGTCGCGCCGGGCTCGAATGGTGGCGCGGTGCCGTCGTTCGGTGTCTCGACAAAGCCGCGCTCCCCTCCGTCGAGCTCGACGCGAAACTCGCGCGTGGCGCCAAGATAGAGCACCTGCCGAAGCGTACCTCGCAGCGCCAGCCCGTCCGTGGGCTTATCGCGGACCAGGCGCGTGCGTTCGGGCCGCACCGCAACGTGCACTGCCGCGCCCGTCGCGATCTCGGAAGGCACAGGCGCCGCAACTTGGAGCCCTTTCGCCGTGCGAACCATGCGCGCGGGCGTCACTTGTCCCGAGAACAGATTCATCCGACCGATGAACTCGGCGACGAAGCGCGTCGCCGGACGTTCGTAGATATCGGACGGGTCGCCGATCTGCTCGATCCGGCCGGCGTTCATCACCGCGATGCGATCGGACATCACGAGCGCTTCGCTCTGGTCATGCGTCACGAACACCGTCGTGATGCCGAGCCGGCGCTGGAGGCCGGCGATCTCGACGCGCATTTCCTCGCGCAGCTTGAGATCGAGGTTCGACAGAGGCTCGTCGAGCAGCAGCACCGCCGGATTGATGACCAATGCGCGGGCGAGCGCGACCCGCTGCCGCTGGCCGCCCGACATTTGCAGCGGACGGCGCTCGCCCAATCCCGCGAGCTGCACGAGGTCGAGCGCATCGGTCACGCGCTTCGCGATCTCGATCGCCGACACCTTGCGCATCCGGAGACCGAACGCGACGTTCTCCGCGGCGGTCAGGTGCGGGAACAACGCGTAATCCTGGAACACGACGCCGATATCGCGCCGGAACGATGGCAAGTCGGCCATCGGCTTGCCTTTCAGGTAGATCTCGCCCGCGGTCGGCGGAAAAAAGCCTGCGATGAGGCCGAGTGTCGTGGTCTTGCCGCAGCCCGAGGGTCCGAGCAGCGTCACGAATTCGCCTTCCTTCACGTCGAGATCGATGCCGGCGACCGCCACGGTCGACGCGTAGTGCTTCGTGATCGCCGCGAGGCGCAACGCCGGCTCAGCCACGGGGGCGATCTCCATAGATGAAGTCGCCGAGGCCGCTCACACGCTCGACGATGGCGACCAGGATCAGCGGCAGCAACAGCGTGATCACCGACACGGCGGCCAATGTCGGCGCGAAGCCGAACTCGAGAAACCCCAGGATCTTGACCGTGATCGGAACCTCGCCGGGCCGGGCGAGAAAGATCGACAGGTTCACGTCGGTGAACGAATGGATGAACGCGAACACCGCGCCGGCCACCACACCGCTCTTGATCAACGGCAGCACGACGTGTCGCAGCGTGCGCCATCGCGTCGCCCCCAGGCTCGCCGCGGCCAGCTCGAGGTTCGGCGGCAACGTATGCAGGCTGACGCTGATCGTGCGCACCGCGAACGGCATGCAAATCACGATGTGCCCGACGAGCAGCGCCGTGAAGCCGATGTATTCGCGCCACCCGAGGTATTGAAAGAGCTGCAGCAGGCCCACGCCGGTCACCAGTGTGGGCAGCATCAGCGGTCCGAGCGTCAGCGCGATCAGCGCGTCGCGGCCGCGGAAGCGGTATCGATACAAGCCGAAGGCAAGCGGCAGCGCGAGCAAGATGCTAAGGATCGCGGTGAGCGACCCGAGCTTCAGGCTGAACAGCAGCGGGTCGATCCATTCCGGTGCGAACGCGCGCTCCCACCAGCGCAGCGAAAAGCCGCGCGGCGGGAACCACGACCGATTGGTCTGGTTGAACGATACCGCGGCCGTGATCAGGATCGGCCCCAGCGAAAAGAGATAGACGAAGCCGACGACGGTACACAGCAACGCCCACGGTCCGGACGTCGCGCGCCAACGTGAGCTAAACAGGCGCGCGATCACAGTGCCGCCTGTCTCGCGCCCAGCCGCGACGCCGCGTACAGCAGCGACAGCGAGCAGACGATGAGGATGACCGCGAGTGCCGCGCCGAGCGACCAGTCGAGGAGCTGCATCATGAAGCTGTAGATGGCGGTCGCCGCGACCTGCGTCGCGGGACCGCCGAGAATGGCCGGCGTCGCATACGCGCTGATGGCGATCGAGAACACCAGGATGAAGCCGCCCGCAATCCCGGGCCAACTCAGAGGCAGCACCACGTTGAAGAACGTGCGCGTGCGGCTGGCGCCGAGGCTCATCGCCGCCGACTCGAGATTCGGATTGATACCGTTGAGCGAGCCCATGATCGTCAGCACCGCGTAGGGCAGCAGCGCGTGCGCGAGCCCGATGATGATGGCGCCGGTGCTCGGCATGAACGCGATCCGCTCGCTGATCACGCCGAGCCCGAGCAGCACGTCGTTGGCGACGCCGAAGCGGTTGAGGATGATGTACCAGCCGTAGGTGCGCACGACCACGCTCGCCAGCAGTGGCGCGAGCGACAGCGCGATGAGCAGTCCTTTCCAGCGGCTTTTCGTCCGCACGAGGAAGTAGGCGAGCGGAAATCCCAATACGATGTCGATCAGGCCGACCGCGAGCCCGACAATGAATGTCCGCGCGAACACCTCGAGATAGAGCGGCCGCGTGAACAGGAACCGGTAGTTGTCGAGCGTCAGCTCATCGGTGAGCTGCTGCGCCTGCGACTTGAGGAAGCTCGCCGACAGCAGCAGCGCATTGGGCAGCACGAAGAACGCGAGCAGCACCGCCGCGGGCACCGCGA
>DATBRO010000141.1:0-7862 GCA_036560265.1 Gemmatimonadaceae bacterium | reverse complement strand
CAGGGCATTCTGATCGAGCGGGGTGCGAAGAAGCTCGGGTGGACTGCATTCCCGGCGCCGATGGCGATCAACTCGAAAGTCTACGATGGACGTTCAGGCTGCGTGCAGTGCGGCTTCTGCCTCGGCTATGGCTGCGAGGTGCGCGCGAAAGCCAGCTCGCTCGTCACCGTCATCCCGAAGGCGATCGCGACCGGACGTTGCGAGGTGCGGCCGAATTCGTACGTGCGCAAAGTGGAAGTTTCGCCGCGCGGACGCGCTACGGGCGTCAAGTATTTCGACGCCAACAAGAAAGAGATCTTTCAACGCGCGAAGGCGGTCGTCCTCTGCGCCAACGACGTCGAGACGCCACGCTTGCTGTTGAACTCGAAGTCGAGCGCATTTCCCAACGGGCTCGCGAATTCCAGCGGGATGGTCGGCACGCATCTCATGTTCAACGGGTACGGCGTATCCGTGGGCCAGTTCGAGCACGAGATCAACGGCTACAAGGGACTCGTCGCCTCGCGCATCGTATGGGACCTGTACGAGCTCGATCCAAAGCTTGGCCTGCTCGGCGGCGGCGGCTATGACTTCCGCTTCGACTACGGGCTGCTCGGCTTCGCGTTCAACGGTCTGCCTCCCGACACGCCAAAATGGGGCAAGGAATTCAAGAGAGAGCTCGTGTCACAGTTCAATCGCACGCTGGAGGCGGCGGGCCACTGCACGTCACTTCCGGTGAAGACCAACAGCGTCTCGCTCGATCCCGACGTGAAGGACGCGTGGGGAATACCAGCGCCTCGAATCACGTACCAGGACCATCCGCAGGATCTCAAGGTCGCGAAGTATTTCGCCGAGCGCGGAGAGGAGCTTCTGCAAGCGGCGGGCGCGACGAAAACCTGGCAGACGCCGGTGGAGAGCCAGCAGTTTGGCTTCCACTTGCTTGGTACGTGCCGCATGGGGAACGACCCGCGGACGCCCGTCGTGGACAAGTACCACCGCGCGCACGACGTGAGGAATCTCTTCCTGGTGGACGGCTCATCATTCGTGACGGGCGGACGCGGCCAGCCGACGATGACAATCCAAGCGCTAGCGTTTAGGGCGGGGGACTATATCGGAAAGTTCGCGAAGCGCAGGGAAATCTAGAGAACGAGGAACGGGCAACGGGGACAGGCTTGACTACAACGGCGGGAGCAGGGAAAGGGCGCAGGGAATGGGATGAGGGAAAGAGACGCGTACGTGCCTTTCACCTTTCCCTTTCCCTTTCTCTAATTCCGCCGCTGTAGTTGCCCCTTTCCCCGTTCCCTTTTCCCCGTTCCCCAGCCCTTCTCGTTACGCCCCGGGGACTGCCGCGTTCTTGCTAGGGGCTGGTTCGCTCCCCAGTGTATCCCGCCCGCCTCGGCTCGAATCCGGCCTCCATCACCCCCCTCCGGTATGAGCGTTTGACGCCACGGAAAAGCGCTGCCTTCAAGGCTGTTACGCAGGTCACGCAGTACCTCAGCGTCCCACATCTCGTCAGCATCCGGAGCCGGATTCTGGCGCTTGCCGTGCTTGGCACGGTCATCCCCGCCGGCGTCTCCCTGGGAGTTGCGTACTCGCAGAACCGGCGCGCGCGCGAGGAGAAGATCACGCAGGATCTCCTCTCGAAGAGCAGCCAGGCGGCGGGGACGATGGCCGTGTGGCTCAAGGAGCGCATCTACGACCTGCGCGTCTTCGCCACTTCCGACGAAGTGTCGAACAACCTCAATCGATTTGCGTCGAGCTCGATCGTCGGCGGACGGCTGGGCGAGTATCTCCGTTCACTCCACGAGCGATTCCCCGACTTCGATCAGCTGATGGTGCTCGATCCGACGGGACGCATGCTCGCGACCAGCGCCCTGCAAATCAGGCCGGTCCAGTTGCCGGCTGACTGGCAGAAAATGCTGCGACAGCAGAACCAGCTCCTTGGCGAGCCATACTGGGACGACAAAGCAGGCAAGGGGAAGCTGATCGTCGCGGTTCCGGTGCAGCGCGCCGACGGCCGGCTGCTCGGCGCCTTCGCGGCGGAGTTGACGCTCACGCCCATTCAAGCGCAGCTCAAGTTGTTCGCGCCCGATACCACCGGCATCATCTACCTGATTCACGGCGACGGCGCTTTCATCGCGAGCTCCGGCGACATCTCGGCTGAGCTCCTCAAGACGAAGCTGCGGCGCGGCGTGTTCGACCGGCTGTCGACGCACGAAGATGCCGCGGTCTCGTACGCGAGCTACGGGCGCGAAGTGGTCGGAACGCTCAAGCGCGTGCCGCAGGCTCCGTGGGCCGTGGTCGCCGAGGTGTCGAGCGATTCGGCGTTCGCGCAAGTACGTCATTTCCGAAACGTCGCACTACTCGTGATTCTCGTGCTGCTGCTCGTCGTGGCGGCGACGGCGTACTGGCTCGGGCACATCATCGTTCGTCCCCTCGAACGGCTGGCCGAGGGCGCGGCCGAAGTGTCCACCGGCGATCTCGACGTCGATCTGCCGGACACCGGCGGCGGCGAAGTCGGTGCTCTCACCATCGTGTTCAATCACATGGTGCGACGGCTGCGCGAGGGACGGGAAGAGCTCGAGCGACTTTCGGTCACCGACGGACTCACCGGCCTGACGAACCACCGCTCGATGATGCAGCGCCTCAAGGAGGAGACGCTGCGCGCCGCGCGGAACAAGCACTCGTTCACGGTGATCATGGCGGACGTCGACCACTTCAAGTCGTACAACGACACGTTCGGCCACCCCGCGGGCGACGAAGTCCTGAAGCGAGTCGCGACGCTGTTACGCGAATGCACGCGGGCCGTCGACTGCGCCGCGCGCTACGGCGGCGAGGAATTCGCGGTTCTGCTCCCCGAGACCGACATGGCTGGCGCATCCGAAGTCGCCGAGCGGATCCGCCGCCTCGTGGAGTCCGAGCCGTTCGCCGAACGGGCGATCACGCTCAGCATCGGCATCGCGGAATTCCCGAAGGACGGGGACCGGCCGGAGACGGTGATCACAGTTGCCGACGCGGCGCTCTACGAAGCCAAGCGGCGCGGACGCAACCAGGTCGTGCAGGCGTCGAAATCCGTCACGCGGAAGGCGGCCGAGAAAGCCGTGCTACCAACCGCCAAGCGACAGAGTAGAGCTACGAAGAAGAAGAGCTGACTACGGGCGGCCGACCAGGCTTCTGAAGATCCAGCCGCCGCGGTCCTGGTCGTCGCTGACGCGTACCCACTCGTCGCTGTACGCGTAGCCGGTGAGCGTGATCCCCGCGTCGACCGCAAACACGACCGCGAAGTTGGTGCCCGGTCCTTCGCGCACGTTGCCGCGACTGGTGACCTTGAGGCGAATCGGAAGCGCGAATGGCGTTTCGCCGGTACGCGGCGCCCCGCGAGTGCCCGCGGCCACGCGCGCGCGTCCGGTTCCCGCGATGGCCTTCGCCTGATTCGCCAGATACAAGGCGCCGCCGAAGTTCTGCTTGTTGAACTCCGCGTTGCTCTGCTGCACCAGCTTCGAGACCTGGCCGATTTCCGGAAGCTGCTGGCCGCCGGAGCTGGTTCTCAGCGACTGGAGCGCGACGTCCGCTTCAGCCATCACCGACGCGGCTTCAGCTCGACTGGCGAGCGTTTGTAGCTTCGCCATCGTGCGCACGACTTCGTCGCGCGTGTCGTCCAGACGCGTCTGAAGCTCGTCGACCTGGGTTTCTTTCTCGATGAGGCGCAGCTCGAGCCGCGCGACGCGCCTCTCGAGATCGGGATCTCTCACGGTGTCGTGCACGACGCGCGTCCGCGGCGTCTGCTGCGTAGGGCCGGTCGCCGGCTTCGTCGGCGAACACGCGAGCGAAAGGGCAATAGCGAAAAGGAACAGCGGGGCGGTACGCAAGGGAGATCGCCTTGCCTTGAAGGAGGTGGGGGAGGTGGGGGAGGTGGGGGAGGTGGGGGAGGTGGCCAGAGAATACACCTCTACGTCGAGTCCGGCCAGCGTAACGTGAACGACCGTCCCCTGTACTGCGCGGATTGTTTGTCTGGAGAAGCCAAGGACGTGAGAGGGGATCCAAGTCTTGAGTTTGCCAGTCGGTTCAGTCTCCCAGTGACCGATTCAGTTAGCCGACTGGTTCAACTGAATGGCTGTGCGACTGGCAAGACTCGATACTTGGATTCCCCTTCACTACCTGGACCTTTCTACGGCCCTCCTGCCGTACGCCCGCGGTAGCGCATCAGTTGACCAGAAGGTATCGTAGCCCCACTTCCCTCCTCTGCAAGCGAGATCGTCGCATGACCCCCGTGACCCCGGTGACCCCCGTCCTCGCTCGTGTTCGGGCTTTCGTCATCACTCTAGCGCTCATCGCGCCCGCCCAGTTGCTGGCTCAGTTTACCGGCAGCGTTCGCGGCCGAGTCACGGATGCGTCGAACGGACGCGGACTCCCCGAAGCCCAGGTCACCGTATCCGGGACGCGGATTGGCGCCGTGGCCGGCGCCAACGGCGAGTTCACACTCACCAACGTCCCCACCGGGGCGCGCAGCGTGACCGCGCGTCGCATCGGCTATCAGCCCGTTCAGCGCGGCGTCAACGTCGTCGCCGGCGACAACTCGATCGGCGACATCGCGCTCAACGTCAGCGCCGTGAACTTGAGCGAAGTGGTCGTCACCGGGTCCGCGACACCCACGGAGAAGCGCAAGGTCGGCACGAGCATCGCCTCGGTCGATTCGTCGGTGATCGGCCAGGCGAGGGCGCTGACCCTCGATCAGGCGCTGCAAGGGAAGGTGGCGGGCGCCCAGATCTCGCAGAATTCCGGGATGCCCGGAGGCGGCGGGATGTCGGTCCGCCTGCGCGGAACCAACTCGTTCATCGCCGGGTCCGACCCGTTGTACATCGTCGACGGCGTGATCGTCGACAACAGCTCGGCGCAACTCGCGGATCTTGGCACTCGTGCCAACCCGCAGAATCGGCTCGCCGACCTGAATCCGAACGACATCGAGCACGTCGAGATCATTCGTGGCGCCGCCGCCGCGGCGCTCTACGGATCGCGCGCGAACAACGGCGTCGTGCAGATATTCACCAAACGCGGGATCATCGGGCGACCGCGCTACACGTTGACGTCGCGCTACTCGACGGCGGAGCTGCGCGAGCAGCAGCCGTTCAACTTCTATCCGTTCAACGAGTCTGGGCTGCCCGTCACGCGCTTCAACTATCAGAACGACGTCTTCCACCGCGCGCCGGCGACGGAGCAGAACGTGACGGTCGAGGGTGGGAACGAACAGACGCGGTACTACCTCAGCGGCAATTTTTCCGACGAAGACGGGATCATGCGCTCGACGTCCTCGCAGCGCACGGGCGCGCGCGCGAATCTGCAACAGCAGCTCGCGACCCGGCTCATCGGCAACGTGACCGCCAACTACATCACGACGCACAACGAGATGCAGGCCTTCGGCGAGCAGAACGATTTCGGCATCATGGGCTCGCTCTTCTTCGCTCCCACGAACGTCGACTTCCGTCCGGCGAACGGCGTGTACCCGCTGCCGCCGTCGCTCGGCACCAACCCGCTGCTCGCGATCGCGCGCATCCGGAACCCGCAACAGATCGATCGCTTCATCGGCTCGAGCAAGGCGACGTGGACGCCGACGACGAACTGGCTGGTGGACTATACCATCGGCCTCGACAACACGAGCTTCGAGCAGCGACAGTTCGTGCCGCCGGGCGCCGTACTCGGCACGATTCCCAACGCGACCGGCCGGTCACAGTCGGTGTTCCAGAGCACGCTCGTCGTCAACCAGGACGGCGTCACGAGTTATCAGTGGAAGCCGATGGGATCGTTCGACCTGCGCACTACCGGGGGCTTCAACTACACGTCGCAGAAGGTCCGCCTGACCAATGCCGTCGCCAACGGGCTCGCGCCGGTCGGCGAGCTCGTGAGCGCCGGCTCGGTGTTCGCGGCGGGAGAGAGCATCACGGAGCTTCGGACGCTCGGTTTCTACGGCCAGCAGGAGGCCGGCTGGAACGACAAGCTCTTTCTGACCGCGGCCGTTCGCTACGACGCGTCCTCGACGTTCGCGCCGTCGGAGCGGTGGCAGGCGTTCCCGAAGCTCTCGGCGTCGTACGTGGTGCTCAATAATCAGACGGGGTACCTCAACAACCTCAGGGTGCGGAGTGCGCTCGGCTGGGCGGGGAGTCAGCCTGGTCTCGTGAACGCGTACTCGCAGTTCATCACGTACGGGGCGGCGGCGTTCGCCGGTCGTCCCGGGTTCGTCAACGCCACGACGTTCGGAAACCCGACCCTGAAAAACGAGCGGGCGCGCGAGTGGGAGGTCGGCGCCGAGGCTGGAGTGCTCGGCGGTCGCGCGGGCATCGAGGCCACGTACTACGATCGGGTCGTCTCGGATCTGCTGTTCTTCCGGCCGCTGCCCACGAGCACGGGGTTCTCGCAGCAGTTCGCGCCCATCGGCACGATGTCGAACAAGGGCATCGAGCTGATGCTCAACACGACGAACTACGATCGCGACAACGTCACATGGTTGTCGACCATCACGTATACGCACAACAAGAATCGCGTCGACAGCCTTTCTATCCTGGACTTCGCCTCCGCGGGTGGATATCCGAACCGGATCCGGCAAGGCCAGCCGGCTGGCGCCTTCTACGGATCGTACCTCGCCCGCAATTGCGCCACCGGCGCCCTCCTGCTCGACTCGCTCGGCCGCTACCGTCGCAGCAACCAGACGGTGGACGTCGGCACCACGATTGCCGCGCGACGCGCGCTCGCCGGCGGCGACTGCCTGGATTCCAACAGCAAGGTGATCGGCGATCCCAATCCGAAGTGGATGGGCTCTCTGATGAACGAAGTGACGCTCATGAAGAAGGTGCGACTCCGCGCCCTGCTCGACGGCGTGTTCGGAAACGACATCATGAACCTCTCGACGCGCGCGCAGAACGCCGGCATCGCGAGCAACTCGAAATCCTACGAGCGCGAGCTGCTGCCTTACGGCGATTCGCGCAAGCTGCCTCCGGGCTTCAACGCGCGCACACAGGGCATCTTCGAGTATTGGATCGAAGACGGCACGTTCGTGAAGCTGCGCGAGCTCTCCGCGAGTTACACGGTCGACGCCGCGTCGGTCAAACGATATTTCCGCGATGGCGTGGAGCTGACGCTCTCGGGCCGCAACCTGTACGTCTGGACCGACTACAGCGGGTACGACCCGGAGATCAACCTGTTCGGCACCAACGGCGGCGGACTGGGTTCGCTCCAGACGACCGCGGCGGACCGCGGATTCGATTTCGGCGGCTATCCCATTCCGCGCACGTGGTCGTTGAGCGCGCGGTTCACCTTCTAGGCGGAGACTTCCAATGCGCATGAAGATCAGACAGTGCGCGGTGGCCGTCGCTGCCATTGCGCTCGGCGCCTGCAACCTCGATCTGCAAAACCCCAATTCGCCCACTGAGACGCAAGTCACCACGAGTGTGGACGGCGTGATCGCGCTCGCGACCGGGCTTCAGAACCGGTACTCACAGTCGTACGGCAACTTCGCGTACATGGCGGGGCTGGTGAACGACGAATTCGCAGCGGTGAGCGCGGCGCTCGTGTCGATCAGCGACGCGGAGCAGGGCGCCGTCGCACCGGGCACCGCGATCGCCGACAACGTCTTCAATTCCGTGTATCGCACGGTGAGGACAGCGGACGACGTGCTCGCGGGATCCGACGCGCTTGCCGCGCAGTTCGAGCCGGGGACGCGCAGCGGCGTTCGCGCGCTCGCGTTCGCGCTCAAAGCGGACGCGCTCGGCGAAGCGCTGATGGCGTACCAGCAGATTCCGATCGACACCTACCAGAACACCGCGCCGACGTATGTCGGCCGCAGCGTCGCGCTCCAGCGTGTGCGGGACCTGTTGGACTCCGCGCAGAACACAATC